>PKWA01000029.1:0-18523 GCA_003131665.1 Acidimicrobiaceae bacterium
AGGTCGAAGAGGGCGCCACCGGCGCAAAAAGTTTCGTACGCTGTGACGCGTTGCTGCTCGACGAGAAGTCGACCTCGGAGACCAGGCCCTACATGGAAGTTGGCGAGCAAGACGCTTCGATCGGCCACGAGGCCACGGTCTCNNCGTCAACGGCTTCATCGAGCCCGTGACGCGCACGTTACCTATGGAGTACGCCGTGGAGTGGTCGCGGCTCATCGAGCTACAGATGGAAGGTTCGATCGGCTAATTAGGTCGACGCCACATCGTGTACAGCGGTGGACCTTCCTTGACGGGTCGAAGCGTCTCTCGAAGTTCGTAGCCAAATCGTCGGTAGTACGCGAGGTTGTCCCCGTTCTGGGTCTCTAAGTAGCCCCCGACGCCTTCTGCATCGGCGAGAGCTAGTCCGTGATGCATGAGCATCGTTCCCACGCCGCTTCGTTGAATCGTTGGATCGGCCACGAGCAAGAGGAGATACCAGTGAGGCTCTTTGGGGTGGGACTTGGCTATGGCCGTGAGGTACCTGTTGCCGTCGATGAGCGCTCGGGGCCGGCGGTAGAGGGCGCGAAAGGTGCCAGGGATCTGGGCGAGTTGCGTTCCCACCGACTGGGGATATCGATCGGTCGGTAGCCACGCCGCTACGCCCACGATGGTGTCGTCGGCTTGACGCACGGTCACGATTCGTCCGCCGTCGCCAAAGTGGGCGAGGTTCGCGCGAAAGAATAACGTGAGACCTCGCGAACGCAGTCGGTCGCTGGGCGAGAGAAAGCGAAAGAAGGGGTCACTGAAGAAGGCTCGATTCGCCACCAGCGAGGCGTTCGTGAGTTCACCCTTGGAAAGGACGCGCTCGTCGAGCCGTAGGTCGTGTGTCATGGGTATGAAGCCTACGACGATGGGCCACGTGGAACAATGTCTCCATGGGAATGCGCGAGGAGTGCAAGCACTTTCAAAGTCGAACGTACAAGTCTGGTGAGGTGGCGCGCTTTTGCGTGCTAGGCCTCGCCCCCGACCAACCCTGGTCGTGTCCGGAGAACTGTTTAACCTACGAGCGGCGCTACGTGGACATTGGCTGGTCGCACGGCACTCTCGTGGACCGACCGGTCGAAGCGCCCGGCACCGACGTGCCCATTGAAGAACGCCGTGAGCTTCTAGAGTCGGCGAGCGAGATCGTTGGCGCCGTGGCTCCGGCGATGTTCGAAGAGCGCCGGCGCCAACTCGAAGCGCAAGCGAAGAAGAATCGACGCGGGAAGAAGTTCTGGCGTCGTTAGTCGCCGTTGAACACGGGCGGCCGCCGTTCGACGAAGGCGGTCATCGCCTCTCGAAGATCGTTGCTGTGTAGATACATCGTGTTCCACTTGGCCACGAAGTCGAGGCCCTCGGCCACCGTGCGTCCGTCGTTCGCGCCCAGGACCGCTTTTGTACCGCGCACCGCTACCGGCGAGTTGGCCGCGATCTCGTCAGCGAGCTCATTCGCGGCCTTTAGAACGTCCTCGGCGCCTTCACCGCACACGGAGTTGACCAGTCCGATCTCGGCTGCTCGGCCCGCGCCAATGTCCTTGCCGGTGTAGGCCAGTTCGGCCACGTGTCCGGCGCTCACGATGCGTGGTAGTCGTTGGAGCGTACCGAGATCGGCGACGATGGCGACTTTGGCCTCTCGAACGGAGAACGTCGCGTCGCTCGAGCACAGTCGTACGTCACACGCACTAATGAGGTCTACACCGCCCCCGATGCAGTAACCGTGCACCGCGGCGATGACCGGAATCTTTAAATCGGCGATCGAAGTAACGGCTTGTTGCATAGTACGGATCGCTTCGTAGGACTTGGCGTTGGAAGTGGCCTTGGAGGAGTCGGTACCGCCCGCGATGAAGTTGCCACCGAACTCCTTGAGGTCGAGTCCAACGGTGAAGTGTGGGCCCTTAGCCGCGATCACCAAGACACGAATTGACTGGTCACGGTCGAGTGCCGTCGCGGCTCGTGGCAAGTCACGCCAAAAGGCGCTGCCCAGGGCGTTGCGCGCGTCGGGGCGATCGAGCCAGAGCGTGGCCACGTGGCCCTTGACGTCGATCGTGATGACCTCTGATGAAAACTCCACGCGTACCCTTCCTACGATGGCTCAGCCTACGCCGCTCCCGCCGGAGCGCGGCGAGCGCCCGGTACACTGCCTGAGTCCTAACTCCTTATGAACGCCTTCGCTGAGTCAGCCTCCACCTTTATCGCCGAGCGGCCCGACGCGGCCGCGCGACGTCGGGCCTGGTCAATCTATGAGTCGACCGGACTGCCCACGACCAGTGACGAAGTATGGCGCTACGCCCCGCTGGGCGATCTCGGGCTCGAGCGTTTTGAAGTGCCGAGCGCTCCAGCGACGACCCCGGATTCGGCGTTCGCGACGCAACTCAGTCAGCGAGCAGGTCTGGTCATTCGAGTCGTCGACGGATTTTGTGTCAGCACCGGCGACCTTGTAGAAGGCGTCACCGTCGAACTTGACGAATCCAGTGAATCGTTGGCGGGTGAGTCGCTACTTGATCGGTACGAGAGCGACGCCTTCTCGATGCTGAACGTCGCCTTGGCCCCGAGCGCGACGGTCATCCGTGTCGCGGCGGGGGTCAATGTCGTCGAACCCGTCGTCGTGTTGAACGAGTCAACGGCCGGCGCCTCGTTCCCTCGCACGCAGATCGTGGTCGAGCGGGGCGCGAGCGTGACGATCGTGGAGTACTTCGAAGGGGGCGCCAACGCGCTTGTCGTTCCGGTCAGCGAATATCGCGTCGAGGACAACGCGTCGTTGAGGTTGATCACCTATCAGCGCCTGGACATGAGCGCCTGGCATATCGCGCGCACGACGGGATTCATCGCGCGCGACGCTCGACTGCACCAAGCGGTGGTTGGACTGGGAGCACACTACGACCGATCGCGCAACGACGCAGAACTACTTGGTGCCGGTGCGTCCAACGAGTTGCGCACGACGTTTCTAGGAGCGGGCGATCAGGTTCACGATTTTCGAACACGCCAATATCACGTGGCACCGAGGACGACGTCGACCTTACTGTCCAAGGGCGCGGTCGCGGATCACTCTCGCTCGGTCTACACCGGATTGATTGAGATAGAAAAGGGCGCTAAGCGTACCGACGCGCGCCAGACCAATCACAATCTTCTCTTGTCACCCACTGCGCACGCCGACAGCGTTCCCAATCTCGACATTAGAGAGAGTGACGTGATGTGCGCGCACGCATCCAGCGTGGGCCCGCTGGATGAACTCCAACGTTGGTACCTCGAGTCACGAGGCGTGAGTCGCGACGATGCACAGCGGCTTTTGATTCAGGGCTTCTTTTACGAAATGCTCTCGGCATTGCCGAGTGAATTGGCTGAATTGGTCGAGAGCGATGTGGCTTCGGTCTTGGCCAGCGTGGCCGTGGTGACCTCGTGACGACGGTTGATATCGGCACGTTGAGCGATTTCGAACAGGGTATTCCCCGTCAACTCCACGTCGAAGGACGGGTACTGGTGGCCGTTCGCATCGACGAGACCGTGTACGTCTTGGACGACCGCTGTAGCCACGAGGAGTTCAGTTTGTCCGAGGGGGAAGTGGACGTGGAGACCGCCGAGATCGAATGCGCGCGCCACGGGGCGATGTTTCGACTCAGTGATGGTGCCGCGGTGACCCTGCCGGCGACCCGTCCCGTGGCTCACTACGACGTGCAGTCCAACAACGGTCGCCTTGAGGTGTTGGTGCCGTGAGTTCGACGTTGAAGATTGAAGGACTGCGCGTCGAGGTCGCGGGCAAAGAGGTCCTGAAGGACCTCAGTCTCACCATGCACTCGGGCGAAGTTCACGCGATCATGGGCCCGAACGGTTCGGGGAAGTCAACCCTGGCGCACGCGCTCACCGGTCACCCTGGCTATCGCATTCTCGACGGTTCGGTGACCATTGACGATGTCGAACTCTTAACCATGACCCCGACCGAGCGAGCACGTCACGGCCTGATGCTCGTGCTTCAACAGCCATTCGAGATTCCCGGCGTGCGGTCGTTCGACTTGCTCGTGGCCGCTGGCGCTGACCCCGCGACGTTGCGTGCGCGAATGCTCGATGAAGCGCGCCGTATCGAGTTGGCGCCTGAACTACTCGATCGCTTTGTCAACGTTGATCTCTCTGGTGGCGAACGCAAACGAGCGGAGATGGTCCAACTCGGCGTATTACGTCCGAAGTTTGCACTGCTCGACGAAATAGATTCAGGTCTCGACGTCGATGCATTGGACGTGGTAGCCCAACGCCTAGTGGCCGCGACGACAGAGTGGAACTGCGGTGTGTTGGCGATCACCCACTTTCGTCGCCTCCTGCTCGAACTGACGCCGACCATGATTCACGTAGTGAGCGATGGTCGGGTCGTGGCGACCGGCGGACCCGAACTCGCCGTGACGCTCGAACGTGACGGCTACGACATATTTCGCTCTACGTCGACTTGATCAAAACTCGGTGATCGAGAACGGTAACCTTCTTTAATGGCTAATGGACGTGACCGGACTCCTGACGAGCCAACACCAAATCGCCGGGCGAACTCCAAGCGCGATCTCGCCAATCAACAACGCCTGATGGAATTAGGTGACGCGGTCGACCAACGCAGCGGCATCAAACGAAAGCGCCGAAAGGGTCGTCGCGGAGGGGTCCGTCGAAAGCTCATCATTTCCACCCTCGTCCTGATTGGACTGTTGGCCGGTGTTGTGGGTGGGGGATATTTGTACGCCGACTGGCGTTTCGGCCAGATCCCGAAGATCACGGTCAAAGGTGAGGTCAAGGCCATTTCCGGTCAGCCCTTCAATATCTTGATGATCGGTTCGGACTCGCGCGCCGGGCTGTCGGGACTCCTGGCTGCTCAGACCGGCGCGTCCGCCGGTTCGGTGTCCGGCCAGCGAAGTGACTCGGTCAAGATCGTGCATGTGGACCCTACCGCGGGGACCGTATCAATTCTGTCGATTCCTCGCGACACCATGGTCACGCTCTTGGCGAATCAGTCGCTCTACGGCCAGTTCAATCGGATCAACGTGAACTTCGGTAAAGGACCCTCGCTCCTCGCACAGACCATTACGGCCAACTTTGGCATTCCGATCCACGACACGATTGTGGTGAGTTTCGCCGGTCTCATCAACGCCGCCGACGCCCTGGGTGGGGTCTACCTCGACTTCCCGTATCCCTCCAGGGATCCCTACTCCGACCTCGTCATCACGCACCCGGGGTGTCAACTCATCGAGGGATCGTCGGCGCTGGCCGTGACACGAAGCCGCCACTTTTACTACAACGTCAAAGGGGTCAGTACCTGGCCCGGCAACAACGCCTCTTCCAGCCAGTTGACGAATCTCGGATGGGTGTACGACGGAACGAGCGACTTCGGTCGCATCGATCGCCAAAGTGCGTTCCTTCGAGCCATGGTTAATCAAGCGAAGAAACTCTACAACCCCATAACCATCAACTCGTTTCTCTCCAAACTGCCCCAGGGCATCAGCCTGGACAGCAACTTCTCGTTGAATGAGTTGATCGGTCTGGCGGTGCGTTTTCACGGCCTAAGTTCCAGCGACCTTTATACGTACACCCTGCCGTGGCTGGCGGCCACGACACCGAATCTCGGTGACGTGCTCTTCGTCGATCAACCGTATGCGCAACAGATGCTCGTCACCATCTTTGGCCGTCAGCTCTTGACCCCTTCGAACCCCCCGCCCAACGAGGCGCTGCAAACTCCGTTGCCGCCCGCAGTGGCAACGACCACGACGACCGTCGTGACCACGACGTCGGGCCAGAAGAAGCCCCCTGCGACCAAGCCCGCCGTGAACCCGACGCTGGCGGTACCGGCGTACGACCCAGTGCCCTGCACGCCGAGCTAGGACGAGGCCAGTTCCTCGAGTCCTTGACGCAGCGTGTTCCACGCCAGCGTCGCGCACTTAATTCGAACCGGGAACTTGACGACGCCCTGCAGTGCCGCCAGTTCGCCCAGCGTTCTGAGGTCGAGTTCGTCGTCATGCTCGTCATCGTTTGAGAGCGACGTTTCGTGACCGGTCATCAACTCTTTGAAGGTGTCAATAGTGCTCTGGACCTGGGCGAGTGGCTTGCCCTTCACTACCGTACTCATGAGTGAGGAAGACGACTGTGAGATCGAGCAGCCGCGTCCGGTTAGTTTGATGTCCTCTAACACGCCGTCACGTACGTCGAGAAAAATTACGACGTCGTCGCCACAGAGCGGATTGAATCCCTCGACCCGGTGAGCCGGCGGGGTGGGCAACTCACCTCGATTACGCGGTGAGCGGTAGTGATCGAGGATGATTTCGCGGTAGAGATCTTCGAGGTTCGACACGATTAGCCAAACATCTTGAGGGTGTGTTCTAACGCCTCGAGGAGAACGTCGGTGTCTTTCTTCAAGGAGTAGGGCCCGAACGATGCTCGCGCCGTCGCGGCGAGACCAAAACGTCGCATGAGGGGCTTGGCGCAGTGATGACCTGGCCGCACGCACACGCCAAACTGGTCCAGGACCTGGGCGACGTCGTGGGGATGGATGCCCTCGACGTCCAGACTGATCACGCCGCCTCGATCGAGCGTGTTGAGTGGGCCAATCACGCGAACTCGTCCGTCGAAGGTCAACTCCAATCGAGTCAGCGCGTCTTGGGTGAGGTCACGTTCGTGTGCGCTCACGTTTTCCATTCCTAGTCCCTCGAGGTAACGTACGGCGGCGTTGAGCCCGACCGCTTCCGCGATGGGTGGGGTGCCGGCCTCAAAGCGAGTGACGCCGCGTGCCGGGGTGTAGCCGTCGGTTCGCACGTCGGCGATCATGCCGCCGCCGCCGAGGAACGGCGGCATGTCGTCCAGTATCTCTTCGCGGGTCCAGAGCACCCCGATCCCTGTAGGACCGAGCATCTTGTGTCCGGAAAACGTCAGAAAGTCAAGGTCGAGTTCGGCGACGTCCGTTGTGCCGTGGGCCACCGACTGGGCCCCGTCGACGGCGATCAAAGCGCCGACGCGATGCGCGGCACCGGCCAGCTCCTTCAAGGGATTCCTGGTGCCCAGCACGTTGGACATGCCCGTAATCGAGAGCAGTCGCACTCCACGCAGGAGTTCATCCAGGTGACTCAGGTCCAGTCGAAAGTCATCCGACACCGGAATGAAGCGCACCTCGATGCCCGTCGTCTCACGAAGCTGAAACCACGGCACGATATTGGCGTGATGCTCCATCTCGCTCAGCAACACCACGTCACCGGGTCCGAGATTGGCCGCACCCCAGGACTTGGCGATGAGGTTGAACGATTCGGTGGTGTTCTTGGTAAAGACGACTTCCGCGGCACCGCCGGGGGCGTGAATGAAGTTCGCGACGCTGGCGCGAGATCCCTCGTAGGCCTCGGTGGCCTCGTTGGCGGTCTGGTACACCCCGCGGTGAACGTTGGCGTGGCGCAGTTCGTAGTAACGGCTCATCGCCTCGATCACCGCTCGCGGCTGGAGCGAACTCGAGGCGGTATCCAAATAGGTAATCGTGCGGCCGTTCACGACGCGCGTGAGTTGGGGGACGTCCGCTCGAACCCGACGGGCGCTGAAACTGGTCACGCGTTGACCGGTCGCCACGCGTCGTAGCCGTCGTGGTCGATCTCGGTGGCGAGCTCGGGTCCACCGGAGTGCACGATCTGTCCGTCGAACAGGACATGGACGTAGTCGGGGCGTATTTCGTCGAGCAGTTTGACGTAGTGCGTGACGATGATCGCCCCCATCGCGGGGTGCTGCTCTCGCACCGTGCGTACGCCATTGGCGACCACGCGCAACGCGTCAATGTCTAGTCCCGAATCGGTCTCGTCGAGCAGTGCCACGACCGGCTCGAGCAGCGCCATCTGCAAGACCTCGTTGCGCTTGCGCTCACCACCGGAGAAGCCGTCGTTGAGGTGGCGTTCGGCGAAGGCGCGATCGATGCCGAGGCGGTCCATCCATTCGGCCAGGTCGAGACGAACTTCGAGCACACTAAGTTCCTCGAGGCCCT
The DNA here is from genome assembly GCA_003131665.1 of Acidimicrobiaceae bacterium. Classification (GTDB taxonomy): domain Bacteria; phylum Actinomycetota; class Acidimicrobiia; order Acidimicrobiales; family RAAP-2; genus RAAP-2. The sequence continues at coordinate 7,994 of PKWA01000029.1, forward strand.
TTCGCGCGGCGATGGCCTGACGCAAGAACTGAATAACCGACACACCACTGATCGCCTCGGGATATTGAAAGGCGAGGAAGATACCCGCGCGAGCTCGTACGTCGGGCGTCCAGGTGGCAATATTCTCGCCTCGCAGCAAAATCTCGCCGCTCGTTACCTTGTAGCCCGGGTGTCCCATGATCACGCTCGCCAGCGTGGATTTGCCGGCGCCGTTCGGGCCCATGAGCGCGTGGACCTCACCTTCGTTCACGATCAGGTCGACGCCTCGAAGGATCGACGCTCCTTCGGCTTCGGCGTGCAGATTACGTAGTTCGAGCAGCGTTGGTGGCACGAAGGGAGCCTACTGGTGTGCTCTCCGTCGCTGACCCGATTTACCAGCCGCGTTGGACCCACTCATCGAGGTGAGGACGCTCTGCGCCGATCGTCGAGGGCGCGCCGTGACCGGGCCAGATCGTCGTGTCTTGATCAAAGACGCGAAAGAGTCGCTCTTCGATCGACGTGATGATGGTGGCGAAGTCGCCGCCTTCGAACGTGGTGTTGCCCGGACCTCCGGGAAACAACGTGTCGCCGGTGAAGAGCATCGGCGTGTTCTCGAGCGAGAAAGAGATGCTGCCCGGGGTGTGGCCCGGGGTGTGCACTGTTCGTAAACGAAGATCGCCCACGGTGTGCACGGTGTCGTCCTCTAAGAGATGGTCGTAACTGGGCAGCATGCCCGCGTCCTCTTCTCGAACCCATACGTCAATGCCCGCATCGCGTACCTGTTCGACGGCGCCGATGTGGTCCCAGTGGCCGTGGGTTTCGAGTACCGAGGTGACCCCGAGACGCGTGGCGATTCGTAGTAACCGGTCGTGTTCGTTGGCCGCGTCGAGCAACGTCGACTCACCGGTGCGTCGACATCGAATCACGTACACGTTGTTTTCAATAGGCCCGACCACGAAGCGGTGGACCTCGGCTGAGGCGTCAGACCAGACCAACTCCACGTTGTCCATCCCTTCAGAATGGCACGAAAATTTGCCCCGTCCAGATTGACTATTCTCAACCTGGACGCTCAATGCGCCAGAGACGAAGAGGGCTCGCGATGAACTTTGGCTTTAGCGAAGAGCAAGACGAACTGCGCAAGATGGTGCGCCGCTTCTTAGAAGAGAAGTCGCCCGAGAGTGAAGTTCGCCGACTAATGGCGACCCCGGAGGGCTACGACCCGGCCGTGTGGGCCCAGATGGCCAAGGAACTCGCCCTGCAGGGCCTCGGCATTCCTGAGGAGTTCGGGGGCCAGGGCTTCGGCCCGGTCGAGCTGTACGTGGTCTTTGAAGAGATGGGCGCGGCGCTGTTCTGTTCGCCCTACTTTTCCACCGTCGCGCTGGCGGCGAATGCGCTGCTCTTCGTGGGCAGCGACGCGGACAAGGCGGCGTACTTGCCGGGGCTCGCCTCGGGCGACACGATCGCGACGCTCTGCGTCACGGACGACGCCGGTCAGTGGGATCTCAGCGCGACCTCAACGACGGCGAAACCTTCGGGCGAGGACTTTGTCCTGGACGGTGTTCGCAGCTACGTCACCGACGGATCGATTGCGTCGCTGTTGCTCGTGCCGGCCATGACCTCAAAGGGCCTGTCGCTCTTCGCCGTCCAGGGCGACGCGAACGGCGTCACGCGCGAGTCGCTCTCGACGATGGACCAGACCCGTAAACAGAGTCGCATCGAGTTCAAGGGGGCGCCGGCGAAGCTGGTGGGCGAGGAGGGCGGCGCACTGGCCGGCCTCGAAGCCACGTTGCAGGTGGCCGCGGCGGCGTTAGCCGCCGAGCAAGTCGGCGGCGCGCAGCGGGTGCTCGACGCCTCGGTGGAGTACGCGAAGAATCGCGTCCAGTTCGGCCGACCCATCGGATCGTTCCAGGCGATCAAGCACAAGTGTGCCGACATGTTGCTCGACGTGGAGTCGGCGAAGTCCGCGGCGTATTACGCCGCCTGGGCCGCCCAAGAGCGCAACGACGAGCTGCCGATCGCGGCGAGTCTCGCCAAGTCGTTCTGTTCCGAGGCCTACTTTCACTGCGCGGCCGAGAACATCCAGATTCACGGCGGGATCGGCTTCACCTGGGAGCATCCCGCGCACCTGTATTTCAAGCGCGCGAAAAGTTCTGAATTGTTCCTGGGCGACCCGGCGTATCACCGTGAGCTATTGGCCCAACGTCTAGGCATCTAGTCGCTCGTGCTCGCCCACGAGCAACTACGAAGTGGTGACTCGCTACTCGACTTAAAAATCTCCATCGCCGGCGCGCGTCCCGTGGCCGGTCACGTGCTGGTGCTCGTGCACGGACTCCCGCGACTGACCGGCATGGGTCGTCAAGCGGCGGGACTCTTACCGGAACTGGCCGAGCACGTGGCGAGCGAGTCGGGTTGGATGGTGGCGACCGGCACGCTCTCGGGCGTGGGCGGAAGTACGGGTACGTTTTCGGCGACCCAGTGGCGCCAAGACTTGGGCCAGATCCTCGATCGTGTGGCGGAGGGCGACCGACCTATATCGCTGGCGGGATTTGGTTTCGGGGGCTCGTTGGCCCTCGCCGTGGCGGCCNNGGCGGCCAACGATGAGCGGGTTCGCGGCGTCGCGACGTTCGCGGCGCCCGCGCACCTCAAGCCCTGGGCCGGCACCGCTGAGGAGATTCACCGCGCGGTGCAAGTGGCGGGCGTGGTCGGCAACGAGCACGACCTGCTCGAGCCCGATGCGCTCTATAAGGACCTGTTGGCCATTGACCCCATGCGCGCAATCAAACAGCTCCCGCCACGCCGGCTGCTCATTGGACACGGCACCGATGACGNNCTTGGTCGGAGCGGCCGAGGGCCGCGCCGAACTTCGTCTCATTCAAGGAGCCGGCCACCAACTTCGCGCCGATCCTCGTATGGTGGCGACGTTGTTAGGTTGGCTCGACCGGCACCGCTGAGAGTGCCTCGTCGAGGGCGCGGCGAATGTCCCGAGCCGCGAGTTCGGGATCACTCGCCTCGGTGATCGCGCGCACCACCACGAAGTGGCGAAGGCCGAGCGCTACGAGTGAGGCCACGTTGGTTGCGTTGACCCCGCCCGTCACAAAGACCGGTCGGGGACTGCGCGCCTGACTTTCCCGCGCGTATTCAACGCCCGTGCCGGCGCGTCCGAGCTTGGTGGGCGTGGGCACGATCGGACCGGCGCTGAGGTAGGCGACGTCTCGAGTGAGGGCGTCGTCCAACTCGCTCAGCGAGTGCGTCGAGAGCCCGATAATGGCATCGGGGCCGAGTATCTCCCGGCAGCGTTCCACGCTGACGTCGTCTTGTCCGACGTGCACACCGTCGCAGCGGGCTTCGAGCGCCAACTCAGGAGAGTCGTTGATAATAAAGGGCACGTTGAACTCACGACAGATCGGTGCGATGAGGCGAGCCTGATCCAACTGCGCCGCTGGCGACAGGGTCTTTTCTCTCAGTTGGACGACGTCAACGCCGCCACGTAGGACGCATGGCAAGAAGTTCGACATGTCCTCGCGCGCGGGCACGCAGAGGTAGAGACGCCGCGTAGAGAGGTCGAACACCTCAACCACCATAGAAGTTGCGTCACTGGGCTCCGCGCCACAACGAGGTGGGGCAGAATGGGTCTATGCAGATTCCCGCCAAGGCCGAGTACGCCATCCGGGCGCTCTTGACCCTGGCGGCGAGCGACGTCTCCGTGAGCGCCGATCACTTGGCGCACGAGCAAGACCTGCCCGCCAAGTTTCTCGGAGCCATCCTTTCGGATCTTCGTCGCGGTGGCCTGGTCACCAGTCAGCGCGGCCCCGAAGGTGGTTTCAAGCTGGCGCACGACCCGGATCAGATCATGATCGCCGACATCTTGCGCGTGGTGAGTGGACCGATGGCCGGGGTTCGTGGGATGCGACCTGAAACCCTCGAGTACGAAGGTGAAGCGACGCACCTGCGCGACGTGTGGGTCGCGGTTCGAGGCGCCCTTCGCGAGGTGCTGGAACACGTCACGCTCGGACAAGTTCTTCGCGGAGATCTGCCGGTTGCCGTGACGCGCTTCACCGAAGATCCCGATGCGTGGATCACCCGGATCATATGAAGAGAATCCATACCGACGGGGCGTGTCGCGGCAATCCCGGGCCCGGAGGTTGGGCGTGGGCGAGTGGTCCTGACGAGTTCGCCAGCGGTGCCGAGGTCCACACGACCAATCAGCGTATGGAGATCTTGGCGGTGATCGAGGCTCTGGTGGAGCACCCGCTTGATCCCATCGAGATCGTGAGCGACTCGACGTACGTCGTGAAGTGTTTTCATGAATCGTGGTACGCCGGATGGCTCCGGCGTAACTGGAAGAACTCCAAGGGCCAGCCGGTCGCTAATCGTGACCTGTGGGAACGACTGTTACCCCTGGCCCTTGAAAGCGAGCGCGACGTGTCGTTCTCCTGGGTGAAGGGCCACTCCGGGGACCGTATGAACGACTTCGTCGACGAACTCGCGACCCAGGCCGCCGACGCCCAGCGAGGACGCCACTCGTAGCTCTCCTTGCGTGGAGTAAAGGGCGAAAACATTAGGATTTCCCAGGGGGATGGCGCTGTACTACTGAAGGGAAAGACCGTGGCTAACGAGGTCCAACAGTTCGATGTCGTCGTCATTGGCGGCGGACCTGGCGGCTACGCCGCCGCCCTCTACGGCGCGGCGGCCGGTCTCAACGTGGCGATTGTCGAGCGTGACAAGGTCGGCGGCACGTGCCTGCATCGTGGCTGCGTCCCGGCCAAGGAGTTTCTCGAGACGGCGCACGTTCACCGTACCGTTGAGCACGCGTCGGACTTCGGCATCACCTCTCAGGGTGTGTCGGTGGACTTCGCGGTCAGTCAGAAGCGAAAGAACGAGATCGTCGAGCGCCTGTTCAAGGGTCTGTCGGGACTCCTGAAGGGCCGAAAAGTCACGATTTTTGAAGGCACCGGCCGACTCGACAAGGACTTGAGCGTCTCGGTGCTCGACGGTGCGGACGCCGGCGTCGTCGCCCGGGGAACCAACGTGATCCTCGCGGCAGGTTCTGTGCCGCGCACCTTGCCCGGTTTTGATGTCGATGGTTCGATCGTCGTGACCTCAGATGAGTTCTTGGACCTCAGCGCACTACCCGCGACGGCCACGGTCATTGGCGGCGGGGCGATCGGTTGTGAGTTCGCCTCGCTGCTGGCGGACCTCGGCACCAAAGTGACGATCCTCGAGAGCTTGCCGACGATTTTGGCGGGCTGTGACAGCGAGGTCGCCAGCGTCGTGCAGCGATCATTCAAGAAGCGCGGGATTGAGATCCGCGTCGGAGTCAAAATCACCGGACACAGCCCGAAGAAGGGTGCGACCACGATCGCCATCGAGGGCGAAGAGGGCGTCGAGACCGACATGATCGTCATGAGTGTGGGACGGCGCGCGCGCACCGAAGGCCTGCTCGGCGAGGGCACGGGCGTGGAGATCAACGATCGGGGCTTTGTGGTGGCCGACAACTATCAACGCACCGGCGCGGCGCACGTCTTCGCCGTCGGTGACGTGGTCGCCGACACGCCCCAACTCGCCCACGTCGGCTTCGCCGAGGCGATCGTCGCGATCAAGACCATTTTGGGAGAGCCGGTCGTGCCGGTCGACTATGACCGCGTGCCGTGGGCCATCTACTCCAACCCCGAAGTGGCGTTTTGTGGACTGACCGAGGCGCTCGCCAAGGAGAAGGGGTACGAGGTCGTAGTAAAGAAGGACCCCTTTGGCGGCAACAGCCGCGCTCAAATTATCGGTGACACCGAGGGCGTGGTGAAAATCATCGCCGAGAAGCGCGCCGACGGCACGGCCGGGCAGATTCTCGGCGTGCACATGGCCGGGCCCTGGGTGACGGAACAGCTCGGCGCGGGCTACTTCGCGGTCAACTGGGAAGCGACGGCCGAGGAAGCGGCCGCGTTAATCCAGCCGCACCCGTCGTTGTCCGAGACCTTTGGCGAAACGCTGCTCGCGTTAGCCGGAAGGGGACTGCACGTTGGTTGACGTGACGTTGCCCTCGCTGGGTGAGTCGGTCACCGAAGGAATCATCACCAAGTGGTTCAAAAAGGTGGGAGAGCGCGTAGCGCGCGACGAACCGCTCTTCGAAGTCTCTACGGACAAAGTGGACTCCGAAATGCCCTCGCCCGCGTCCGGTGTGCTCACGGAGATTGTCGCGGGCGAAGGCGACACCGTCGCCACCGGCTCGCGCGTCGCGGTCATCGATGAGTCGACGGACGCAGGCGTGAGACCCCCGCCCGCTGCTCCCACTGAGGCGACTCTCGCCTCGAGCCCGGCACCGTCGCCCGTGCCCGACGTGTCGAGCGCGAGCGGCGTCGTCGTGTCACCGGTCGTGCGGAGAATTCTGGCCGACGCGGGAGTGGAGTCCTCGACGCTGCGCGGCAGCGGGGCTGGCGGCGCCATCACCCGTCGCGACGCGGAGCGGGCCGTCGCGCAGGGTCCGAGCGACGCACTGGTCGTACCGCTCAGCCACGGACGCCGTCGAATGGGCCATCACATGTCGGTGTCGAGCCAGGAGACCCCGCACGGCTTCGTGGCGATTGAGGCCGACGGAACGATCTTTGGCGAACTCGAGGCGATCGGACGGGTCACCCGTGACGGCGTGACGATCAGCGACGAGATGGTGGTCAGTCTGGCCGCCGTGCGCGCGCTCGGAGAGTTTGAGTTTCTCAACGCGACGTTCTTAGCTGATGAGTTGGTCGTTCATCGCACGGTCAACCTCGGTGTCGTTCGGGCCGTTGCCGATGACGGCATGTTGGTGCCCGTCGTGCACGCCGCGGCCGGCCTGACCCTGCGCGCACTGGCGCGACGAATACGCGATTTGGACGAGCGCCTTTCGTCTCGTCAACTCACCGCCGACGATCTCATGGGCGGGACGTTCACGGTCATTGGCGCGCCCAGTGAGCATGCCCTGTGGACCGAGCCGATCATCATTCAGCCCGAAGTCGCCATTCTCTCGATGGGCGCGGTTCGCCTAGCGCCGGTCGTTCGCTCCGTAAAGGACGTCACCACACTGGAGGTCGGCCGGCGTGTCGTGTTGGGACTGGCCTTTGATCACCGGGTCTGTGAGCCGGTCGGCGCGGCGAGTTACCTTGAACGGGTGGCCGAGTTACTGGCGGGAATGAACCTTGAGAGCGAGCGATAGGTGTTGCGTCGACGTCACTTAGGGCGGGTCTCTTTCGCCGAGGCCAACGATCTGCAGCGCTCGTTGCTCCAAGCCAGCGACGACTACGTCTTGCTGTTTGAACATCCGGCGACCTACACCCGAGGCGTTCGAACGCTCGAAGAGCATTTTCTCATCCCGGCCTCGCAACTGAACGCCGTAGTCGTCGACGCCGACCGAGGAGGTGACGTCACCTATCACGCGCCCGGCCAGGTGGTGGCCTGGGCGATCGTCAGTGTCAACGACGATCCGGCCGCCGGCAAGGCCCACGTGGGACGACTCGAAGACGCCGTCATTGCAACGGTTCGTCGCGCCGATCCTGGTGCACGACTCGGCGTCGTGGGACGGCTCGAGGGCTACCCCGGGGTGTGGGCCGATCTCGAAGGTACGCCCGCCAAGATTGCCGCGGTCGGCGTGCGCACGGAGCGTAACGAGCTCGGCCAACGGCGCACCCTGCACGGCGTGGCGCTCAACGTCGAGATCGACTTGGCCGGCTTTCGAGCCATCGTGCCCTGTGGCATCGCCGACCGGCCCGTGGCCTCACTCACTTCGCTCGGACTTTCGGTGACGACCTTAGAAGTCGAGAATATGTTGGGCGAAGAACTCGAGCAGGCCCTAGGAGGAAAAGCCCGCGTCGCGCGCGTCGATCGAAGTGTCGCCACGACGTCTGAGGAGCGTCCGCTCATTCGTCGACTTCGCAAGGCCGGGGTCGATCCCGACGCGGGGCTCTCGCTGGGCGCCCGCAAGCCCGAGTGGTTGCGTGTTGAGGCGCACATGGGCGCCGAGTACCAGTCCCTTCGAACGCTCACCGAGGACCTGCGCCTCGTGACGGTGTGCCAAGAAGCGGGCTGTCCCAATATCTACGAGTGCTGGGCCGCCGGCACGGCGACGTTCATGGTAAACGGTGAGCGCTGTACGAGGGCCTGCGGGTTCTGTCTCATTGACACGCGCAAGCCCATGGCGCTCGATCCCACCGAGCCCGACCGCGTCGCCGAAGCGGTCGTTCGGCTCAATTTGGCGCACGCGGTCATTACCTGTGTGGCGCGCGACGACCTCGATGACGGTGGCGCGGGCGCCATTGCTACTTGCGTGCGTGCGATTCGTGAGCGCTCGCCCGGAACCGACGTCGAGGTGTTGACGAGTGACTTAAAGGGCGACCCTGAGGCTCTGCAGCTCTTGTTGGACGTGCGCCCCGACGTCATGAATCACAACATCGAAACGGTCGCTCGTCTCCAGCGCGCGGTGCGCCCGAGCGCCGGGTACCTGCGATCCCTGACGGTGCTGGCGCGCAGCGCCCAGTCTGGCCTCACGACCAAGTCCGGTCTGATGGTCGGACTCGGCGAGACGATCGATGAAGTCGAAGAGGCGCTCGCCGACCTCGCGGCGGTCGGAGTACAGATCGTCACGATCGGTCAGTACCTTCGCCCGACCGAGCGCCACTTGCCGGTGGCTCGATTCTGGGAGCCGGCGGAGTTCGACGACCTCGCCGAACGTGGTCGTCGCTTGGGCCTTCGCCACGTGCAGGCCTCGCCGTTGACGCGCTCGAGTTACCACGCTCGTGAGGCCCTCAGTGACGCGACGCCCGTCGCGGCACCGGCACGTCGCGCCTAAGCGCCACTACGAACCGGGACCGTAAGCGCTCTCTTACGCGACGAAGTATTTGGCCTTGGGATGGTGACAGATGATGGCGTCGGTGGTCTGTTCGGGATGAAGTTGGAAACCCTCTGATACCGAGACGCCGATACGTTCCGACTCGAGCAACGCGGCGACCTTCGCGTTATCGGTGAGATCGGGACAGGCCGGGTAGCCCCAGGAGTAGCGTCCACCGCGGTACTGCTGGCGAAAGAGACCAGTCAGCGTGGGGCCGTCTTCTTGCGCGTAACCCAGTTCTTGGCGGATCCGCTGGTGCCAGAGCTCGGCGAGCGCTTCGGCCATCTCGACGCCCAGTCCGTGCAGCATCAGATAGTCGTTGTAGTGATTCTCGGTAAAGAGTTGGTGCGCTCGTTCCGAGACCCGGCTGCCCATCGTCACCAGCATGAAACTGGCGTAGTCGTGATCGGGACTGTCGATCGAGCGAAAGAAGTCGGCGATACAAAGATTGGGCGCATCATTCTGCCGGGGAAAGTGAAAGCGCGTCAGTTCGTTGTCGTGGGAGTCGTCGGCGTAGATGATGAGATCGTTGCCGTCGGCCGCGGCGGGAAAGTGTCCCCATACGACCTGGGGGATGAGTAGGTCCTCCTCTTTGGCGATACTCAACTGCTCGCGCAACGTGGCGCTCACCCGCACCTTGAAGGCCGGGTCGTCCTCGCCGTTCTCCGGGCGAAAGCCCCATTGATTGCGAAACAGTGCGGTGAGATTCAAAAACTCGCTGATCTCGTCGATCGACATGCCCTTGGCCACGCGGGTCCCGAGAAAGGGCGGTACGAACAGCGAATTGTCGGTCTCTACGTCGGGACTGTGGCGAGGCAGGTTGGGATCAGGTTCGGGTGACGTGTCGCGAAATCGTCGCGTGACTTTCTTTTGCGACAGCTCTCGGCCAAAGGTGGGATCGTCGACGCCGCCTCGGCGAATCTCACCCAACTGGTCAAGGACGCGAAGTCCTTCGAAGGCGTCCTTTCCGTAAAAGACGCGTCCGCCGTAGATCTCTCGCAAGTCGCGCTCGACGTAGGTGCGCGTGAGCGCGGCGCCGCCGAGCAACACCGGCACTGAGGACATCGCGCGCTCATTCATGATCTCGAGGTTCTCACGCATGATGAGTGTGGACTTCACCAACAGGCCGCTCATGCCGAGCGCGTCGGCCTTGTGTTCTTCGACCGCGCTGAGCATCTCGTTCACGCCGACCTTGATGCCGAGGTTGATGACTTCGTAGCCGTTGTTGGTCAGGANNTCGCCCTTCACGGTGGCGAGCACGACGCGACCGCGTCCTCCCTGGTCGCTCTTTTCCATCAGGGGTTCGAGGTGCGATACGGCCGACTTCATCGTCTCGGCACTTTGCAGTACGAACGGCAGTTGCATTTCGCCACTGGCGAAGAGATCGCCGACGACACGCATGCCGTCGAGAAGAATCTCGTTCACGATGTCGAGCGGCTTGGCGCCCTCGGTCATCGCCTCGTTCAAGTCGTCCTCGAGCCCCACGCGCGCACCGTCGATGATGCGCCGCTTGAGTCGCTCGTTGAGGGGCAGGTCGTCGAGGGACGGACCTTTATTTTGCGACACCGACGCGCCCTCGAAGAGACGAAGCAGCTCGCTTAAAGGGTCGTAGTCGTCGCGCCGGCGGTCGTAGATGAGGTCCAGACAGACCTGACGCGCCTCTTCGTCGATTCGATGGAGCGGAAGGATCTTCGACGCGTGCA
>PKWA01000029.1:18590-18754 GCA_003131665.1 Acidimicrobiaceae bacterium
TCGACCATGCCCGTGGACAAGGGCAACGCCAGGGTGTCGATGAAGATGTCGTGAGGATCGAGGCCGTAGCGTGAGACCGCGAGTTCGGTGATGGCTTTGGCGGCTCGAACCTTCCACTCCGCCGTTCGCGCCTGACCCTCTTCGTCGATGCAGGTGGCCACGAC
>PKWA01000031.1 GCA_003131665.1 Acidimicrobiaceae bacterium
CGTGGCAAGGCGAGACTTGACTCTCTGGTCTTGCTGGTACCGGTGATCGGTGACCTCATTCAAACGGCGATTCTCGAGCGAATCTGTCGTATTCTCTGCTCGCTGCTCAAGGCCGGCGTTGATCTTCCCCGCTCGATGAGCGTCACTGCGGAGTCCGCGAACAACTTGGTGTACCGGCGAGCCTTAGAAAAGGTCCGCGAGGAGATGCTCGAGGGTCAGGGGCTCTTCGGCCCTATTTCGCGAACGGGGCTCTTTCCTGGTGCGGCCCAACAGATGTTTCGCGTGGGTGAAGAGACCGGGACTCTGGATCAGCAGCTCGAGGTTGCTGCTGACTACTACAGCCGAGAGTTGGAGACCAAAGTCGACCGAACGACCGCGCTGTTCGAACCACTGATCATCATTTTGATGGGACTGGTGGTCGGATTCGTCGCCGTCGCCCTGGTTTCGGCGATGTACGGGATTTACAGTCAGGTGAAGGTGTCTTGAACCGCCGAGGGCATCCTGCGAAACGCGTTCGATTGACACGCGCCAGATGCTCGTCACGACTCTTGGACAACTGCGCCAACGGCGAAGAGTCCGAATCGGGCTTTACGTTGATCGAGCTCTTGGTCATGACCGTGGTGATCCCCATCATCGTTGGTGCGATGGCGGCCGGAATCATCGCGGTGTTCTCGCTTCAAACGGGCGTGTCGAATCGCCTGTCCGATTCCGGCGACGCCCAGGCCGTATCGGCGTACTACGAGACTGACGTGCAAAGCGCCCAGGAGATCACGATCAGTAACACCGCGCCGCAGTGCGGCACGGGAAGCCAACTGCTCGGCTTCGAGTGGAGCTACAACGCCCAGACGGGCGCCTATCAGACCATCGTCTCGTACGTTGAGACGGCGACGGGTTCGACGTATTCGCTCGTGCGTCAGTTCTGTGCGTCAGGAATCTCCTCCACGCCCACCTCCTCATCGACCATCTCTTCAGACCTCCTGGATAGTCAACCCCCGCCGGTGATCTCTCCCGCCGCCGACAACACCGCGGCGTCCCAAGGCTGGATCTCAACCCAGAGCGTGACCAAGGTCGCCTTCGCGCTCACCGAACCAAAGTCCAACTACTCCTACACCTTGGCCGCGGTTCCCAAGTCCAACCTGCCGCCGAGTGAGCTGGGCTCGGCATCGTTGGGAGATCCAACGGCCAGCTGTGGATTCGCGACGGCGGGCACCGGCACCTACGCCTCCACCCTCTGCTTCGTTGACTTCAGCTCCTACAACCAGAGTGAGGCCACGTCGAGTGGCGAGGCGTTCTCCGTGGCGGTGGACGGCACGCCCTTCACGCTGTCCTTTGATTTGACGACGTCGAACGGCGTGGTGGCGCCCCACGCCTTTCCTACCTACGCCGACCCCCCGACCAGCGAGGCGTTCTTCGGTAACAACGGCTTTTACACCGGGGTTCCGAACAGTCCCGCGCTGTATCAAACGACCTCCAACACCACGAGCACGCTGAACTTCACGAACTTCCAGGTCACCGACTCGCGCGGGGTCCCCGCGACCGACTGGGAGCTCGTTACCGGAGACGCCGAGTCAACGGACCAAGGTGAGTCGATCACATGGAACTCTGATCAGGATCTGAATCTCATCCCGAACAGTCCCACGTCGCCGGTCGGTAACGCCTGCAACAGTGTGGCACCGGGCACGAGCGCCCAGTACCTCACGGGCGTGGGCACCACGACCGTCGAGTGCTCCGCGACCATCAGTTCGGACAAAACGGGCACCGTGATGCTCGATGCCCTCACGCCACAGTCCCTCAACGTGGTGATGGTCGGTGGTGGTCTTCAGGCCGTGTTCGTGGGGCTCTTGCTTCCGTGATGCCCGTTCGTTGCTTCGCTCTCACCGCTGACTCGAAGGCCGCGCTCGCGTGAAACGTTACGCCCCCGATTGGCTGCGACGCGTGGTGCGCCGATGTGTTCGAGATGCCGCGGACCGCTCTGAAGCGGGCGACACCTTGTTGGAGGTGTTGATCGCGCTCGTCGTGCTGTCGGTGGCCTCGGTGGCCCTACTGGTCTCCTTTGCGACGTCGATATCGGCGACCTCGACGTACCGCGACGTGGCGACACTGGACTCGGTGTTGCGCAGCGCCTCGGAGGAGGTTATTACTCAAATACAACAACAGCCCGCGGCGCTCTTCGCGTCGTGCGGAGGCGCGGCGAACGTAACATTCAGTCTCCCGAGTGGCTACAGCGCTTCGATCACGGCGGTGAGCTACTGGAACAGCGTGGCGTTCATCTCAACGTGCGTGCCCAACGCGCCGCAGTGGATCACGATCAAAGTCACCGAGACACTGAACGCTAAGAGCGCCACCAATAACTTCATTGTTGACGACCCGCTCGCTCGTCCGATTGTCACTCCCGGTAACGCCACGCAACTCGTTTACATTGAGCAACCGGGTAACGCCAGTATCAATACGGCCCTCACGCCCGAGCCGGTCGTCGCGATTGAAGACGCCTCGGGCAATATTGTGACCACGGACCTCTCACCGGTCACGCTGGCCATCACGCCCGGCACCGGCACCAACGGCGCGGCGCTCTCGTCGGGCTGCTCGGGCACCGAATTTTACGGCGTCGTCACGTTTTCGAGCTGCACGATCAACCTCGCGGGCCAGGGGTATACCTTGACGGCGTCCGATGGTTCGTTGAGCGCGGCCACGAGTAACGCCTTTAGCGTTTCGTCGGGCGTGGCCACGCAGCTGGTTTTCACCTCACAACCAGGTAGTTCGAGCGGTGGTTCGACGTTGTCAACTCAACCTGTCGTTGACGTCGAAGACGCGAACGGACTGCCCGTGACGATCGACAATTCAACGGTGTCGCTTGCCGTGACGCCTTCGACGGGATCGAGCGGCGCGACCCTTTCTGGCTGCACCCAGTCCGAGAACGCTGGCGTCGTGACGTTCACTGGCTGCGCGGTGAGCCTCGCGGGAAACGCGTACACATTGACGGCCAGCGATGGAACGCTCACCACGGCGATCAGCAGTCCCTTTAACATTGCGGTCGGCGCCGCGGCCAAGCTCGTCTTCACCACGCAGCCAGTTGGGGCTGCCGCTGGCACGAGTCTCGCCACCCAACCCGTGGTGAAGGTGGAAGACGCCGCGGGCAACGTGGTCACCAGCGCCTCGACGAGCATCACCCTCAGCGCCTCGGGCGGTGCGCTGTCGTCATGTTCGGGACTGACCGCGAATTCCGGTGTCGTGAGCGTGACCGGCTGCACCTTTGCGGGCCTCGTTGACACGAGCTACACGCTGAGTGCGAGTGCGAATGGCCTCGTTACGGCGACGAGTTCAAATTTCGGCGTGACGGTGGGATTAGCGGCCAAACTGGTGTTTACGACCGCGACCGCCGGCGTCGCCAGCTCCAACGTGACATCTGCGTTCACGACCCAGCCCGTGGTGACGGTGGAGGACTCGTCGGGCAACGTGGTCAGTAACTACGTGTCCTCGATCACGCTGACGATTAGTGGTGGTGAGTCACTGAGTTGCACGTCGGGAACGACGAAGACGCCGGTCAGTGGCGCGGCGGTCTTTTCTGGATGTGCGGGGAGCGTGTACGCCTCGAACGTGACGTTGAGCGCGTCGAGTACGGGCCTGACAGGAGCGACCAGTCCCAGCTTTGACATCTCGGGCGTGCCAACGCAGTTGGCANNCGCAGCCTTCAAATACGGCGGAGGGCGTGGTGATGACCCCGGGAGTCGTCGTCAGTGTCGAAGACTCGTCCGGCAGAGTCGCCACCACGTCATCGGCCCTCATCGCCGTGGCGCTGGGCACGAATCCCGGCACCGGGACACTCTCAGGGACCACGCCGGTCGCCGCCGTCAGCGGTGCCGCGACGTTCTCCAACCTTTCGATCAACGCACTGGGATCGGGCTATACCCTTAACGCCTCTACATCTGGCTTCGCGCCGGTGTCGAGCAACAGTTTCAACGTAATTGTGGGCGCGCCGAGTCAACTGGTCTTCACCACCCAGCCGG
>PKWA01000003.1 GCA_003131665.1 Acidimicrobiaceae bacterium
TTAGGGGCGTTGATTGTGACAGAGGAAGAAGTCATCGGGATACCTGCGCTGCCCACCTCTCGTGTGTTCCCGATTGGCTCCGGGGATGCGTTCTCTGCGGGATTTGCTGACGCCTACTTTGGAGGCGCCGGTTTGAAGGAGGCCGCGATTAGAGCCTCCTTTACAGCGGCGGGGTACTGCGCCACGCGACAAACGGGTCCTGTCACGTTCGATCCAGAGTTTGAGGTACGGTCTCTCACACCTGAACTTCTGCATCACCCTCCCATCATCTATGTCGCTGCGTCCTTCGCCACACCGGAACAACGTTGGCTCGCGAGAACCGCGGCGCAGGGCATCGCAGACATCGGAGCACAGTGCGTCTATCCACTGAGGGATTACGGCCCGGTGGAAGATGTCGCGGNNTCCGTACTTCTTCTCGCCGATAGCGCTCGAACGGGACCGCTCTTCGAAACGGGTTGGGCGGCAAAACTGAAGATCCCTATCGTGGTCGCCAGCTCGGATCTCGACCCGACGCGCTTCACGATGTTGAGAGGTACGGGCGCACATATCTTCTCAGATTTGAGCACAGCTGCGTATCAGGCAGTATGGCGAAATGACGCAATGTCATCGTCATGAGTTCGCTCCTCTTGCTCTCCGGAGGAATCGACTCAACCCTCCTTGCGGCGGCCGTGCGTCCAAGCGTCTGCTTGTTCATCGACTACGGACAGCGTCCTGCTTCAGGCGAGTATGACGCGGCACGTTACGTCTCGGGCTACTTAGGCATCGAGTTTGACTCGATTGAAGTTGACCTGTCTTCTCTCGGCTCAGGGTTGTTGGTGGGCTCTGCCCAGCCAGAGTTGTCTCCTACTGAGGAGTGGTTTCCATATCGTAACCAGTTCCTCGTCACGATAGCAGCAGCGAAGGCCATAAAAATGAACATACGGACCGTCATGCTCGGGGTTGTCGGAGGAGATGGAGCCAGACATGTTGACGGGTCCAGTGTCTTCGTTGCCGTTCTCGATTCGCTTGTTGCGATGCAGGAGGGAGGGGTACATGTGCAAGCTCCTCATCTCGGGCAGACGCCTCAGGCTCTACTTGCGGAGTCGAGCCTGCCTTCGCAGGTTCTTCTAAGAACGTACTCATGCCATACCGGGAATCTCGCTTGTGGGCAATGCCCAGGCTGTCTTAGAAGATACGATCTTCTTAGAGGATCTGGCGCTTTATAAAGACACCTCAGCGTGGTTTGTCGAATTACAAGAGGGTGTGCTCTCTTGAAGACCGTCCGTTGACTTTGGGGCCATTCCACCTGATCTTTGGCCGTTTCTCAAGTCCGAATTTGCCGGTGAAACGGGGTGGAACGTTCGCCGATGTTTTCTGAAATCCTCCCACGTTTGATCTCGTGGCTAGACGATTGGTTAGACGAGGAATCCGTGCACCGGTCTAGCCAATGTTTGTTCCGAATCGAGTGGTGGGGAGGCCATCGAACTTCGACTTGGACTCGAATTGGTCAGGGAATCAAACGAACGTAGAGCCGTTCCGTACCTTGTTTTCTCCAAGACCGAATGTCCGCGGGTAACCCAGGCTCATTTGCTCCAGCTGGTGACTTACTTCTGAAGAACAACATCTTGGTGGTATTCGAGGAACTCGCACTGTTGGGGTTTAAAGTGCCCGACACTTTGTGGTAGTGAGATTGCCCACTTGTCAAGTACTTCGACATTGAGTTGAGCTGAGACAAGAAGCTTCCCTTGATTTGAGAATGAGATGAATCCTCGATCGAATAGATGGTCAACGTGTGGCGCCAACAAGAGCCCGTTGGCCCCTTCGATTTTCTCTCGATCGTTTGAGTCCTTCCACGGCTTGATGTGACTTGCTCGCAGATGCTTGATGGAGCGAACGTGCGTAACGCGACATTCAGATTCGTAAAGGCGCACATTTGCCTTGAACAATCCTTGACCTCGCCGAGCTTTCACCAGTTGTATCTTCTCAAGGTCGCCCTGCAACTGCTTCGATCGAATTTCAAGCTCTATGAACTCTTCGTCCTCGTCATCGCGGGGGTCCTCAAGATTCCGAATTAGTTCGGTGACGTCGCAACGTGAGAGCAAGATGAGGAGATTGGCTAACTCCCGCGAGATTTCAGTGAGGTAAACGCCCTGAAGGCCGTCAGCAGTCACTGAGTTCAGCGGCGAATACTTATCTGGCAGCAATGGAAGAATTNNATCGCGGGGGCGGAATGGGTCAGGTAGAAGCTCGAACTCGACCTCTAGAAACCAGCCCGTGTTGTTCCAATTAGACCCTGCTCCGTCAAAATCTGGTTTGGGTGTGACTACTACTCGGCGCTTGATAATGCCAATTGCTTGGATGTGCGACCTGGCGAAAGAGAATACGAAGTCACCCGGCTGAGCCTCTTCCATATTGTCGTAAAAGTGGTTACGCTGACCATTCGCCTTGGTAATCGGTGACCATAAGAAGCCGCCGTACACTTCGTGCTCGAAGGTCTGGTTATGGCTGACCCACCAGTAGCGCATTGTCTGCAGCCTATGTCCTAATGGGCAGTCTAAAAGAGTGCAGTCTTGCATTCTGGATCGGTCTAGCTACTCTGGAGACCGCAAGGGACTGATGCCTCTCTTGTTGACAAGCGACTTCCGATCGAGCAATTGTGGTTTCAGATAATGGGGTCGCTGTCGTTTTAGTTGACGTCTTGGCGACCCAACCCACAGCACCCCCGACCTAGTCTCAGATTATGGCTATTCCAAAGTACAGCGAGCTCTTCAACACGGTCCTCCAGGGTCTGACAGACGGAAGGGAGTGGCGCGCCAAGGATTTCTATGAGCACATCATCGATGGACTTGGTCTCTCTGAAGCAGAGCGCACTGAAAAATTCGGCGGCGGCGGAAACCGTGCTCTAGGCCGCGCCTATTTCGCATGCGAGAGCCTCTACCAGGCCGGCGCACTCGCTAGGCCAAAGAAGGGCTACTTGCAGATAACCGATTTTGGGCGAAACATGCTCGCCGAACACTCTGAGGGAATATCCGCCGCCTACCTAAGAACCACTGACGGCGGCAAGGACTGGACGCGTCGAAGCAAGGAGCGAGCAGCGAGCCGAAAAAGCAAGTTCGATGCCGACGAGGCGGCAGAGCTAATCGAAGCTGACATCCCCCCTGATGAACTCATCGACGCAGGAGTGATTCGACTTCGTGACACCGTCGCCACAGAATTACTCGACAGGATTCGAAGTGAACCTCCTCGTTTCCTCGAGGAAGTCGTCCTTAAAGTTCTGCATTCTATGGGTTATGGGAAAGGTGAAGACGATATGACCCTCCTCGGCGGACCCGGTGACGAAGGAGTTGATGGGGTCATCAACCAGGATCAACTCGGCTTAGACCAGATTTACGTTCAAGCCAAAAGGTACAAAGAGGACAGTCCAATCGGCCCGGCCGTCATTCAAGGATTCATCGGAGCGGTTCATAGCAAGGGCGCTGCTCGTGGTGTCTTCATCACGACGAGTCGATTCACTCCCGATGCCAGGAAAGCGGCTGCCAAACTTCCACAACCTCGAATCATCCTCGTCGATGGCAATCAACTTGCCGACTTGATGCTGGAGAATGAAATCGGCGTGACAGTGAACAAGGTCTACAAGGTCTACAAACTCGACGAGAACTTCTTCGAGGACTAGGCCACATTGTCAATTGAAACGACAGCAGTCCCCTTCCAGCGAATGCGGGAATACGAATCACATATTTCATACGAAGGGCACCACTTCTTTAAGGAGGCGTATCGCCCGCCTAGCGAGACTTCCGCTTCTTCGGCTTTCGCAATTTACGTATTCCCCTAAGGTTCAGGCCGCCTCCAGCAGTAAGTTTGCCCCACTTCGTTCGTCTATCGAGCCGGTGGCCCGTGCCGCCTCGGAAAACACCTTTTGCCAACCGCTCACCCCTTACTGTCTCCTGATGCCGGAGTGTATCGGATGCTCTCCAGTCAATGCCTGATGTCGCGCATGTCACGGGACTGCTGCAATTAGAGCTGGGACTGCCACTGTTTCGGTTGAGAACCTGCGCACCGACCCGTGGGGGAAGCGATTCACTCCGCCGAAATGGTCGGTTGGACCGAAGTGAGGACTTCTAAATTGGGTAATGACATGCACGACGCACATGGTCGGCGCCGAGTCGTTCACCAGCGGGTTAACGCATTTTGTAAGTGGCGTCTGACAGGATGGGTGCGTGCCTTCCCAGACAAAGCTTCTTACGGACGCAAAGGCAAGTAAGAGGGACGAGTTTTACACCCAACTCTCCGACATTGAGAAGGAGCTCAGACACTATAAGGAACACTTCCGTGACAGGGTCATTTACTGTAACTGTGACGACCCGCGAGTGAGCAACTTCTTCCACTACTTCTCCTACAACTTTGAGAAGTTTGGCCTCAAGAAGCTCATCACCACTTGCTACAAGAGTCAGAATGCGGACCTCTTCAGCCAAAACGACAGTGAAGAGGCAATCTGGCTGGAATATAACGGAGACCTTAATGGTCGTGGCGTTCCTGAGCCTGAAGAGATCGGTATCCTGCCACTCAAAGGCGACGGTGATTTCAGAAACGCCGAAACTATCGAACTTCTGAAACAAGCAGATGTAGTCGCGACTAACCCGCCGTTCTCCCTCTTCCGCGAGTATGTAGCGCAGCTCATTGAGTATGACAAGAAGTTCCTTATAGTGGGAAACCAGAACGCCATCTCTTACAAAGAGGTCTTCCCACTCATTAGAGACAACAAGCTTTGGCTTGGATACGGCTTCGTGCGAAACATGGCTCACTTCAACACTCCATACACGCCCACCAGCCAGTGGATAGAGCAAGAAGGTCAAGGTGTAGTTCGAGTCGCCGGGGTTCAGTGGTTTACGAACTTGGATACGTCCAAGCGACACGAAGAGCTCGTACTCTACAAAACCTACTCAGCGGATGAATACCCTTCCTACGACAACTTCGACGCTATCGAGGTCGGCAAGACAAATGACATCCCAATGGGCTACGCAGGAGTGATGGGTGTACCTATCACTTATCTANNAAGCACAACCCGGACCAGTTCGAGATAGTCGGGATCACTCAGTCTTGGGATGGTCAAGCGTCGAAGATCTATCCGAAGCAAACACAAGTAGACCCAAGCGGCAAGAGAAGTCTCGTTACTAAGCTCAATGACGGTGCCGCCATCAAGGTTTCCAAGCCGCCCTCCGGCAGGACCTACTACGAAGTCGAGGGCGAATTGTTTGTCAAGCAGTATGCCCGTCTCTTGATAAGGAACAAGCGGTCATGAACATCGATGAGCTGGAACTTACGGTTTGTGACCTCGTGAATGGCTACTCAGACGACGGTGAGGCAGGTGTCTTTGGGTACGGAGGCAAGCTCGACATCCGTCCTCCGTATCAGCGGGAGTTCATCTACAAGGACAAGCAGCGTGACGCGGTGATAGAGACAGTCACCAAGGACTTTCCGCTCAATGTCATGTATTGGGCGGTGCGCGAGGACGGCACTTACGAAGTCATCGACGGTCAGCAGCGCACTATCTCGCTTTGTCAGTATGTGGAAGGCGAATTCTCCATCAATGGGCTTGCGTTCCACAACCTCCAGTCAGACGAGAAGCGGCAGATCCTTGACTACAAGCTGATGGTCTACCTGTGCTCTGGCACCGACAGCGAGAAGCTCGCGTGGTTCCGCATTATCAACATCGCGGGAGAGAAGCTCACCAACCAAGAGCTCCGTAACGCCGTCTACTCAGGGCCTTGGCTCTCCGCAGCGAAGCCCATCTTCAGTAAGAACAACTGCCCCGCGTATCTCCTTGCCAATAAGTATGTGACTGGTGCTCCTATCCGTCAGGAGTATCTGGAGACCGTCATCGAGTGGATAAGCAACGGTGATGTCGAGGGCTATATGTCCAAACACCAGCACGACCCGAACGCGAACGCGGAGTGGCTCTACTTCCAGAGCGTCATCGCATGGGTCAAGGCGACTTTCAATGTCTACCGTAAGGAGATGAAGGGTCTCCCTTGGGGTTCTCTCTACAACAAACACCACGCTGACGCTCTCGACTCCAAGACCCTTGAGTCTGAGATATCCGCTCTGATGGAGGACGACGAGGTCACCAACTACAAGGGCGTCTACTCCTATGTCCTGACCCGTAATGAACGGTACCTGAGCCTCCGCACCTTTGACGACAAGCAGAAGCGGCGTGTCTATGAGAAGCAGAAGGGTATTTGTCCAATCTGCTATGGGCACTACGAGTTCTCTGAGATGGCCGGAGACCACATCGTCGCGTGGAGCAAGGGCGGACGGACTACGGACGACAACTGTCAGATGCTCTGTTTCCGGGACAACAACACCAAGAGCAACCAATAGAGCGGAATTAGCCCAATGACGTCGTCCTTGCGCGGCACCTCTTTCTGCCAAAGATCAAGCCGAGTGCGCATATGGCATAGAGATCAAACAAAACAGGAACTTCCACGTGTCAACGTTATGTTCGGGGACGAATTTAAGACCCCAAGGAAGGAACAGCGACACCGCAAAGGGCCTGAAGGATTACTAAGCGACACTTGTCATAGGTGCGTTCCCTATATCACAGTACCTGCGAACAGCGTCACACTGCTTATCCATGCAGATGAACAAACGTTGGTAAGCGGGACGAAGATCGAGTTTCCCTCGGTATGCGACGACGCCGGCATCGCTTTTGTCCCGGTATCCGTTGGAGCGATTCCGGACAGTTACGTACTCTTGCTCGATCTTCACGAGGAGTGCCTCTTTCGAATCACAAGCCGCTCGTATGTCCGCCGATACGAGCCATCGCCATTGTCGAGGTAGAAGCACGGCCCACCTTGTGTGTAGGTACCTTTTCGCGCAAATAATGACATGGGCTGGGCCAACTCAAGACCCGTACCAAGGATCTCAAACTGGCTTGGGTTGTACTTGTCTAGGAACGAGATGGGAACGCCCATCATCCCTTCGTAGTCGATAGGGATGTCAGAGGTCTTGCCGACCTCGATGGCATCGAAATTTGCGTATTTCGGATATGCGCTTGGGTCGTAGGACATGTAGAGAACTAAGTCTTCGTGCCGTTCCGGGTAGTCAAGGTTGGTGAACCAGCGGACTCCTTTGACCTTGATGTATTTACGTCCATTGTCATCTACGCGAGAGCCGACTGCAGTAAGTGGATAGTCGTCGGGAACGCCAAATTCGCGATCACCGCTGTGAATGCTTGGGCCATACCAGAGTCTGTTCTCTCTGATTAGTGGAAAGACTTCCTTGTACTTGAGCGCGTTCATGTTACCGATAATGAGAAACTTCTTGTCGTACTCGACAAGTTGGGCCAAGAACTCCCGGAAAAGTGAGAATGGTGGATTTGTGACGACGATGTCTGCTTGCTTGAGCAGTTCGATGGATTCCTCACTTCTGAAGTCGCCATCACCCCTAAGTGGCTTAATGCCAATCTCATTCGGGTCGGGCACCATATTGCCGCACTTATTACCTTCGTATTCGAGATAGATGGCTTCTTCGGAATCGTTCAGACTGAAGAGATCAACGTGTTGGTTTTTGTAACAAGTAGTGACAAGCTTCTTTAGCTCCAATTTCTCGAAGTTAAATGAGAAATAGTGAAAGAAGTTGCTCACACGCGGGTCATCGCAGTTGCAATAGACCACTTTGCCCTGAAAGTGCTCACGGTAGTGCTTGAGTTCCCGCTCAATATCTGACAGCTGTGTATAGAACTCGTCCTTCTTTGCGCCCCTCGCCGCACTGAGACTAAAGTTCTTCGGTTCACTTGTCACACTCTCAGCCTAGAGAAGAGAGTCGGCATATTCGGATTCACTCACTCGCAGATTGTTTGTGTTGGAGACCCAACGCGAACCCCCGCGCCGGGACAAGCGGATTGACCATTTTGTCGTACCAAGCAGGCCGATATGGCTCGCGCAATGGCTCCCAATATCGATCCTTCGACCATATCGGTGGTCGTTAAGACTAAAACGCGGCGCTTTAGGTCCAACGTCTCCAAGCAAGAATCGATGGGCCGTAAAGGACTTAGACCTGTGACCCCGTGCGTCTCATTGACCGGGGGCTTACTCGTGCATGACCGCCGACGTTTGTGGGTGAAGCATTTGTTGACATTCCACTCGTTCCTCCACAAAATCCCCCACGGGCGACACCCGGTTCTCAATCCAACCTTTGCTCACTACATTGCTCACCGGCGCGCGAAGTGGACCAACTGTAAGAGCCGCACATATCGACGTCTTGGCGTGCTTCTGCTTGGCATTTGCTGGTCAATCAGAGCGGGATTGCCAATCGTTGCACCCTCCACCAACGTTCCGCAACGAAACGTACAACGATTGAGTGTCGACGTCGATCGACAGATAGACCAAGTGATGCGAGATCGTGAATCGGAGATAGGATGCCCCGGCTTGTAGACATCGCCAACGAGCGCAGGGACCAACTTACGCTTACGAGTTGCTCGTGGTTATCGGAAGCCATGAATCAGAAAGGCCTCGTGAAGGGAGGAATATATCTTCTCAGCGGCGCCCCTGGTGCCGGCAAAACAACGTTGGCACTTCAAGTTGCGGTCGACCTCGCCGCCCAGGGACACCTGATCGTGTACGTGGCACTGGAGCAATCGACGCATGACCTCAAGGACATCGTTGATGGCCGAATTTATAAGCAAATGCGCGGACAGCCGAGCAAGATGAAATCGTCTGCACTCCCCCTGAAAGAAGGGCTGGAAGAGGTTCGGAAGCAACAACAAGCTGAAGAAGCCTTCGAACAAAAGATAGGCAAGGTCAATTCAAACCTCTACATTGAGGATTCACTTGGGAGTATCGAAGCCCTTCAGGATTTCTTGATCCGGCGAGTGACACGAGGTGAACTGAAAGAGACAGCCCTGATCATCGTCGATTCTCTTCAGGGAACGGGACTTGCGTCGGGTTCGACTGGCGTGTACAAAAAGGTTTATGAGTTCGCCAACAACTGTAAGGCCTTGAAGATACCAGTGGTTTTAATCGGGCACGTGACCAAGGCAGGTGCGATAGCAGGTCCAAGGACGTTGGAGCATAACGTTGATTGTGTTCTCTACTTACGCAAGGCAATGCGCCTTCGACCTCTGTTCGTTCCGAAGAATCGATTCGGGGCTGAACGACACGAACCTCGCATCCTGACAATGAACTCCATGGGGTGCCTGGAACCCGCCAAGCACGAAACAGCAACCGCAAGGCTTGCGTACGGGATGCTCCGTAATATGGATCGACCAGTGGAGGTACAGGTCGCGGTGAAGCTTCCGAGATTTGGTGAGCGCGCCCAAATCAAGGCTCCGTATCTGCCGACGAAAGTCGTAAGTCAAATCGTCGAGATCGTCGGTGGATTGCATGACATCGATTTGAGCGAGATGCAGTTTGACATAAATTGCGCGATTCCCGGCGGACGAGCGTTTTCCCGCATTCTTGATTTTCCTCTTGCAATGAGCATGCTTTCCTCCTACATGCAGATGCCGATCCCATCGGGTTCTCTATTCGTCGGAGAACTCGATCTTTTCCGAAATATCCGCGCCCTCGAGAGCAACGACGTCAGCGCTCTTTCGGCGCTTTTGGGAGCTGGACGAGTAAGTCACATCAAGCATCTCTACTTGGA
The DNA here is from genome assembly GCA_003131665.1 of Acidimicrobiaceae bacterium. Classification (GTDB taxonomy): domain Bacteria; phylum Actinomycetota; class Acidimicrobiia; order Acidimicrobiales; family RAAP-2; genus RAAP-2. The sequence goes on from PKWA01000003.1 coordinate 9,622, forward strand.
ACCCGAGACCGCATTAGAGCTCAAGGCAATCTCAGATGGATTAGGGAAAATCGAGATTCACGAAGTTCATACTTTGGAGGATGTTGTCAGCAAAATGTGGCCCGACATCGTCGAGGGTTAACCTCAACTTCTGGCGAATCTATGAGTCCAGAACCGGTGCACCAATTACGTAAACGAAGCAAATGACATTCCTGCAGCTCAATGAAAACCTCGTTCGCTAATCAACGCACGACTAGGTACCGTGGCGTGCGAATGATTTGACTTTGCCGGAGCGTGATCGATGACGAGTAATCCAGTCAGTGACGAAGTTGCCGTGACGTTAGGTACATTCGGGTCTCCACTGTCATGGCAAATCTGTTGTAGCAGACGCGAAGCCAACAATCCGACTGGAGAACTTTTCTTGAAACCTTTTCCGGAATATTCACAACGGATGGGATTAAATGAATTCTCCTACCCCGTATGGGCCACGTCGAAACACGAATGACCTCGCGGGTGTACCGTCACAATCTCAAGTCAGTGGTGGACATAGCGGTTGTCCACTCACTGAGTCTTGGGTAATTCATTCAACCCGCAGTCAGTGATCGGGAACAAACAGCGCAGGTTCGTCGGCACAGATCGTGAGCCTCTGCCAGTATGAGGAGATGCATCGAATTCGGAAATGGGCAACCTCCGCCCAAGAACAGGTGGGCGGACACCAACTCCTTCACATGGTCGCAACGGACGCTAGTTCCAAGTTGGGCATCAATTGGACTGCAACCGTCATCCCCAGGCAATACGCATCGTCACAGCGCATTGCATCCATACTGTCGAGGTTCGGCAAGCCACAAGCGGCAGAGTATCTCGAAAACAAACTTCCAACGAGCAGGAAGGCTCGTTCAGGTGATCTAGGCGAGATACTAGCTGGACAGTATGCCTCGCGAGAGCTTGGCTATCGAATAATCACTCGGCTTCGTTGGAAGGATCATCCTGAAATGGCGATGCGGGGCGACGACATTATTGGAGTTCGCATTTCGAGGAGCGGGCCAATTGGGTTCCTTAATGGAGAATCAAAGAGTCGCGCACACCTGAACGCCGCGGCGGTCGAGGATGCCGACGAGGCATTGCAGCGCAACAACGGGTTGCCTTCGCCCCACGCACTCGCGTTTGTTACAGATCGTCTTTTTGAGAATGGCGACGACGATCTCGCACTCCAAATTGACCGCGCGCAACTTCAGCAAGGAATCACTGAGCAACAAGTCTTACAACTTCTATTCACCTTTACCGGAAATGATCCGAGTACTTTCCTGCGAAACAATACGGCGAAGTATTCGGGTCGAGTTAAACGTCTTGCGGTTGGGCTAGAGGTTCCTCAACATCAAGCATTTATAGAGTCGGTTTACACAAAGGCGGTCGCCATTGCCAGAAGCAGTTGAGGTAATTGAGGCGGCTATTCGTCAAGCCACGCTTCCAGGTTTCCGAGAAAGGCTGTTGGCTCGCGGCGAAGCGCGAGGGATGATCTGGAGAGAAGGAGTGCTTCCAGAGAACGCGCCGGTTTTCGATTCACTCTTAAGTTACGACCTTCTCTCCTATGGATATTCGCTGCTAGGAAACGCTCTGCGCCTCACCGAGTCGAACGGCACCAGCGAACTTAGTCGACGAGCATTCGAGAACTCGGCCGTTGCCATCGAAGCTGTAATCGCCCGAGGACCCGAGACCGAAGATCGAGGATTTCATCGGGTAGTGGCCGCGGCCGCGTACCATCTTGGCAGCTACTCTGCCCGCGCTTACTCGCTACTTCAATCTGCACACGATAGTTCCCGGATTACAGTCTGCGAGCAGTGCCTCGTCCTACTTATGCGCCGCGATTTGAACGAACTTTCTCAGCTGATTTCTAATAAACGAGATGACAATTCAAGTTCAGATGAACAACTCGTAGCCAGTCTCCAGAATCTCCTCGAACCGAGCGAGGCAATTGACTCCTCCAATGAAGAGGAAACGGAAGACGTGATCGGTTTAGTTGAAGCTGTACTCACCGATGCATTCATCGGTTCCCTAAGTATCGCAATGCTCGCCTTTGAACGCGGCGAGGTCGAGCTTCTGGATGACGCGATTAGTCGATTGCGAGTCGGGCTCGACGCTGCCGGCGAACTCAATATGGTTCCTCAGTGGTGGTGTCATCGCTTAGCAATTCATCTACTTGAGGGATTATGGGGCAATAGCTTTCATTCAGTACTTCCCATAGGGTCAAATGGTGACTGGACTCGGTTACGCGAAACGTTCATCGCGTCACTTTTCCGTAGAGACCGAGCGGAAATTGACTTATGGCCATCGCAGGTTGAAGCGGCCTCACGGGTGTTGGACACGCAAGACAATCTTGTCCTCGCACTGCCCACGAGCGCAGGTAAGACGCGAATCGCAGAGCTGTGCATTCTCGCGACCTTGGCGAAAGGTAAGCGAACTGTATATGTGACGCCGCTTCGGGCTCTTTCGGCACAAACTGAAGCATCGTTGGGTCGAACATTCGTACCATTGGGAAAAACAATTTCATCACTCTACGGCGCTGCCGGAGTCAGTGGGGTGGACCAAGACATTTTGAGTGAAAGCGACATTGTCGTCGCGACGCCCGAGAAACTTGATTTTGCTCTTCGAAATAACCCCAACCTATTGGATGACGTCGGACTTATTGTTCTGGACGAGGGTCACATGATCGGGGCGAACGAGCGCGAAATCCGATATGAAGTCCAGGTGCAACAGCTTCTTCGCCGTTCTGATGCCGCTAATCGGCGTATTATCTGCCTATCAGCGATCCTCCCAGTTGGAGAGCGCGTCGAAGATTTCGTCAATTGGCTCACTGATGACAAGCCTGACGGATTGATCGCAAGCTCTTGGCGGCCGACCAAGCTCCGATTTGGCGAAGTCATTTGGCAGGGCGATCGCGCGCGTCTCAGCGTGACGGTGGGTGATGAAGAACCCTTCGTCCCTCGTTTTCTCACACAATTTATTCCGCCGAATGGCCAACGGAGGACACCATTCCCAAGGGATCAACAAGAGCTTTGCTTGGGGGCCGCCTGGAGGCTCGTCGACGACGGGCAGACAGTCCTAATTTTCTGCCCAATGAAGTCATCGGTTAACGCATATGCCAAAGTCATTGTCGACCTTCACAATCGAGGCGCTCTTCCTAACGTATTCGAGGGGGATGCAATTCAATTGAAAACTGCGCTGACGATTGGAGAAGAGTGGTTTGGATCGAACCACCCAATCCTCGCTTGCCTGAGAATCGGCGTAGCCATACACCACGGATCGCTTCCAACTCCTTATCGAAAGGAAATTGAAAAGCTCTTGCAACTAGGTGTACTCAAGATAACTATTTCGTCTCCCACTCTTGCCCAAGGATTGAATCTGTCCGCCAGCTCGTTGATCTTCCATAGCATTTGGCGGAGCGGCAAAATAATTGATACGTCAGAATTCCGTAACATCGTTGGCCGAGCGGGCAGGGCCTACGTGGATACAGCTGGCCTCGTAATTCTTCCGATCTACGGTGACCCTCGCCAACCAAGACGAAATTGGAAGAAGCTCGTCGATGACAACGCTCTCCGTGACATGGCTAGTGGGCTTATGAAACTTGTGCAAGGGCTACTGATCAGGATGGCACGCAAGATCGGCAGTGGCGATTTCAATTCGCTGATTGAGTATGTTGCAGGTAATGCCGCATGGGATTTTCCCGAAATCGCGGAGGAAGAAGAAGAGGACTCAGCAAAGGCTCGACGAGATTGGATCACTCAGGTGGCCAGTCTCGACTGCGCATTGTTGAGCCTGCTCAATGATGCAGCCGTTGCGGAAAACGGCATTGAAATAGCGCTCGAAATCGCGCTTGAATCGTCATTGTGGGCGCGAAGCCTCGAGCGTCGCGAAGCCGAAGTGCAGACCGCGCTGCGCGCCGGATTAGCAGGGCGAGCCAACGTTCTTTGGAATCAATCAACTTTGGCTCAAAGACGAGGCTATTTTCTGGCAGGAGTGGGACTCGAAACTGGGCATCGACTCGACGAAGAAGCTAAAACTCTAATCCAAAACTTACTAAGCGCCGAGCAATGCGTCCTTAGCAATGATGATCAGGGTGCCATCGAAGCCATTGTGGGCTTTGCAACAATTGTCCTGAGCATTTACCCATTCGCACCACGAGCACTCCCGGCGAACTGGAAGGAGATCACTGCACAATGGCTGCAAGGCAAACCCGTGGTGGAAATTGCGACTGACGCCGATGTCGAAACGCTTGAGTTCATCGAGGACACACTTGGATACAGACTGTCGTGGGCGCTCGAGGCCGTACGAGTCCGATTTACACCCGAGGAAGTTGCTGACAGTGCTTTTTCGGTCGCAGTCCAATCTGTCCAAGGACTCGCGATGGCGGCCGTTGAAACTGGAACTCTCAATGGGTCAGCTTCCTTGCTCATGCGTGCTGGGTTCTCGTCACGATCGGGAGCGATCGCGGCGGTACTGAATGGAAACGGCCAATTCAATACACTGTCGCAACTCCATCGATGGTTGAATTCCGAAGACATCGTTCAACGATCGAGTGAGATAATCTGGCCGACCGAGTCCTCGCACGATCTCTGGACCGAATTTATCAGTCGCAATGTGACGTCCACTCTCAGAACTTGGACTCATACAGTTGAACTCGCAACCGTTTCGTGGCTGGACCGCCACAACTCAAGCAATGGAGACCAATACCGCGCAACCTCACTGACGAATGGCGAAACCGTTCTCGAGACCCCAGATGCACGACGCATAGGATCACTCGAACAGCCAATTAATCTCCAAAGAAACGGACTTCTCAGGGTCACGGGAACTTCGGAACAAAATATCGTCGAACTCAGCTACCGAGGTCCTTCAGACCTGCATACGTAAGGCGCGCAACCAACGTCTAAGGATCGACAGCTTCAACCATTCCACAATACTTTCAGCCTTGAAAGACGTAAGGAAGAGTTACGTAGAGAGTGAGCTTCAAGGCATCTTGTAGCCAGCTCTGACCGGGCGTCGGGCGCGCAGCGNNGAAGAGTTACGTAGAGAATGAGTTCCAAGGTCTCTTGTAGCCATCCCTGACTGGGCGTCGGGCGCGCAGCGCCCGGCAGCCCGAAGGTCTTAAGGGTCTGATCCGAAAATCCACCAACGTTTCTCTACGTCCAGGTTTCACATATTTCTTTGTCACAGCCATATTGCTGTCCCAAATCGGTGTCTGAAATTGGCTTCTTAGGTAGAGGTCGAATACTTCGTCCTCCGAAAAGGAGCAGCAATGCGTTTACCAATTGACACTGTGGCAGTCCAGTTCATGTCGGCAGGTTTGGCCGAACCGGTTCTGGACTTTGAGACACGAGCTCCGAAGTTGGACGCCAGTGGCCTTGCGGTCTACAGCGTGCACCTGTTCGCGATCTGGCCGGACAGCTACGACACGCTGACGGTCAAGGTCGCGGGTGAACCTAAGGGTGTTGGCAACTTCACTCCGGTGAAGGTGACAAATCTCATCGCGTCGACGTGGGACATCGGTGGAGACCATGGAGTCTCGTTCAAGGCCGACAAGATCGAGCCCGTGAAATTGACGGCCAACTAATGGCACGCCTCCTAATCTGATTGGCGCTCGTGACTGCAGTGGTATGGGCTCTTAACTGGGATCTCGCACACTACGGCTTCTTGCTCATCCTCGGCGCTGTTCTTTGTGCTTGGTACTACATGAAGCCGGGTCGCAATGGTTATGGGCACGTCAACCATGTTGAGTCGCTTCCACTGGACGACTTCGGTCATCTGGGCGTGGCGCCTCGAGATTAAAGTTGGCGTTCCCATTGCTGTGGGCGACCCTGCGCTCCCACCGGCGATACTTAGTTACGCCGAGATGAGTCGACGCTGCGGGATCAATGACTTGAGATCAGACGAGATCGAATCGGTCGAGATTCATGACCTTGTCCCAAGCAGCAACGAAGTCGCGTACGAACTTCTCTCGAGAGTCGTTGCAGGCGTAGACCTCTGCGATCGCTCGAAGTTGGGAGTTCGAGCCGAATACAAGGTCGGCTCGGCTAGCGGTCCATTTGAGTGCTCCTGTTGCGCGATCGTGTCCTTCAAATGTCTCCTCGGAGTCAGACTTCGCCTTCCACACAGTGTCCATTTCGAGCAGTTGTAAGAAGTAATCGTTGGTCAACGTCGCGGGCCGCGTGGTGAGGACGCCGAGTTGGGTCTGTTGGAAGTTAGCGTTCAAGACTCGTAGGCCGCCGATCAGCACCGTCATTTCCGGAGCGCTGAGCGTCAACAAGCGAGCCCGATCCAGCAGCAACTCTTCCGCCGTACGGGGGCGTCCCGGTCGAAGGTAATTGCGGAACCCGTCGGCGGTCGGTTCGAGCACCGCGAAGGACTCGATGTCGGTCTGCTTCTGGGTAGCGTCCGTGCGACCGGGCGAGAAGGGGACCTTCACTTTGTGCCCCGCGTTCTTCGCGGCCCTCTCGATGGCGGTACATCCGCCCAGTACGATGAGGTCAGCGAGCGAGACCTCTTTCCCTTTGGTCTTAGAACCGTTGAACTCTTTCTGAACACCCTTCAGGACTTTGAGCACCTTTGCTAGTTCCACCGGGCTGTTAGCCTCCCAATCCTTTTGGGGCGCAAGGCGAATTCGCGCGCCGTTGGCGCCGCCGCGCTTGTCGGTGCCGCGGAACGTCGACGCCGACGCCCACGCGGTTGAGACCAATTGGCCAATGGAGAGGCCCGATGCGAGAATGCGCTTCTTTAGGTCAGCGATGTCCTTCGCCCCAATCAACTTGTGCATACGCTCCGGCACGGGATCTTGGAACAACTGGGGCTCTTTCGGTACCAACTTGCCAAGTCCCCGCACGTAAGGACCCATGTCGCGGTGCGTCAACTTGAACCATGCCTTGGAAAACGCCTCATTGAACTCCTTGGGGTTCTTCTGGAAGCGCCTCGAGATCGGCCCATAAATGGGGTCGAACCTCAGGGAGAGGTCCGTCGTGAGCATCGTGGGGGCGTGCCTCTTTGTCGGATCGTGGGCGTCGGGCACCGTGTTGGCAGCCGCGCCATCCTTGGGCTTCCACTGGTTCGCACCGGCCGGGCTCTTCACCAACTCCCACTCGAAGTCGAACAGGTTGTCGAAGAAGTCGTGGTCAAACTTCGTCGGTGTATCGGTCCACGCGCCTTCAAGTCCACTGGAGATCGTGGCGTCACCGTTGCCGGTACCAAAGCTGTTCTTCCAACCGAGGCCCTGCTCTTCCAGAGGCGCCCCTTCGGGTTCGCGACCGTTGTACTGGTTCGGATCCGCCGCGCCATGAGTCTTGCCGAACGTGTGGCCGCCGGCGATGAGGGCCACGGTTTCCACGTCGTCCATCGCCATGCGCAGGAACGTCTCACGGATGTCCTTGGCCGCAAGGAGCGGATCGGGGTTGCCGTTGGGACCTTCGGGATTCACGTAGATGAGGCCCATCTGCACGGCGGCTAAGGGATTGTCGAGTTCACGGTCGCCGCTGTAGCGCTCGTCACCGAGCCAGACGTCTTCAGGGCCCCAGTTTGTCTCATCTTCCGGCTCCCAGATGTCCTCGCGCCCTCCGGCGAATCCGAAGGTCTTGAAACCCATTGACTCCAATGCACAGTTTCCGGCAAATATCATCAGGTCGGCCCAGGAGATCTTCTGTCCGTACTTCTGCTTGACTAACCAGAGCAGTCGGCGGGCCTTGTCGAGGTTTACGTTGTCGGGCCAACTGTTAAGTGGCGCGAAGCGTTGCGCGCCAGATCCCGCACCACCACGGCCGTCGCCAATGCGGTACGTGCCCGCGCTATGCCAGGCCATGCGAATAAAGAGTGGCCCGTAGTGGCCATAGTCGGCGGGCCACCAGTCCTGGGACGTGGTCATCACCGCCTCGATGTCCTTCTTTAGGGCGTCGAGGTCCAGTTTTTTGAACTCCTTGGCGTAGTCGAAATCCTTGCCCAGGGGATTAGCCGAGGGGGAGTTCTGGTCGAGCAGCCTCAGGTTCAACTGGTTTGGCCACCACTTCTCGTTGGGCAAGCTTCCCGCTAACTGCGTGCTCGCGCCCGTTACCGGGCACTCGTTCTCGTTCGTCATGCTTTCTCCTTTGCTTGCATCATACGTAGTGGCCCCGGGGATCCTCCTCGTGGTAGCCAGAACCTGGCCCGAAGAGCAAGGGGAATTCTATGAAGTCACTCGACACGGTCTGTTCAAGGGCGGCCCGGACTTATACAAGATTCAGTGGGTTATGCGGGTCTCGTAACCAGCACCCAGAGATTAAGCGCGCGCCGTAACGATCCAGGCAGCCCCATTCATCTCCAACCTGTCATCGACTCGGTAGGGCTCCACCGTCGAAATCAAAAGTTCGCGGGCCTGACTTTGGATCTCAACGCTGCTGTTCGCATAGTTCTCACCTGCGAGACCCATGAGCAGTCGCTCTTGGACCCAGCTTTCAATGCTCTGTCCTGCAGCTAACTTAAGGGTCGATATCTCCGGAGTGATGTCGATGTCGTTGAACCCCGCGTCGGTTAAGACCCTTCGAAGTCGATCAGGGTCGGCCAGTGAGAAGGGGCCGGGCGCGTCGTGCGCTGGCGGCGCCAGACCAAAGAATTGCATGGCGGCCCGAGTGGGCAGCGCCATCCACGGGTTCGCGTTCGGTACCTGCCAGCACACGAACGCCAATCGACCACTCGGGCGCAGTGAAGCAAAGAGGTTGGTGAACGCCGCGGTGGGATCGGCGAAGAACATGACGCCGAATCGCGAGTAGACGAGGTCAAAAACTTGGCGATCGAGTGGTGCAACCTGAGCATCAAGCCTGCGAAAGTCAACATTGGTCAACTTCGCGGCCGCGGCCGATTCCCTTGCTCGTTCCAACATGACGTTGCTGAGATCGACGCCCACAACTTCGCCCGTCGCACCTACCGATCGTGCGAGGGCGAGAGTGGTCGTACCGCACCCGCAGCCGACGTCGATCGCTCGCTCGCCGGGCGCCGCGGCTGCTGCTTGGAGCGCGGCGTCACCAAAGGGTCCAACGTGGCGCTCGGTCTCCTCTTGGGAAGTGACCCAGAGTTGGCCGGCGGGGCCATTCCAGAACCGATCTTGTTGAGAGTTGTCCGTCGCTTCTCTGGCGTTGTCAGTTTCGTCGTATTTCATGATCTCTCATTCTTGAATGATCTCGAAAGCTCGAAGGCCGCGAATCCTTTCCTGGCGACGGGCCCTTAGGCGTTTCTCGGACAGTACCGCGAGTTCGACGTACGTGCGAAGAATTGCGGCGTGCACTCGTTCCACGGTCACGAAGGGATTGTCGTCTTCGGGGATCACCTCGTCGATGAGACCGAGATCGAGTTGGTCCTTGGCGGTCGAACGCATCGTTTCCAGGGTGGTTCGGATCTGGTCGTGTGAGGGGTCCGGGGTTTTATAGAGGATTGAGGCGGCCGACCGGGGTTCGGCGACGTAGGCCATGGCCTTTTCCAACATGATCACGTGATCGGCCATCGGGGTCGTGGCCAGCCCACCGCCACTGCCGAGAGCGCCTGCGACCAAGGAGATAACTGGCTCGGAGTAGTCGATGCCTTTAAGAATCGAGCGCGCGATCGCACGCGACTGGCCTCGCCGCTCGCTCTCCAAGGTCGGCTTGGCCCCCAGCGTGTCGGTCACGAACAGTGCGGGTAAATGAAGTCGCTCACCCATCTCCAACATTCGCTCCATGAAGGCGAAGTCCTCGGGCGCAGGATTCGAGGGCCGCTTGATGACGGTCTCGCCGATCAGTTGGTACGACGGCTGGGTTCCCACAATGACGAAGGGCTGGGCGCCGATCTTGGCGAAGGCGCCGACGATGGCGGGGTATCTCTTGTAGCCGACCTCCTGGACGTAGTTGTAGATCGCCACGGCGTCGCTGAAGCCGTACTGCAAGATGAACTCCAAGTCAACGCGGTTGGCGTCAGTCAATAGGTCCTGGTACTGCTCGACCAGGGCGTCGGACGCGTCGAGCGCCCGAGCCAGGCGAGCGGGCGCCGGCAGCCGTTGGACCGCACCTTTGGAATCGTCGAAGCGAGGACCGCGAATGCCGACCGGCCCGAAATTGAAGACGCGACGCTGATCGGCGACGCTGACGTTGCGGATCATTGGCACCGTCTCGGCCGTGAGTTGGTGACGCTTATCGGGCAGGTTCGTCGACGTGAGGATTTCGCCGAGATACGAGACGAGTTCTCCGACGTCGGCGAGGACCACGTCGATATTGCGATCGAGGAGATTCGCTTCGGCGCTTTGAGAGTCGATCGGGACAGCCGAGCCCTCGAACGCCTCGATGACGTTGGGACCCGCGAAACCGAAATTCGTGCCCGAGGTGGCGAGAATCAAGTCGGCGTTGGAGACCGCACTGGCCGACACCCCGCCCCACACGTTGCCGAGCAGTACTGCGACCTGGGGCAGCGCGACTTTCTCTTTGTAGTTACGGATGGCTTCGACCATGCGGGTCATCTGGGTCAGCCCGGCGAAGTTCTCGTGCTGGCGCACCCCACTCGAGGCGTACACAGAGACGAAGGGGAGTTTCTTGCTGATCGCGAGATCGGCGGCGGCCTGGAACTTCTCACCTGAGACCACACCGAGCGATCCGGCGAAGAAGTCCCAGTTCATCGCGTAGAGCACCACCGGACGACCGGCGACGCTGGCCAGTCCGTATGTCGAGGACTCGGTCTTTCCCCGCCCGGCCTCTCGGCGCAGTTTGTCAAAGTACGACTCATCTTTTTCGCCGCCGTGCCCCCGGCGAACCATTCCGACGAGGTCCTTGGCAATGCGCCAGCGTCCATGGCTCGCCTTGAATTTCACCAACTCCTGGAGGTCCAACAACTGCGAGGGACTATTGACCTTGCGGCGATTGCGTAGGTGTGCCCCGACCTTGGCCTCGAACACCGGCAAGCCACCGGGATGTCCTTCACCAAAAAGATTCGTGTCAAAGTCTTCATCCGGCCGTTGTCCGCCGTGACCCGTGGACTCACTCATGAAGAGCCATTATGTCACGTCGCTTTTCGTTGCTAAAACTGTTCAATGCAGTCGCGCCCTTCACGTCTCGAGCCAGGGACACTTCGGCCGTGATGCGATTTAGCGTACGCGTTCATCCCGGCTCGCCCACGAGCCACGTTGGCGGTGACTACAACGGCGCGCTTCAGGTGCGCGTGCAAAGTCAAGCCGTTGACGGCGCCGCCACGAAGGAAGTCTGCGCCTTGCTCGCCCACGTCTTCGGCGTTCGTCCCGGTGCGGTGCAGTGTGTGAAAGGTGCACGGTCTCGGACGAAACTGATCGCCATTGATGGTAACGAAGAAGATTTGGCGGACAAGCTCGCAACACTTTTGTCGTTGAATTAGATAACTAGTCGAGGCGGGCCGTCGCCGTTCCTTGAAAGACGGCGATGCCGTTTTGATTCACGGTCACCACGTCGAAGTCCGCCACGGACACGCCGTTCGCTTCTCTGATCGCAGTGACCGTTGCGGTGGCCGTTAACGTATCGCCGGGCCAGACCTGGGAGGTGAACCTTCCACCGAAGTTCGTTAGTCGCCCGTCGCCCACGTAATCGGTGAGCATCTTGCCCGTCATGCCCATCGTCAACATGCCGTGGGCGAAGACACTCGGATAGCCCGCGACCTGGGTGGCGAACACCTCGTCAGTGTGCAAGGGGTTGTAATCTCCCGACGCGCCGGCGTACTGGACTATCTGGGTACGGCTCAGATTGTCGACCACGACTGCTCCGTGGCTGACGCCCACGCTGAGGCTGGAGGCTCGAAGCGCCATGTTCAGTCCCTCACCGTCTGGGCGGTGCGTACGCCAACACCGCGAGCAGTGACGGCGAGTTCGCCGTTCTCGCCGCGGTATTCGATGATCGTTTCGCGAAACTGCAGCAGTCCGCCTCGACGGCCCTGCTTCTCCCACGCCTTGCCGGGGCGAACCGTGAGGGTCAGGACTTCTCCGGCGCGAACCGGGCGGTGGTACTCATAGTGCTGCTCGGCGTGAAGACCGGTGCCCCCACTTTTTTCACTTCCTGATTCCTGCGTGGTCGCGGCCGGTTCGGCGTCGGGCACTCGGCCGCTGGGCGTTGCCCCTGAGCCGAACCACGCCACCCCGGGCTGGGGTCGCAGTGGGTAGTCGGGATCGTACTGAGCGCTGGCCTGAACGAAGGTGGGCGGCGCGATGATGGCGCCGACTTCTGACGTGCTCGCTTGGTCGGCGTCGTGGTACACGGGGTTGAAGTCGCCGATGGCCCGCGCAAACGTCATGACGTGTCCGGCTTCGATGGGGAACTGCGCTGCTGTCATCTCATGCTCTCATTTCAATAAAACTGACCGACTAACGTCGGTCGCTCGAATACCGCTTAGTCAGTCGTCTCCGGCCACGGGATCAATCCATTCATTTCCGCATTCGGCGGAGCCTTGGCGACCAGGTCCTCGATGACCGGTCCCAGTTCGGCGGGGTCCCAGCGGCTTCCCTTGTCGACGACGGGCCCGGCGTGCCAGCCTTCGGCAACGCTGATGCGCCCACCCGCGACGTTAAAGACCCGTCCGGTGACGCCGGCCGATTCGACACTGGCGAGCCACGCCACGACTGGCGCGACGTTGTCGGGCGATCGAGCGTCGAACTCATCGGGCCCCGGGGACGCCACGGCGCGAGCGCGCTGCAAGTTCTCGGTCATACGAGTGCGGGCTCCGGGTGCTACGGCATTCACGGTCACGCCGTATCGGCCGAGCTCTTTGGCGCAGATGACGGTGAACGAAGCGATGCCCGCTTTGGCGGCGCCGTAGTTGGTCTGGCCCATGTTGCCGTAGATGCCCGACGAGGAACTGGTGTTGATGATCCTCGCGTCGTTGACCTCGCCAGCTTTCGAGCGGTCTCGCCAGTAGGCGGCCGCCCAGCGAGTCGGGCAGAACGTACCGCGCAGGTGGACTTTGATGACCGCGTCCCACTCTTCGATGCTCATGTTGACGATCATCCGGTCACGCAAGATGCCGGCGTTGTTGACTAACACGTCCAGTCCGCCAAAGGTCTCGACGGCAGCGTTGATGAGTCGTCCGGCGCCGTCATAGTCCGAGATGTCTTCGCCGTTGGCGATTGCTTCGCCGCCGAAGCTCTTAATCTCTTCAACTACCTCGTGGGCCGGACCCGAGGAACTGCCCTCACCGTCCACTTCGGCACCAAGATCGTTGACGACGACCCGCGCGCCTTGGCGAGCGAGTTCGATAGCGTGTCCCCGCCCGATGCCGCGCCCGGCACCCGTCACAATGGCGACTCGTCCTTCACAGATTTGCATCACGTCACCTTTCCTTCGGAGCGTTTGGTTTCGCGGGGGAGACCGAGGGCGCGCTCACCGATGATGTTCTTTTGGATCTGACTGGTGCCGGAGTAGATGGTCCCGGCACGACTGGCGAAGAAGACGTCCTGCCACTCGTCGGTGGCGTACCCTTCTCCGTCGGGGCGGATCATGGCGTCGGCGCCGACGACGTCGAGCGCGAGTTCACCGAACAACTTGTGATACTCGCTCCAGAACAACTTCGAGATCGACGCCTCGGGTCCGGGCTGGCGACCTTCGGCCAGTGACGCGAGGAGTCGCAGACCCGCGTAGCGCATCAACTGCACCTGGGTGTAACACCAAGCCAGGCGCTGGCGGATCAAGGGGTCGTTTACTTTTCCGTTCTTGCGCGCCAGGCCAATGAGGTCCCACAGCTCCTGTTCGAAGCCGAGGTGAGCCGTCGTGGCGTTGCCCCCGCGCTCGAAACCGAGCGTGGTCATGGCCGGAGCCCACCCATTGTTGAGGCCCCCGATGACGTTGAACAACGGCGCGCGCGACCCGTCGAGGAAGTCCTCGCAGAACCCCGACGCGCCCGACATCTGACGCAAGGGCAGCACGGTCACGCCGTTCTCTTTCGAGAAGGGCACCAGCACATAGGAGAGACCGCGGTGCTTGGGCACGTCGGNNAGATCATGTTGGCGTTCTGCGCCCCCGAGGTCCAGGTCTTTTGTCCGGTGATCACCAACTCATCGCCGTCGACAATGCCTTTTGTTTCGACAGCTCCGAGGTCGGATCCGTGGTTGGGTTCAGAGTAGCCCTGGCAGTAGACGTCCTCGCCCGAGACGATCCGTGGCAAGAAGTGGGCCTGCTGTTCGGGTGTCCCNNAGTGTCTCGCCCATACCTCGTCGCACTGCGGGCACACCTTGGCGACGAAGCTCCTCGCTGAACACGGAAAAACGTATTGAGTCCCAACCTCGACCGCCGAACTCTTCGGGCCACGTCGCGCAGATGAGCTTGGCGTCCAAAAGACGCTTCACCCATTCGCGGTAGATGGGATCGGCCGTGGCCCTGGCGAGCGCCGCTCCGCGTTTGCCACCGGCCACCGGTTGCCAACTCCAGTCGGCCAACTCTTTTAAGCCGGAGGGAATATTGCCTTCGATCCACTCGCGCATCTCGGTGCGAAACTCGGCGTACTCAACGCCTAGATCAACGTCCATGTCATCCTCCTCGGTGTGTTTCTCATTGCCGAATAGTCCCGCGTATCCCGGGGTTCATATCGCATTCCGTTCACAGTCGCTTGCTTCACCTTCATACACCGGCGGCCGCGGCGGTGCCGAGCACCAGCGTGCCCGCGGCTGCGAACATCCCGCCGACTCCTTGGGCCACGCTGATGTTGACGTCTGCGACCTGGGCTGACGCCTCGCTACGTAGCTGTCGCACCGACTCTTGCACCAAGAACATGCCGTACATCCCGGTGTGGGTGTAAGAGAGGCCCCCGCCGTTGGTGTTCAAAGGCAAGCTGCCGCCCGGTGAGGTGTGGCCCTCGGCGATGAAGGCTCCGGCTTCGCCTCGCCCGACGAAGCCAAGGTCCTCGAGCCCGTAAATCGGCAGGTGCGCGAACGCGTCGTAGACCATCAAGTGGTCGACGTCTTTGGGCCCGACGCCGGCTTCCGCGAAGGCGCTGGCTGACGAGAGTCGAAAGGCCTTTGAGCTCGTGAAGTCTTCCATCATCGAGACCATCGGAGTTTCGCTCGCCTCACCGGTGCCGAGTACGTAGACGGGGGGCTTTGGACCAGCAAGGGCCTTGGCCCGCTCGGCCGAGGTCACAACGAGTGCCCCGCCGCCGTCCGTGACGAGACAACACTCAAGCAGATGCATCGGATAGGCGATGAGGCGAGACGCCAACACGTCCTCGACCGTCAACGGATCGCGGAACATCGCGCGCGGTACATTCGCCGCCCACTTTCGTTGCGCGACGGCGACCGACGCCAGTTGCTCGTGTGTGAGGCCGAACTCCTTCATGTAGCGCAGCACGCCCATCGGGAACATGGTGGGTGGTCCGAGGGTTCCATACGGCGCTTCGAACTGACCCGGGGGCGACGACGGATCCGCCACCCGAGGCGGCATGCCGACGCGCGAGCGGCCGGACTCGCCGTGGGTGATGAGTACCACTTCGCACATCCCGGCGTTGATGGCGGCCGCGGCGTGGCGAACATGGAGCAGGAACGAACAGCCGCCCACGGTCGTGGCATCGACGTAGATGGGGTCGATGCCCAAGTACTGCGCGACGGAGACCGGCGAGAGTCCCGCCGNNCCCGCCGTGGCCACGCCGTCCACGTCGGACATCTTCAGTCCGGCGTCGGCCACGGCCAGACGAGCGGACTCGGCGTGCATCTCCAAAGCGGACATGTCGGGCACGACGCCGATACGTGTCGTCTCTGAGGCCCCGACGATCGCGGTCTTGGCTCGCACACTCACGAGGCGCTCGCAGGACGAAAGACCGGGACGCTCTGCTCACCGCGAGGTTCAAAGGCGACTTCGAGGGCCATGTCGAGCACGAGCGCCTCGGGCGTGTTCTCGACGCCGACGATGTTGGTCATCATGCGAGGTCCCTCTTCTAACTCAACGACAGCAATGGCGTAAGGCACCTCGTCGGTGAAGCCCGGTGCGGGACGGTGACTAATGAGGTACGTGTGCAGTCGGGCCTGTCCCGACGCTCTCACCCACGTCACGTCCGTCGACGAACAGTGAGGACAACTCGGGCGAGGGTAGAAGTACGCCTGGCCGCACTCATTGCATCGTTGAATGCGAAGCTCACCAAGTTTGGTCCCTTCCCAGTAGTGCTCCGTCTCGGGAGTGGGTTTGGGCACGGGCTTGTGCTGATGGGTATCACTAGTTGGGCTCATGAGGACAACTCCGACGAGCCGGCAACGTTGACCGTGATGCCCAACTCGTTCAACAGGTCTTGAGAGTAGGCAATTCGTCCGGTGCGTGTCGTGGGCGAGACACTGCAGAGGGCCAAGGCGGCTTCGGCCATGACCTCGGGCGGCTCGACGACTTGGTTGGGATCCTCGGTGCGCACGAGATGGTGGAACACGGTGCCCGGCGTCGGCACGACGCGATTGGGCGAGAGGGCGTTCACGGCCACGTTGTTGGCGTACACTTCCGAAGCGAGACCCGTGGAGAAGCGCTCGAGCGCCGCTTTGGTCATCCCGTAGACCGCGCCGCCACCGAGTCGAGCGGGATCGGGTGGGAACGTCGGGTGACGCGCCGCGCCGGAAGAGATATTGAGGATCCAGCCCTCGCCCTTTTCAATCATCCCCGGTAGGACCAACTGGGCCAGATGAAAGGGTGCCGTGACTTCGACTTCAAACATCAATTGAAACTGCTTGGCGCCAAATCCAAGGACGGGGATGAAGTACGTGACGGCCGCGTTGTTGACGAGCACATCGATGGGCCCGACTTGTTTCAGCGTTTCAGCGACAAGACGTTCGCGCTCGCTGACTTTTGAGAGATCCGCGGCTATGGCGACGGCCGTACCACCGCCTTGGGTGATCTTCTCCACGGTCTCGTGGATCGTGCCGGCTAACTTGCTCGCCGCAGGGTCGACGGTCCTTGCGGTCACCACCACGGTCGCGCCGCTTCGCGCGAACCGCTCGGCGATGGCGGCGCCAATGCCTCGGCTCGCGCCGGTGACCAGTACCACCTTGCCGCTCAATGCGTCGTCACTCATTTTGAGTCTCCTTCACTTCGCCATACCGCGAGGGCATCGAGTACCTCGATACAGTCTCCTTCAACCCGCAAGGGATTCACTTCTAAGGTGTCGAGGGCCTCGCCGAGACCTTCGGCGAGTTGAGCGATTTGATACACCACCGCGACGAGCCGGTCCATGTCCACGGGGCGCGTTCCTCGAGCTCCGCTGAGCAACGCCGCGCCTCGAAGTTCTCCGAGCATCGTCGTTATCTCTTCGGGCCCCACGGGCAGTACGCGCAGCGCCACATCGCCGAGGACCTCTACCCACACGCCGCCGAGTCCGAGCGACAGGACTTTGCCCCAGGTGGGATCGGTCACCACGCCGACCAGTAGTTCAATGCCGCCGGTGCGCATAGGTCCTACGAGCACCCCGTCGAGGGTCGCCTCAGGGAGCGCCACCGCGAGCCGTTTCTTCAGCTCGTCAAACGTCGCGGTGACCTGATCGACCTCGACGTTGAGGGCGACTCCTCCGATGTCCGACTTGTGGGCCAGCGCCGACGAGGCCACTTTCATTGCGACGGGCTCTTCGAACTCCCCGGCGAAGGCCTTGGCTTCCAGCGCCGACGTGGCCAGCCGCGCCGGCGCGACGGGAATGCCGTGAGCTTCGAGTAGTCCGCGGACCAAGTGCTCGGGCCATACCCCTCGAGCATTGACGGGGGCTTCAAGAGATGGTGCGGTAGTGGGCGGCCCCACTTCGAGCCAGCGATCGCGTCGGTCGTGGTATCGCGCGCCGTGGCCGATCGCGCGCATCCCCGGCTCGATGCCACTGAGCAGATAGAGCCCCCGGTCCCCGAGCAGTTTGCGCGAGTAGGACGTCAAGTCCACGCTGATGAGACTTTGCAGAACCAATGGCACGTCGAGCGACTTACCCGCTTCGGCAAGAGCATCCATCCTCTGCTCAATGGGCGCGGGGTTGGGCGCTTCGAGGCGCGGGATGGTCGCGGTATAGAGCACCATGTCGTAGTTACCCACCACGTCGTTGGCAACGATCCCCAATGACTTGAGAGCGATGGTGGGGTCCATCACCACGTACCCGGTCACGTCGAGTGGGTTTTGGGGATTGGAAAAAGATGGCAGGAGCTCACCCAACTCCGCCAGCGTCTCAGGCGGAAACTCAGGGAACTCGAGTTTCTCTTCTGAGGCTAAGTCCGCGAGCAGGTCGCACGCGCCGCCCGAGGGGGTGATCGCCGCAATACGTCGGCCGCGGATCTCTCGGTGGTGACCGAGGTACCCGGCCGTGGCCAACAGCTCTTCCAACGAGTTGACGCGAATGATGCCCAGCTGGCGAAACGCGGCGTCGATCACTCGATCGTCGCCGGCCAGCGCGCCGGTGTGGGCCAACGCCGCCTTGGCGCCCGCTTCCGTACGTCCCGTCTTCAATGCGACGATCGGCTTGCCCGCGGCCAGAGCGAGTTCGGCGACTTCTCGGAACTCGTCGGGTTGGCGGATGGACTCTAAGAACGCAGCGATGACCTTGGTGCGATCATCCTCGATCAAGTACCGCATGATGTCCGAGGCCGAAGTCAGCGCTTCATTGCCGGTCGAAACCAGCAGGCTCAAACCAACGCCGCGTGCCTGCGCGCCAGCCAATACCGCGCTCGCGAGACCGCCAGACTGAAGAACGATGCCCACGGGTCCGACGTCGAGGGGCGGAGTGATAAGCAGGCCATAAGGCGTCAGACCACCGGCCGCGTTGATAAACCCGTTGCCGTTGGGTCCAAGCACCGTGAGTCCCCGTGCGTGAGCCAGGTCGACGAGTTGCGCCTCGAGTTCCGCGCCCTCGGGGCCGGCTTCGCCAAAGCCTGCGGTGAGTATCACCACGTTGGTGATCCCGGCGTCGGCCACCTCGTTCATCACCTCGAGTACGGCAGAAGTCGGGACCATGACGTAGGCGAGGTCCACCGGCTCATCGAGAGCATTCAGCGACTTCAACACCTGTTGGCCGTGGACCTGGTCGTGGTGGGGATGAACGACGTGAACCGTCACGTTGGGGGAGTACTGGCGCAGGTTCGCGTGGGTCCAGATCGACCACGGCGAGCGATCGGTCGCACCGATTAAGACGACCGATTTTGCCCCGAAAAAGGCCCCGAGGCGATCGACGACTTCACGGTGCGACGCTCCTCGCACCTTCTCCTCGAGTCGCACGCCTCACCCCCGTGTCGTGACGGCATGACGCCGAGCCAAAGTGTACCTCTGGGGCGAAGACGCAAGGCAACGAAGTTTCAACGAAAGCATCGAGTCACATTGAGAGAGTCCCTGGTCATCGTGAGAGCGCCGAGCCAACCAGGTGAGCTCACCACGAACAAGGTCGGGCCCCGCTCGAACGGCGGTACTATCGCGGGACTGCGTTGTTGCACACATAGTTCGTCGGGGGGTCTGACGTGATCTTCGCCTTTAGTGAGGAACAAGAAGAGTTACGGAAGTCGGTTCGAAAGTTCTTGGAGGACAAGTCTCCTGAGATCGAAGTGCGCCGACTGATGGAGACCGAGGACGGCTACGACCCGGCCGTTTGGCGCCAGATGACCGAGCAGATGGGCCTCGCGGGCCTGGCCATCCCCGAGAAGTACGGCGGTTCGGGCTTTAGCTACGTGGAGTTGATCGTCGTGTTCGAAGAGATGGGCCGGGCACTGTTGTGCTCCCCCTACTTCTCGAGCGTCGCGCTCTCGGCCAATCTCTTGTTGGCGTCGGGCGACGAGTCAGCCATGGCCGATTACCTACCCGCCCTCGCGAGCGGTGAGAAAATCGGCACGGTCGCGTTGGCGGAAGCGACGGGTCTGTGGGACGAGGCCGCCGTCAAAATGGCCGCGACGAAATCGAAGAGCGGTTGGTTGCTTAGTGGCGAGAAGAGTTTCGTGACCGATGGTCACCTGGCCGACGTGGTGCTCGTCGCTGCTCGAACCAACGCCGGGGTGTCGATCTTCGCGGTCGATAAAGGAGCGACGGGGTTGGTGGCGACGGCCCTTTCGACGTTGGACCAAACTCGTAAGCAGTCCAAGCTCTCCTTCAGCCAGACTCCGGCTCGACTGATTGGCGTCGAGGGCGAGGGATGGCCAGCGCTTGCCAAGATGCTCGACCTTGCCGTCGTTGCCTTGGCCGCCGAGCAGGTCGGCGGGGCCCAGCAGATCTTGGACGTCACCGTGCAGTACGCGAAAGACCGCGAGCAGTTCAATCAGCCCATTGGGAGCTTTCAAGTGATCAAGCACAAGTGCGCCGACATGCT
>PKWA01000056.1:0-2160 GCA_003131665.1 Acidimicrobiaceae bacterium
TGTGCACGACGTTGCCGCTGCCCAGGATCAGCACGCCCTCGTCGCGCAGCGGCGCGAGCCGCCGGCCCACGTCGTAGTGGAACGACGGCGGCTGCGTCTCGTCGATGGCGAGCTGCACTACTGGAATATCGGCGTCCGGATAGACGTGCACGAGCACCGACCAGGTGCCGTGATCGATACCCCAGCTGTCGGTGTCGGGCCCGACGTACGTGGGCTCGACGAGGTCGATGACCCGCTGGGCCAGTTGCGGATCGCCCGGCGCGGGGTACTGCACGTCAAAGAGTGGTGGGGGAAAACCGTAGAAGTCGTGAATGGTGCGAGGGACCTTCATCGCGGTCACCGCGGTGATGTTGACGAACCAGTGGGCCGAGATCACCAGCACGGCCGTGGGTTTTGGAATCTACGAGGCGAACTCCGTCCAACACTCGGTGTACCGGTTGTGATCGAGGGCGTTCATGGGGCTGCCGTGTCCGATGAACGCGGCGGGCATGAGCTCTGACATCGTGACCTCGCTTTGGCTCTTCAGCGTAGTGGCGCTTTTCTTTGGACCCAACGTCCTAGCGTGGCCTCATGCGAGCGTGGCGAGTCGGGGGTTGTGCGTTGGCGATCGCGTCGCTCGTTATCGCGGGGTCCACGGCGTCCTCGTCGGCGACCTCGAATCTGGAGTGCGCGAGCGCACTGGTGTCAACGTGGTCACTGTCACGATTGGCCAACGAGACGATCACGGTCTCGGTGAACGCCCTTGACATTGGCGCGATGGGACCCGCGGCCCGCGCCGGCTATGGGGGTCTGCTCCTTTTTGGATCCACCGCGCCGGCCAAGTTCGCGGGCATCGTCGCCACCTTGCAACGTGAGACGCCCGAGCACTACACCATGCTCGTGATGACCGACCAAGAAGGCGGAGGCGTAGAGCGACTGACCAATCTCGTGGCTGCTCTACCTTGGGCGCAGACCATGGGAAAGAACTTGACGGCCGCGCAGATTACGGCGGTGGCGAAGCGCGTCGGTCTCTCGATGAAGGCGGCCGGCGTGAACACTGACCTCGCGCCGGTGCTCGACGTCGATGGACGTGCTGAGGAACCGGGCGCCACGAACCCCGACGGCTATCGCTCGTTCAGTGGAGTGCCCGCCATCGCGGCGCGTGACGGTGTCGCCTTTTCGAACGGTCTTCGCCAAGCCGGGGTGATGTCGGTGGTGAAACACTTTCCCGGACTCGGCGGTTCGACGGGCAATACCGACTACGGTCCGGCCGCCACGTTGCCCTGGGCGACGCTCAAAAAGAACGGTCTGATTCCCTTTGCAAGCGCGGTGACGCAGGGCGCCACCGCGGTCATGGTCTCGAACGCCACGGTGCCGGGTCTCTCGTCACTGCCTTCGAGCATTTCGCCAGTCGTGATCCAGGTGCTTCGACAACAGCTCGGATTTAGCGGGTTGATCGTGACCGACTCTCTTGGCGCCGGTGCGCTCAGCGCCTTACATCTTTCGATTCCCGTCGCGTCCGCCCGGGCCATCGAAGCCGGGGCGGACCTGGTATTGGCCGGTTCACCAGCATCGAGCGCGGCGTCACTGGCGTTGGCCCAGCAAACCTCGAGCGCCATTCAAGCGGCGGTGTCCTCGGGCACGCTGGCGCGCGCCACGCTCGTGGCTGCCGCGGCCCAAGTGCTGGCGAGTGAGAACCAGTTGAGCTGTCCGGGTGACCCGGGCACGACCACGCGAGCCTGAGTACTTAGAGGTAGTGCGGCGGGCGTTCGTCGACGTCGCGACGAAGTCGTGAAATCTCACCCTTGAGCCGCTCAACCTCAGCTCGCAGCGTGCGGATGAGCGATTCGAGTTCTTCGCGAGATGCGTCGTCGTTTGTCACGGCTTAAGACTGACACAGTGGCGCGCCGTTCCTACGAAGGATCTATTTAGTACTGGTCCCAGCGCCGGCGTGGTCTCTCCGAGTACGCCTAGGGAAAGAGTCCGCGCAGTTCGGTGGCTTCGGCGATTCGCTCCACGCCAACGACCAGTGCGGTGTCACGAAGCGGCAGATTCAATTGGTCGTGGCGCAGCCAGACCGAGTCGAAGGCGTCGTGCATGGTCTTTTCGAGACGCGATTGGACGAGTTCCATCTCCCACATGAAGCCCTGAAGGTCTTGGGCCCACTCGAAGTACGACGCC
>PKWA01000056.1:2227-14072 GCA_003131665.1 Acidimicrobiaceae bacterium
GTTGATCACGCCGCCGAGTGCGGCCGGTATGGCGATGTCGCTGGGCAAGGAAAAGAGCTCGTCGGCGTGGACTTCGTCGCCGCCGGGGTAACCCATGATGGACTTGGCTTCGTCGAAGTGGGCGGCCATCTTTTCATAGTCGATGCCGTCGGGCACGTGAATGGCTCCGTGNNAAGCCGACGACTTTCATTCCCCGCTCGCTCAGGAGTTTGATGAGGGGCGCGCCGACCTTGCCGTATCCCTGAATGACGACGCGCTCGCCCGCGGCGGGGCGGTTCAGCTGCTTTAAGAGTGCGACCGTGCAGATCGTGACGCCAAAGGACGTGGCGCCGGCGTGTCCGAGCGAACCGCCAATGGCGAGGGGCTTGCCGGTCACGACGCCGGGCAGACTGTGGCCGGCCAACATTGACACGGTGTCCATTATCCAACTCATGACCTGAGGATCGGTATTGATGTCCGGCGCGGGGATGTCGCGGTCGGGTCCGATCATCGGCGCGATGGAAAAGGCGTAGCGGCGCGTGAGTCGTTCGAGCTCGCCGCGCGAGAGCAGCGCCGGATCGACCTTAACGCCGCCCTTGGCGCCGCCGTNNGTTCGAGCTCGCGGTGGCTCAGTGTCGAGGGGTCGACGGCGACACCGCCCTTGGCGCCGCCGTAGGGGATGTTCACCACGGCGCACTTGATGGACATGTCCGCGCTCAGTGCCGCAATCTCGTCCACGTTGACGCTCGGGTGAAAACGAATGCCGCCCTTGCCCGGGCCCCTTGACGAGTTGTGCTGAATTCGCCACCCGGTAAACATGTCGATGTCCCCAGAGTCCATGCGTACCGGCACGGCGACTTCGAGGATTCGCTCGGGCGTGACAATTCGCTTAATCAAGCCATCGTTGAGACCGAGGAGGTGGCCGGCCTGTTCAATCAGTGAGGTGATGTGCAGCCAGGGATTGAAGCCGTCGGAGTGTGCTTCGTGAAGACGCGTGACCACAAGTCACCAGCCTTTGGGATTCATGAAAGCGCCGTTGCTTTCACTCTCCAGGTTAGGTGAGTGGGCCCATCTCCAAGCACCAGAAGAGTCAACTTTCACTGTGGATAACCCGTCCGATACTGTGACACTCACGAAGGGTGAAAGGCCAACCATGAAGATTTCCACGATGATGGGTTACGCCGGAGGGTTCAAGCAGGCCGCGCGCGACGTCGCGGAGATGGAAAAGGCCGGATTGGACCTCGTGTGGGTCGCCGAGGCCTACGGCTTTGATAGTCCCTCACTGATGGGCTACCTCGCGGCGCTGACCGAGCGCGTGGAGATCGGCGCGGCGATTCTGCCGATCTACACCCGCACGCCCACGTTGATCGCCATGACCGCCGCGGGACTCGACGCGCTCTCCGACGGACGATTCCACCTCGGGCTGGGCGCGTCGGGTCCCCAGGTGATCGAGGGATTCCACGGCGTGCCCTACACCGATCCCCTCGGGCGCACCCGCGAGATCGTCGAGATCTGTCGCAACGTGTGGAAGCGCGAGGCCCCGCTCGTGCACCAGGGCAAGAACTTCACGTTGCCGTTGCCGGCAGATCAAGGGACCGGACTCGGAAAGCCCTTGAAGATCATCGCGCACCCCCAACGCGCAGAGATACCGGTGTGGATCGCCTCACTCGGTGAGAAGAACGTGCAACTAACGGCCGAAATCGCCGACGGTTGGATCCCGATCCTCTTCATTCCAGAGCGCGCGAACGACGTGTGGGGAGCATCTCTCGCGGCGGGCAAGGCGAAGCGCGACGCCCAGCTCGGCGACCTGATGATCACCGCGGGGGGACTGTTGGCGATCGGCGAAGTCGACGACGTAGTGGCCCTTCGAGAACTCCAACGTCCGATGGTGGCGCTCTACGTCGGCGGTATGGGCGCGCGGGGCAAGAACTTCTACAACGAATTGGCCGTTCGCTACGGCTACGAGAAGGAGGCGGCGATCATCCAAGATCTCTACCTCGCGGGCAAGAAGCGAGAGGCCGAAGCCGCGGTGCCCGATGAGTTTCTCGAGCTCACGACACTCTGTGGACCTATGGGGTACGTCAAAGAACGCGTGGCGGCCTTTCGCGCGGCGGGCGTGACGCACTTACAAGTACATCCGTTGCCCCAAAGCGGTCAGAGCGCCGCGTCGCTGATTGAGTCGCTCAAGACTTTGCTCTAGGTGCCCGTGCGTGTCGCGTCACGCCCACCCGACGCCAACCACGCGCCGTACATGATCGAGTACGCGCCCCCCGCCGCCAAGAGCTCTTGGGGCGAACCCATCTCCACGATGCCGCCTTCGTCGATGACCACGATCCGGTCGGCCCGCTGGGCGGTGGTGAGACGGTGGGCAATCAGAATCGCCGAGCGGCCCTCGAGCAAACGATCGAGCGCCCGCTCGATCACGGTCTCACTTCGAAGGTCGAGCGAGGAGGTCGCTTCGTCCAAGATCAACACGCGCGGTCGAGCGAGGAACGCTCGTGCGAGCGCGAGCTGTTGTCGTTCTCCGGCCGAGAGGGTCTGGCCCCTCTCGTGTACGGGCGTGTCGATACCCTCGGGCAGCCGTTCGATCAGCTCGCGCAGTCCCACGACGTCAATCGCGTCTTCGATCTCTTCGTCGCTGGCGTCGGTGCGCCCGAAACTCAAGTTGGTGCGAATCGATCCCGCGAAGAGGAAAGCTTCTTGGGGCACCACGCCCAACTGGGAACGCAACGAGCGCAGCGTCACGGTGCGGATGTCGATGCCGTCGAGCAGTACTCTGCCCGACGTCGGGTCGTAGAAGCGGTTGGCGAGTTTGGCCATGGTGGACTTGCCGGCGCCGGTCGGGCCGACGAAGGCCACCGACTCACCCGGGGCTATCTCTAAATTGATGTCGTGCAGCACCAGCGTCTCGGGGTCGTAGCCGAAGTTCACGTGTTCAAAGGTGATACGCCCCTCGAGGGTGGGCAGGGTGACGGCGTTCTCGATCTCGTCCACCGTGGGTTCGATCTGGAGCAGTTCTCGAAGACGGATGATCGATGAACGGCCCTGTTGGAGACTGTTGTACTGCTGGACGAGGAGTTGGATCGGGGCGAAGAACCGGTTCAAGTACAAGAAGAAGGCGATGAGGTAGGCGACGTTCAGTTGATGGGTCAACACCATGTGCCCGCCAATGCCGAGCAGCATCGCCTGGCCCAGGATGCCGATCATGACGGTGGAGGGTCCGTAGATCGCGTTGACCCGCCCGGTGTAGAGGTTGGCGTCGCGGTAAGCCCCGATGACGTGGCGATGGTTGCGGATGTTGCGCCGTTGGCGATTGTTCGCCGTCACCACGCGAATGCCGTAAAGCGACTCCGAGAGGTCGGCGAGCACGAGGGCGATGCGGTCGCGACTGAGGAGGTACCCACGCTCGGACGCTTGGTGAAACCAGATGGAAAAGACGAAGAGCAACGGCACGATCAACAAGACGACCCAGGTGGCTAAGGCCACATTGGTCACGAAGAGAATCGCCGTGATGACGATCATGGTCAGACCCTGCAGGGCGAACTGGCTGACGCCGTCTTGAATGAGTTGTTGAAGGTTTTCGATGTCACTGGTCATACGGCTCATCAGGACGCCGGCTTTTTCGTCGGTGAAAAAGTCCATGCTGAGGCGTTGGAAGTGAGTGAAGACGCGGATCCGCAGGTCGTGCATCACCCGTGAGGAGAGTTTTCCCGTCACGTCGGTTTGCAGGCGTTGGAAGTAGACGCTCGCTAGGGCGAGCACCAGGTACAACACGGCGCATACGGCAATCACGGTCAGTGATCGATGACCGCTCTCCATGCCGTTCTTAATCGCGAATTCGGTGAGGAGCGGTCCAGCCTGGAGGGTCAGGCTGATCACGATCACCAGGGCCGATCCAGCGAAGAGCCACTTTGGATAGACCTTCAGGAGTTTGGGCAGCGTGAGACGCTGGCGTTCCTTGTCACTCGGACGTTGGGTGAAGTGAATGCGCGACTTGGGGTGCTCGGGTTCGCTGGCTAACAGTTTGGTGGCTTCGTCCATCAACTCTGAGGGGATGCCCCCAAAGGGCAGACCGGCCCGACCGCTCGCGATCGTGGCGCTGCCGCTGAACATGCCACCGCCACCGCTCCAGCCGCCGCCCCAACCCATTAGGCCGGCTCCCCGGTCGTGGTCTGGGCGAGGATCTGTGAGTAGAGCGGCACGTTGGCCAACAGTTCGTCGTGGGTGCCATCGGCGACGACGCGTCCCCCTTCGAGTAACAACACCCGGCTCGCCAGGGCGATGGTGGAGATGCGGTGCGCGATGACGATGGTCGTGCGTTGGGTGAGCAGTCCGCGGAGCGCTTCGTAGATCCCCGACTCGATATGCACGTCGATGGCGCTCGTCGCGTCGTCAAGGATCAGGATCGGCGGATTCAGCAACAGCGTGCGCGCGATGGCGATTCGTTGGCGTTGACCTCCGGACAGGGTGTAGCCCCGCTCGCCCACGACGGTGTCGTAGCCCTCGGCCAGTCGCACGATGAACTCGTCGGCGTTCGCGGCGCGGGCCGCGGCGATCACGTCCTCGAGGGGGGCGTCCGGCCGGCCGTAGGCGATGTTCTCGCGAATCGAGACCGAAAAGAGAAAGGGCTCGTCGAGCACGACGCCCACGTTCTCTCGAAGCGAGTGCAACGTGAGGTCGCGCAGATCGTGTGAGTCGATGGTGATGGCGCCGTCGCTCACGTCATAAAAGCGCGTCATCAGCCGGGCCACTGTCGACTTACCCGAGCCCGTACGCCCTACCAGGGCCACCGTCTCGCCGGGCGCGATGTGTGCGTCAAAGTCGTTGAGAATCTCTGCACCGTTGGCGTAGGTGAACGTCACGTGGTTGAAGTCGACTGCGCCCGCCACGTGCTCGAGGTCGTAGGCGCCGGGACGATCGACGACGTCGGGCTGCTCGTCCAAGATCTCAAAAATTCGTTCGGCGCTGGCCTTGGCGCGCTGGCCCATCATGACCAGTTGACCGAGCATCATGAAGGGGGCCTGGAGCATCAAGAGGTACGCGTTAAAGGCCAAGATCTCGGGGTAGGCGAGCTTGCCCTGCAGGACCATCCAGCCACCGAAGAGCAAAACGAGCGCGAGGCCGAGCTGGGGCAGGTTCTGCACCCACGGCGACCACACCGCTCGAATATTGGCGTCTTTGATGTACGCCCACGCGACCCGTTCCGCGTTGTCGGCCAGTCGATTCACTTCGGCCTCTTCTTGGGCGAAGGATTTGACGACCCGCACGCCGTTCACGTTCTCGTCAACGATCGTTGCCACGTCGGCGAGGCGGGCCTGGGTGATCCACGAGATCGGGAACATGACTCGGCGCATCTTGATGCCCACGAAGTACAAGATGGGCATGACGATCATCGCGATGAGTGCCAAGATCCAGTTGATGTAGAGCATGAAGCCAAAGGCGATGACGCCGATAGAACACTGCACGATAATGAGCGGCGCGAACGTCGAGTACATCTGTACGCTGCGGATGTCGCTGTTGGCGCGACTAATGAGCTGCCCGGACTGCACGCGGTCGTAGAAGCTGAACGACAGCCAGGTCAAGTGTTCGTAGATCAGCGAGCGCAGGTCCGCTTCGACGTTGTAGGCCGTGTAGTAGACGTACTGGCGCGAGATGATGCCGGTCACACCGGCCAGGAGTCCAACGATCACAATTGCCAACACGTCGCGGTGCAGTGATGTGACGTGCTTCACCAGCGTGTTGTTGATGTCACTCGCCAACATATTGGGTACCAGTACTTGAAAGACCAGGCTGACGAATGAGAGTCCAATCGCGACCACAAACGTTGCACGGTGAGAATCGATGACCGGCAAGATACGTCGCCACCAGGAGAGATTGCGGTTCCGAGAGATCTGGGCGCGAGGACCCGGGTACTTCGAGGTCACGCCGCCTAATGGATTCGCTTCTCCCTCTCGAACGCGCGCGGTGCGGTCAGAGAGTGAAGAAGACATTGAGCAATTCTACCGGCTGTCATACGACAGCGGGCTGGAGTGTCGCCAAAAGTGAAATCTGACGGCTCGAAGTGCGACGGCGTAGTGTGACCACGTGGATTCGCTGCTCGTGGTTCATCACCCAGTCGTGGCCGACAAGGTCCGCCAGCTTCGCGACGTACGAACCTCCAACGCCGACTTCTTGCGTTTAGCGGGGGAGATATCGCGTTTTGTCGCCTACGAGGCCTTTCGCGACACGCCCGTCACGATAACCACCGTCGACACACCGGTCACCAAGTCCGCGCCAGCGCTGCGCATCGACACGGAGTACCTGATTGTGCCAATTTTAAGGGCCGGGCTCGGCATGAGCCCCGCCGTGCAAGAGGTTTTGCCGCATCATCGGGTCTGTCTGGTGGGACTTCGTCGCAACGAAGTCACGCTCAAACCGGACGTGTATCTCGATGGCCTGCCCGAGTCGCTCGAAGGGGTTCACGTGGTGATCTGCGATCCCATGCTCGCCACCGGTGGCTCACTCGACTGCGTACTCGAGATGCTTCGCTCGAGGGGCGCGGGCGAAGTGACGGTGCTTTGCCTCATCGCCGCCCAACCCGGGGTCGACTTCGTCTTGTCGCGCCATCCCGAGATCACCATCGTGGCCGCCGCCCTCGACGCCGAGCTGAACGACGTGGGTTACATCACCCCAGGACTGGGCGACGCCGGGGACCGACTCTTTGGACCCCCCGCGCGATAGGTCTTACAGGCCAATGTCCTCGTGCCAGAGTTCGGGGTGCTGTTCAATGAACGAGCGAAGCAACGTGGTGCAGGCGGGATCGTCCAGCACGACAATCTCGACACCGAGCTCTTGGAGCCACTCGTGACCGCCAAAGAAGTTCTCGGATTCGCCGATGACCACGGCACCGATATTGAACTGACGTACGAGGCCCGAGCAGTACCAACACGGTGACAGCGTCGTGACCATGACGCACTCGGGGTAGTCGCGTCGTCGCCCGGCCTTTCGAAAGGCGTCGGTCTCGGCGTGGACCGACGCGTCGTCTTCTTGGACCCGTCGGTTGTGGCCCGATCCGAGCAGCGTCCCGTCACGCAAAAAGAGCGCCGCGCCGATGGGGATGCCCCCCTCGTTGAGTCCTAGTACGGCTTCGTCGTACGCGGTGGCGAGCATTTGGCGCGCGAGCCCGTGCTCGAGCGGTTTAATTGACGTGGTCATGGACTCAGTATGCTCCAGCACCGTGACCAGAGGCACGTTTTCCGTTGACATCGGATCCCAGCGCGTCGATCTGCCGGTCGTGTCACTGAACGAGAATCTCGCACTGGCGCTGCTCATCACCGTGGACATGGGCATCGCCTTCATGGCCAAAGCCGGCGAAGAGCTGGCCGACGTGCTGGCGCCCTACGAGTTGGACGTCGTGGCGACCGTGGCCACGATGGGCATACCGCTGGCCGTGGAGGTGACGCGCCACCTCGGACTTGACCAGTACGTCGTACTGCACAAGACCCCCAAGATCCATCTGGCCGATGCCATCAGTGAACCGGTGCGTTCAATCACCACCAACGTCGAACAGCGCTTGCTCTTTGATCGGGCCCGACTCGACGACGTTCGAGCCAAGCGCGTCGCCATCGTGGACGACGTCATATCCACGGGCGCCTCCACCGGGGCGACCCTGCGGCTCCTTCGCGGCGTAGGCGCTCACGTCGTGGTGATCGGCACCATCGTCACCGAAGCTTCGCTCTGGCGCTCGGCGCTTGGCGACGACGCCACGATGGTGCGCGCGCTCGGATCGATCCCCGTGTTCCGTCCGGACGGATCCGGGGGCTTAGTCGAGGACTGGAACGGCTAGCCCACCCCTCGAGGCGAATCCGAGGGGTGGGGTGAGCTTCTAGAGCGAGGGTTCGAGTTCCTTTTGGCGCTTGACCTGGCGCGCGACGTTGCCCGTTAACTTCTCGAGCACGAAGTAGACGACCGCGGCGATAATGATGCCGGCCTCAATCGAGAAGTCGGCGCCGCCGTACCAGCCGGCACCGCACACGCCGTGCACGAGCGATCCCGCGCACGCGCCGCCGTAGTGATTCGAGACCGGCGTCATCCAGTGGAACGGGAAGTTGACGGGTGGGGGCGCTTTGGAAAAGGCCAGCGTCGCGCCGACCAGGCCCGCAAAAAAGGCCACGATGGCGCTCCAATTTATGCCGCTGGAGCCGACAAAGTACAAGCTCCCTCGATCCAGTCGTTGCATCTCGGCGGCGCTGTAGCGGTACTTTCGCATCAGCCAGTCCACCATCATGATCGCGAACCACGGGGCGATCCAGACAATGATGACCCCGACGAACTCCTTCATGTACAAAGAGAACGTCGACTGGAACTCGGCGTAGATCGTCAAGCCGCACGCCAAGAAGGAGTCCAGCACCACCGCCTGGTAGCGCTTCAGTCGAAGTCCCATCGCCTGGAGCGAGACGCCCGAGGAGTAGAGGTCCAGAGAGTTGATGCCAAAGAGCTGCACGATGGCGAACAACAAGAACAGCACGATCACCCAACTAGGGATGAAGTGCTGGCCGTGCAGTGCCTCAAAGGGATTGGCACCGTTCCACGCCGCCACCTGGGCGTTCGACGAGAGAAAGGTGAAGGTGGCGGCGCCCAGGATCATCATGATGATCTCGGGTATCGCCGTTGAGATAAAGATCCACCAGACGATGGACCACTTCTTGGCGTCGCGCGGTAGGTAGCGCGTGTAGTCGTTGCCGCACTCCGTCCAGCCGAGGCCCGACAGCGCGATGGTAAAGGCCAGCCCGGCGGTGTAGAGCTGCCAACCACCACCAAAGCCCTTAAAGGCGGCCGAACCGTGTCGAAAGTCATAGACGGCGAGCAGGACAAAGATGGCGCCAAAGGGGATGATGAGCGAGCGAAGGACCTTCACCATGGTCGCGTGGCCCAGGTAGGGCATCACCGCTTGGATTGACGCCGCGATGATGATGAAGATGACCTTCAGCGGTGTCGATACCTGAACGCCCGCCATCTGGAACAAGACGATCGCGGCGCCCACGATGAGGATCAGGCCCTCAGTCTCGAAACCTAACTGCGTGATCCAGTTGAAGAAGCTGACGAGGCGCGATCCTCGCGTGCCAAAGGCAGCTCGAGAGATCGCAAAGGCAGTCGTTCCCGCCTCGGGACCTTGCAACGACGCCAGCCCGAGGAGAAAGAAGGAGAGGTTGCCAATGATGATGATGCTGAGGGCCGTGTAGAAGCTAAAGCCAAAGCCCATGAGCAGTGCGCCATAAATGAAGTATTCGACGTTGATCGCCGAGCCGGCCCACAGGGCGCCGATATTTCGAGGCGAGGCCCATCGTTCTGACGTTGGTATGAAGTCGATGCCGTGCTGCTCAACGTGAAAGGCTGGGTCTCCAGCGGATCCGTCATGTGAATCGAAAGTCAACGCCACGCGGGTGTCCTCCCTAATAAATAAGTCCCCCGTGCCGACCCCGTGAGGCGCTACTTGTACGCGCCCAGTATGCCCGAAACCAAATGACCGAGCGCGGGAATTGAAACGATTTCTTGCTGAATTAAAAATTTCGGGATTTAGTGGCTTCTTACCCACTTTCAATAGTCATCACAAACTGACGGGTCACACTGGATGGACCCCCAAGAGATGGTGACCACGACAGGAGAGAGATTCGAATATGTCACCCGGCGAGAGAGAAGGTGACCAGATGAGTCGACTTCTTCCACACCACCCTCCGGGACCGACCATTGGGTAACGGCAACCCACTGAGGTAAAAGCGTTGAATTGCCCACTTTTTCAGGACCCAGGCGGCCCCTCCCTCCGCCTGGGTCCTGAAGTAGTACCCCGTGCAAAGAGATTCGCGAGGTGTACTGGCTTCCAGGCCAGTTCTTGCTAAGTTTCGCGCAGTGGAGAAACCGCACAAGGCGGTCTCTCTGGGGGAAAGCAGGACCAAGATGTCGTCAACGTTCGATCGTCGTTCGTTCCTTACTCATTCAGCGGCCACGATTGGCGGCGTCGCAATGGCAGGCACCGTGGTTGACGGTCTGCTCGCCAACGTCGCCGGCGCAACCGTGGGCGTCAACAAGGGCAAGCCGAAGAGGGGTGGCACCCTGACCGTCGGAACACTCTCCGACGTGCCTAACTACCACATCTTTAACGGATCGCAGGGAAAGTTGGATGCGTCGGGTTTCTGCGTGGCGAATGCACTGTATGACCCGCTCTTCGTGATGTCAAAGAACGGTAAGACCGCGTTGCCCATGTTGGCCCTGTCGGCGACGCCGAACTCCAACTACACGGTGTGGACTGTGGCGCTGCGCAAGGGCGTCACCTTTACCAATGGCGACGCCTTTGACGCCACGGTCTGCGTGGCTAACTACACCGCCGCGAATGCCGACCCCACGGTGGGCCTGGCAATCCAGCCCATCATCAAGTCGGTGACGATGATTGATGCCTATACGGTGGCCTACAACTTGGTCATACCTTTTTCTAGGTTCCCGGTTTCAATCGCGCAGGCGCAGATCTCCTACATGGCTCACCCCTCGTCGTTCGTGCCCACCTACACGGGTAACCCGATTGGCACCGGGCCCTTCGTGGTGAAATCGTGGCAAGTGGGAGTGGAGTCGCAGTTCACCCGCAACAAGAACTACTGGCGTACTGACGCGCACAACCGCCAGTTGCCCTACCTTGATGGGATCAACTTCAAGACCATCGTGGACAACTCGTCACGTAACCAGGCCCTGCAGAGCGGCTCGGTGGACATGATTCTCCAGCAAGACGGTACGGAGATTGCGGCCTTTAAGAAGATGAAGAACGTCACGTACGTCACTGACATCAACGCGCCGAGCGACCCTGCGTGCAACTGTCTCATCTTTAATACGACGGCGACGTTGAATCAGTACTTCTGTTGGGCGGGAGAGTTCGCGTCCATCGGCGTACCGGGAACGTTGCCGTACATCTTGAAGGGTCAGGCCGCGCCCGCCGCGGTCCAAGACGCTGACTGGGTGGGCACCATGGGCGCGGTCAACCCCTCGACGTTGCAGTGGGACACCACCTTGAAGCCGGTCGTGAACGACGTGACCATCCGCACGGCTTGTGCGATGGCGATCAACCGCAACACCTACTTCAAGGTGATCGACAGCAAAGTCGGATCGGTGATTGACGGCCTGTTCCGAAAGACCTCGCCGTTCTACAAGAACCCGGGTTGGCCCGCGTACAACCCCACCAAGGCCAAGGCCTTAGTGGACGCGTACAAGGCCAAGAACAACGTCACGGAGGTCGCATTTTGCATCGAGACCGTGTCGGGGAGTTCCTCTTCACTCCAAGCGTTCTCCTTGTTCCAGCAGCAGTTAGCGGCGGTGGGCATCAAGGTGACCCCTCGTCCTTCGGTGCAGAGCACGTTGATTAACAACGTCATCTACGGAGAGTTCGACTGCTCTGAGTGGAATCAGTTCGGTGGCGTCGACCCGTCGCTGAACTACGTGTGGTTCATCTCGCTCAACGCGACGGCCTCACCGGCCATCGGGGGACTCGGGATGGGCGCACTTCCGGCCGGAACCTTCATCGCTGGAGCGGTCAACTTCGCGCACCAGGGTGACCCGACGGTCGAGTCCGCCATGCTGGCAGCCCTCGCGGCCAAGCCCGGCTCGGCCACGGAAATCGCGTCGTGGCAGACGGTCAACACACAGTTCGCCCAGCTCGTTCCGTACCTATGGCTCGACT
Organism: Acidimicrobiaceae bacterium; assembly: GCA_003131665.1. Lineage (GTDB taxonomy): Bacteria > Actinomycetota > Acidimicrobiia > Acidimicrobiales > RAAP-2 > RAAP-2. The sequence continues at coordinate 13,905 of PKWA01000056.1, forward strand.
CGTTGGTCAACGCCTGGGCGGCGAGGAGCAACGTGCAGAACTGGGTTTCGGGAACGGCCGGCGACGGAACAACTCCGGTCCTCAGCCCTGACGGCGGCACCGCGCGATGGGACCAAATCTGGAAGTCGTAGTTCGACTCTGTTATCTGTGACGAGCGAGCGGCGCGAA
>PKWA01000007.1 GCA_003131665.1 Acidimicrobiaceae bacterium
AAGATTCAAACTCGGCGTCGGTGGCACAGGCGATTCAGCCTCAGTCAACCGGGTGGCTACTTTTCGCGCTCTTCGCGTTGCTCGCTGGCCTGGCCTTCGTGGGCCAGGCGCTTTCACGCCAGAGTCTCGTTGAACGCGAGTCCTACCCCACTCTCGCCGCGCTGGGCATGCGGCCGCGCGAGCTCTTCGGTCTGGGAATGGTCCGCGCCGCGGCCATCGGAGTCGTCGGTGCTTTGGGAGGGGTGGTGCTGGCCTTCGCCGCGTCGCCGCTGACCCCGGTGGGCGAGGCACGGGCCGCGGAGCCGACGCAGGGATTCGTGTTCAATTTCGCCCTGTTCTGTTTGGGCTTCCTTGCGGTCGTGGCGGCGGTGGCGGCGTTGGCCCTGCTTCCGTCGTGGCGAGCCGCCCAAAGCGGCGGCGCGACGAGCACACGCGATGAGCCTGTCAGTCACACCAACCCCGCGGTCGCGATGGTCGCGAGGACGGGGGCGCCACCAAGCGTCCTGGTGGGGGTGCGCAACGCGCTCGATCGCGGGCGCGGCCGGTCCAGTGTCCCGGTCGCTACGGCGCTGGTCGGAGCCACGGTGGCCGTGATGGCCCTGGTGGCCACGACGGTCTTCGGCGCGAGCCTCACCCACCTCGTGCAGACCCCTCCGCTCTACGGGCAGAACTGGCAGCTCGACATGGACGGCCTGACCACGCCGGAGTTGCACACGGCGTTGGCGACCTTCGATACCAACAAGAACGTGACCAAATTCACCTACGGTTTTGCCGGCAAGTACGTGAAAATTGGAACGGTCAGTGTTGAAGCGGTCTTCGTCAACGTGGCCAAAGGACCCATGGCGTTCTCACTCGTCAATGGCCGGTATCCGAAGGGGGACGATCAGATGCTGCTTGGGGCCACGACGATGTCCCAAGCACACTTGCACGTGGGATCGCGGGTCTCCGTGTCTCTGGTCAACTCGACCGGCAAGGTGAAGGCGCGGNNGTGTTGCCCTTCGGCGCGGCCCTGGATATTGCCTGTTTGGACAGCCCTAGTCAAGCGGCTTGCCATCAGAAGTTGCGCACGTCAATCTCTGGGTGGGGCATGGCGGTGGGCATCGCGCCCAGCCTGGCCGGGCGCGATGCGCTCGCTCGATTCGAGCGACAGTTCTCCCAACACGTCGATGTACTGAACGTGCCGGTCAACCTGGTCAACTTCGGCCAGGCCGTGGACTTTCCCCTCCTGCTCGGCATCACCTTGGCCCTCTTTGGAGCGGCGACCCTCGCGCATCTGCTCTTCGTAAGCGTCGCGCGACGTCGACGGCAAGTGGCGCTGCTCAAGGTCCTTGGTTTCGTCCGGCGACAGGTCCTCGCGGCCACGTGCTGGCAGGCGCTCACGGTCGTCGCCGTCGGCCTCGTGATTGGCGTACCCTCGGGAAAAGCGGCGGGAGGGGCGATCTGGCGGACGTTCGCTTCCCACTTGGGGGCGGTGCCGGTGGCGGTGGTGCCCGTGGAACTGGTGGCGATCGTCTGCGCGGTCATCGTGGTGGGTGGCGTCGCCCTCGCTCTTCTTCCGGCGCTGCTCGCGGTTCGTGTACAGCCCGCCGAGGCGTTGCGCGAGGCGTAACCAACTGAGAGGGCGAGGATCGTCGAACCGCGCACCTCGTTACCTCACCGCGTACTCGTGCGTCGGGCGCTCCGTGGGCGTTAGTAGGCACGTAACACGAGTCGATTGTGGTCGCTCGCGGTCAACATCGGGCATTTTGAGGATGCAATAACTGCTTGGGCAGACTCGAAAACCCTTGGAGCGGGCGACGGGAATCGAACTCGCGTTTTCGGCTTGGGGAGTTAAGGCCGGGGAGTTGCGTACTGAGTGAGCGAGGCGCCCGTTGATTCTGGGAATCTCGTCAACCGGTTACTTGAATAAGTGCGAAAGAACCTTCGCCTTTCGAGAAGTTACTTGAGGATGCGTGACATTCGTCGGTCGGCGAGCACTCGCTTGCCCGTTTGACACGTCGCGCAGTACGTCATCTCATAATTTTCAAACGACACTCTGCGTAATGTGTCTCCACATGGTGTCGGGCATACCTCACCGGAACGGCCGTGGACTTTGAAGCGACCGCCCAACTTGGCTTCCGACAGGCCTCCCTTGCGCGTGCGTTCGAGTTCGAGGGCTTCGGAGAGGACATCGTTGATGGACTTCAGCAGCGCCTCGCGTTGTTGAAGGCTCAGAGAGTGGAACGAAGCGAATGGCGAAAGTTTGGCCCTGTGCAGTATGTCGTCACCCCATCCGCGGCCGATACCCGCCAGAACGTGTTGATCACGCAGGTCGGTAGTGAGTCGACGCCGAGAGTTGCTCGTGAGGATAAATTCGGCAAACACCTCACTTCCCGGCTCGGGTCCAAGGCTGGCCAACGGACCCTGGTCGTGGGGTGCCAACACCCACCACGAGGCTTTTCGGTGAGTGCCGTACTCTCGCATGAGGACGCCGATGCCCTCCCCGCCGAATTTGGATCCGTCGTGACCAAATATGAAACGCACTGCCGAGCCCCGAGATCTCGTCGTTTTGGGCGGACGCTCGATGTCGATGCGGCCCGCTTGCGACAGGTGCAATAGAA
>PKWA01000089.1:0-5803 GCA_003131665.1 Acidimicrobiaceae bacterium
GAGGGATGTGCGGGCCGAGGGCCGGTCGTCTGATCCTCGGATGGTGGCGATGACGGCATCGAGCATGTCGATGGCCCGCAGGAGGCCCTCGACGATGTGCGCACGGGACTCGGCCTTACGAAGACGGAACTGCGTGCGGCGCGTGACGACGTCGACCTGGTGGGCGATGTAGTGGGTCAGGGCCTGGGCCAGGTTCAACGTGCGCGGCACGCCGTCCACCAGGGCCAGCATGTTCACCGCGAAGGTTGTCTGCAAGGACGTGTTCTTGTAGAGCTTGTNNGGCGACCGGCCGAGTCGTTTTGCACCGCGGCGATGCCGTCGAGGTCGCCGTTTTTCACCAGATCGTAAATTTTTTCCTCAATCGACTCCACCGACACCTCGTAGGGAAACTCGGTGACGATGATCCTCGTGTCCTTGCCGGTCTCTTCGATTTCGGCGACGCCACGAAGCTTGATCGAGCCGCGCCCCAGTCGATAGGCGTCCAAGATGCCCTGGCGCCCGAGGATCTGGGCNNTGGTCGCCATGCCCACGGCGATGCCCTGAGATCCGTTGACTAACAGGTTGGGAAAGCGTGAGGGCAAGACCACGGGCTGCTGGGTCGAGTTGTCGTAGTTGGCCTCGAAGTCAACGGTCTCTTCGTCGATTGAATCGAGCATCTCGAGCGCCAGGGGCGCCAGGCGACACTCGGTGTAGCGCATGGCGGCGGCGCCTTCGTCGGGTCCGGTGCCGCCGAAATTGCCGTGGCCGCTGATGAGGGGGTGGCGCATTGAAAAGTCCTGCACCATGCGAACGAGCGCGTCGTAGATGGCGCTGTCGCCGTGAGGGTGGTACGTGCCCATGACGTCGCCCACCACCTTGGCGCACTTGGCGTAGGGGCGATCGGGACGAAGACCCTGGTCGAACATTGAGTAGAGGATGCGACGGTGAACGGGCTTCAGTCCATCACGCACGTCGGGCAAGGCGCGAGAGACGATGACCGACATGGAGTACTCGAGGAACGAACGTTCCATCTCCAGATTGATTTCGATGGGCTCGACGTAGCCCAGAACTTCGTCGCTCGGCGGTGTGGCGGCGCCGGATCCTTTCGCGTTGGGGGTCATGCTCCGGCGCTCCTAGATATCTAGGAAGCGAACGTCTTTCGCGTTGGTTTGAATGAAGTGGCGACGCTGGGGCACGTCGTCGCCCATGAGAATTGAACAGACCTCGTCGGCCAGGGCCGCCTGCTCCACGGTGATCTGTAAGAGCGCACGCTTGGTGGCGTCCATGGTGGTGTCACGCAACTCGTCAAAGTCCATCTCGCCCAGGCCCTTTAGGCGCTGGAAGTCATTCTTATGATCGGGGTTCTCAAGCAAGAACGTGGACTTCGCGGCGTCGTCGCGCAGATAGACCTTCTCCTTGCCGACCAACGTGGAGTAGAGGGGCGGTTGAGCCACGTAGACGTGACCGTTGTTGACCAGTTCGGTCATCTGGCGAAAGAAAAACGTCAACAAGAGCGTGCGAATGTGGCTACCGTCCACGTCCGCGTCGGCGAGCAGGATGATCTTGTCGTAGCGAATCTTCGTTAGATCGAATTCGGCCTCCACGCCGGCGCCAATCGCCGACACCAGAGCCTGGATCTCGACGTTACGCAGGATTTTGTCCGAACGGGCCTTTTCGACGTTCAAGATCTTGCCGCGAATGGGCAATATGGCTTGGTTACGAGGATTTCGCGCGTCCTTCGCCGAGCCGCCGGCGGAGTTGCCTTCAACGATGAAGAGCTCGCATTCGCGAGGGTCGCTCGACGAGCAGTCCACCAACTTGCCCGGCAAGCCCGCGCCGTCGAGGGCGTTCTTTCGACGAGTGAGGTCCCGGGCCCCTTGGGCCGCTCGGCGTGCCCGCGACGCTTGGACCGCCTTGGTCACGATCTGGCTGCCCTCGCGAGGGTTCTCTTCCAGCCAGTCGGCCAACTTTTCGTTGGTCGCGCGCTCGACCAGCGATCGAATGGAGACGTTACCGAGCTTGCCTTTGGTCTGACCTTCGAACTGAGGATCGCTGAGGCGAACCGACACGATGGCCGTGAGTCCTTCACGAATGTCCTCACCTTTGAAGTTCTCTTCCTTCTCCTTCAGCAGGTTCCGTTTGCGCGCGTAGCGGTTGATGACGTTGGTGAGCGCCTTGCGAAAGCCCTCTTCGTGCATGCCGCCCTCGATCGTCGTGATGCCGTTCGCGAAGGAGTAGATGCTCTCGTAGTAGCCAGTGTTCCACTGAAAGGCCACCTCGACCTCTTGGTGCTCCTCGCTCTGCTCGAAAGAGCCGACCTTTCGGAACAAGGACTCTTTGGTGTTGTTGAGGTGGCGAACGTAATCGACGATGCCCCCGTTGTACTTAAAGGTCTCCTTCGCTTCACGGCCCTTTCTCTCGTCAACAAAACGAATCTCCAGGCCGCGATTCAAAAAGGCCATGATCTGTAGCCGCTCCACCACCGTCTGGGCGCGGAACTCCACCTCGTCAAAGATCGTCGGATCGGGAGTAAAGGTCACGGTGGCACCAGTGCGCCCGCGCGGTGCCGGCCCCGTGATTTTGAGTTTGCCTTGCGCCTTGCCACCATCTTTGAAAACGAGTTCGTAGTGGTTATCGTTGCGATCGACTTCGAGCACCAACTCGGTCGACAATGCGTTCACCACCGAGACGCCCACGCCGTGAAGTCCGCCCGAAACCTTGTAGCCCCGACCACCGAACTTTCCCCCGGCGTGCAGCATCGTAAGAGCAATCTCGGCGGCTGATTTCCCCTTGTACTGGGGGTGTTCTTCGACCGGGAAACCCCGTCCGTCGTCCGCCACCCGACAACTTCCGTCGGCCAGCAACGTGACGTCAATTCGCGTGCAATACCCGGCCATTGCCTCATCCACCGAGTTATCTACGACCTCCCAGATGAGGTGGTGAAGACCGGCCGGACCGGTTGAACCGATGTACATCCCAGGGCGAACTCGGACCGGTTCTAAGCCCTCGAGAACGGTGATGTCGCTCGCGTCGTACGTTTCAGATCCTTTGGTCATAGCGGCCACGAAGGAATCCTTTCAACACAAAAATTTGGGCACTTAGGTGCCGGCGTCGTCAATAAATTGACTGCTCCATCCTACCCGACGCGGTGTCACTTCTCACCGTTAACGCTCGTACTTCGTCGACGTATCGACGAAGACTTAGGGCTGTTTCAGCACCGTTTTAAGTGTCGTGGGCGCACTCTTTCCGAGGGTCGAAAAACCCTTCAAAATCGATGGGCTCTCCGATACCACTCGCTGCGCGAAAGCACCCGACGGCACACTCACGACCAGTACGCCGTCCTTGATGAACTCGACTCGACAGTGCTCGGCGAGCACCGGATCCACAACGGTCGGCCACAGTCGACGCGCGTCGTCAATCACCCGCAAGTCCACCCGTCGCAACCGCCCCGCCAAGGCGTGCAAGAGTTCGCCCAGGGGCGCGGGCTCTTCTTCACGTGGCCTCACCGCAAGACCCGGGTCAAATCGATGACCGCCGCCGGACTCAGGGCGCTAGGAAGGGGCGAGGCCGTCGTGACCAGGGTCTGGCCAGTGGGCAAAAGGGCCAAAAGCCGGTTACTTCTCAGGGGATCGAGCTCGCTGAAGACGTCGTCGAGAAGTAACAAGGGGTCGATCCCTCGGCGCTGGTGGACGAGCTCATGACCGGCCAAGCGCAGGGCCAAGGCCAGTGAACGTTGCTCCCCCTGGGACGCTTGTCGTCGGGCGTCGCGTCCTTCCAACGTGAGCGCGACGTCGTCACGATGTGGTCCCACTGTGGTGTAGCCACGCACGCGATCGTCGTGAAAAGAAGTCGTCAACGCGTCGATCAAACTCTCAGACCACGAGCGTTCATACGTCACGCCTACCTCGCTCGAACTCTCGGCAAGTTGACGGTAAAACGAAGTCACGAGAGGTGCCAGTTGGATGATGAGTGACTCGCGTTGTGCGACAAGTACCTCGCTCACGTCACTGAAGTCACTTGTCCATAACTCCAATTCAGCCTGCTGAGTGCTTGAGGGACGACCTCCTTCTAACGCACGTAATAACGCATTTCGTTGACTCAGCACTCGATTGAATCGTTCAACGATCTCGGCGGTGTGCGGCTCAACGTCACCCAGCAGATTGGTCAGGTAGGTTCGACGGTGTTCGGGTCCTCCGCGCACGACGTCCACGCCCTCCGGTGTAAAGACGGTCAGCGGCAACGCCTCGGCGAGCTCGGCCCGCGAGCCTGGTCGCAGGCCATTTACCAGCATTCGCTTGGTGGTATTGCGTACGCCGCGAGTCAGGGTCAGGTCCACTTGAACTCTTCGTTCGCGCTGATACATCACTCCGTGCACCTCGGCCGTTGCTTCGCCACCTCGGATCATGTCGCTGGCCGCGTTGGTGCGAAATGAGGACGCGGTGGCGAGGGCGTTCACCGCTTCCAGCACGGTTGTCTTACCGGTACCGTTGGGTGAGAGAAGCACCGTGACCGCATCAGGATCGGGCCGGAAGGTGAACTCGCTAAAGAGTCGAAAGTTACGAAGCGTCAGTTCGTGGAGACCCACGACAGTCAACTCAACTACTGAACTCGAACAGGCATCAAGAGGTAACGAAAGCGCACGTCTTCCACGCCGTGCACCATCGCCGGGCGCACTGAGTCCGACATCTCCAGAACGACTTCGTCACCGGGCACCGCTTCTACCCCATCGATCAAAAAGCCCGGGTTAAACGCGATCGTCATCTCTTCACCGTTGTAGTCCGCGTCGACGTTGTCTTCCACGTCACCGGTGTCGTGACTTTGGGTTCGAATCTCCACGTTGCGGTCTCTCATGGTGAGACGGACCGACGAGGTGGAGTCCTTCGCGAGCAGCTTGGCCCGTTTTAACGACGTGAGGAGGGTATCTTTCGCGATTCGTAGTTGGTTGGGGTAACTGGCCGGGATTAACTGCAGCACCGAGGGGTAGTTCCCGTCGATCAACCGTGAGGCGATGCTGGTGCTGCCAACCACAAAGCAGATCTCGGCGTCACTTAACGTCACGCCGATCTCCGCGTCCGAAGCCAGTTGCGCGGCGGCGCGCTGAAGCTCTTGAAGTGCTCGAGCCGGCACCAAGAGATCTTGAGAACCGCTCAGCCCCTGCACGCCAGGGACGTCACGAACCGCCAGTCGATACGAATCGGTCGCGATCAATCGAAGCGTGCCATTCTCTGTAGTGAACAGAACTCCGGTCAGCAGCGGTCGTGCGTCATCGTTAGCGGCCGCTCGTACCACTTGGTTCAAACCTTGAATGAGATCCAGGGCCGCAATCGACGTGAGTGGCCCCGTTACCGGTGGAAGCTTCGGGTAGTCCGCCACCGAAAAGGTTCGTAGCGAGAACTTGGCGCGACTTAATGAAATTTCAACACTTTCTTCGTTGCTGGCAACGGTCACCGCGCCGGCCTCGAGTGAGCGAACCGCGTCAACGATGAGGCGAGCGGGAACGACGGTGGAACCATCCTCAATACCAATCACGTCAACCGTGGTGCGCGCCGTGATGTCGAGATCGGTGCCGGTGACGACCAGTTGATTTCCGTTCAACGTAAGGAGAATGCCAGAAGAAGCACCGATGAGTCGGGTCGCGACCACACGACTAGCGGCGGTCAGCGCCTCAACGAGGATGTCGCGCTCTGATTTGAACTTCATAGGACTACCTTTCCTTACTACTGAGATTACGTGTGTATTTCGATATGAAGAAGTCTTAGTAGTAGTAGTGCTGTGGATTGACGGGTAACTCTTTAATATCGCTGATAAATAACGGTTTCTTCAA
>PKWA01000089.1:5844-6077 GCA_003131665.1 Acidimicrobiaceae bacterium
TTCCCCTAATTCTCTCCTTGAAGACGGCGCTTCAATTGATTGATTTGATTGAGTACTTCAGGGTTTGACGTCAACTGTTCCTTAATCTTCTCGACCCCGCTAATGACCGTGGTGTGGTTTCGTCCATCAAAAATACGCGCGATCATGGGATATGAATAGTTATTCAATAGGTCTCGAATGAGGTACATCGCGATGTGACGAGCGTGTACCAGCGGGCGTAGGCGCTTTGATCC
>PKWA01000087.1 GCA_003131665.1 Acidimicrobiaceae bacterium
CATGCCCACGAGGACGATCTTCTCCCGGAAGCTCCGGTCGATGAGCGTCATAGCTCAGCCATCCTCGGACCTCACCTGAGAGCGGCTCGGCGTTCGAGATCAAGCTCGAGCTCGATGCGAGCGACCCGGCACGTGAGGCCGGTCAAAAGAGCAGTGGGGGAAAACGGGTCCTCACCGTGCAGGTCCACCACCGCCGTTCCGCCCGGATTGCGCACCTCGACCCGGTCCTTCACCAAGCCGAGAGCCCGGGCGGCGGCGGCCGCCGCGCAGCTCCCGCTTCCGCACGCCTCAGTGATGCCGGCTCCGCGCTCGAACGTGACGAGATCGAGGCCACCGTCAGAGCCGGGCGCGACGAACTCGACGTTCTGTCCGCCGGGCCTGGCTGCCTCGAGCCGCTGCCCCAACCCTGCGACGTCGATGCCGTCGAGTGTGGTGACGATGAGGACGAGGTGGGGGTTGNNTGCCGGCGTCCACGGCAAACGATGGCCATCCTGCGCGGAGGGCCGCGTCGACGGGCTGCGGCCGTACCCGCAGCCGGCCCATCTCGGCACGAACTTCCGAGCAGGCGCCTGATCGCGGCCCGACCGTGACGGTGCGCATTCCCACCACGGTCTCGATGACGACGGTGCGGCTGAGTGCCACGCCTGCGTCGACAAGGGCGAGACCGAGGCAGGCCAAGCCGTTCCCGCTCGTCTCGGCCCCGCTGCCGTCGGCGTTGCGCAGCTCCATGCGAACCGGCGGGGGCGCATGCGCATCGCTCCCGTCGCCGGACTGCGGGGCAGCGGGCTGCCGGGCGCTCGGAGGGCGGGCGACGATCACCCCGTCTGCCCCGACGCCCCGATGGCGGTCGCACACGGTGGTGACGAAGTCCGCGTCCAGCTCGTCGCCTCCGGGAAGGCCGGCTGGGTGGAGCGAGATCAGGAAATCGTTGCCGAGCCCGTGATACTTGAGCAGAGACACGACCGTCATCGGGCTCCAGTCTCCCATGCCCGCTCGGCGCCTCCGGCCGGGTCGGGTGCACGTTGGCCCGAGTCGCCCGCGACGAAGAACTCCGTCACGTCCTCGGCGAGGCGAGGGCTGTCCGCTTCGAACCACCGGACCCTCGGATCGCGCTGGAACCACGCCTCCTGCCGGCGGGCGAAGGCTCTCAGCCGCACCAGGATGGCGTCTCTGGCCGATGACAGCGGCCGCCCCTCAGCGACGACCTCGAGCAGCTCCCGGTAGCCGATCGCCTGGGCAGCAGTACGCGAAAGCCCTCCCGGCCGTGACGCCAGCTCACGGACCTCGTCGAGCCAGCCGGAAGCGAGCTGGGCGTCGAGCCGGCCAGCCAGGCGCCGGATCAGCTCAGCACGCTCGAGCCGGAGCCCCGCAAGCCGAATTCTGTGGGCCGGATAATGCTCCAACCCCGGACCGAAGCTCGAGAAACCCCGCCCGCTCCCAAGGGTCACCTCCAAAGCCCGCACGATCCGCCGGCGGTTTGCCGGGTCTATGCGGGAGGCCGCGACGGGATCGAGATCGCCGAGGCGGCGATGCAGGGCGGCGACGGACGCCGGGCCGCCCTCGGCCTCCTCCTCGAGGTCGGCCGCGATGGCAGGGAAGCGGCCGGGCAGCTCCAGGCCGTCGACAACTGCCCTGTGGTAGAGCCCCGTGCCGCCGACGAGGACGGCGTGATGCCCACGCCCGCGGATGGAACCCAGCGCGGCCACGGCCGCCTGCTGGAATTGTGCGACGGAGAACTCCTCCTCGGGCTCGACAAGATCGAGAAGGTGCCAGCGCGGGCCGGACGGGGCGCCGGTGGGACCGGGCCCCTCACCGTGGCGGCCGGCGGTGGAGGATCTGCTGGGCTTCGCTGTCCCGATGTCGAGCCCACGGTAAACGGCCATGGCATCGACCGAGACGAGCTCAATGCCCGGCAGGCGCCGCCACAGCTCGACGGCCAGCGCCGTCTTGCCTGTCGCCGTGGAGCCGACGATCGCCAGGTCGCCCTCGAGGCCCGCGCCAACACGACCAGCGCCGGCGGTGACAGCTTCGCCCGCTCGGCCGGCGGCCTGGCCGGCCCGGGGGCGGCTAGAGGCCTCGGTCAGAGCTCTGTGATCCCTTCCAGGTCTATGTCGAGGTCCTCGTCGTCCCCACCCTCGTCGCCGCCGGTAGGCCGCTGTCCGTCCCGGTGGCGGGGCCTCGACCGTCCGACCAATTTCTCCTTCAAGCGGGTGAGGCGGTGCTCCGCTTTGTCGACTGCGGCCTCGAGGGCCGCCGCCGGTTTCGCGCCTGCCGCCGACGCCCGCACGACGTGGCCATGTCCCTCCAACACGACTTCACAGGTCACAGATGCCGCCAGGTGGCCCGGCCGGCCGTCGGAGAACGAGACTTCAGCACGCTCCATCCCGGCTAGGAACCGGTTGAGGCGCTCGATCTTGCGCGTGGCAGAAGCCCGCAGATCGTCCGAAACCTCGACGCGGCGGGCGTTGACAACAATGTCCATCGGTCCTCCTCAGGCAGCCTTGACGGCCATCGGCGCCTTGACGCCTTCTCGCACGGCTGGTTTTGTCTCCGGTCCGCTCGCCGTGCCGCCATGATGGGCCGGCGTACGGCTGACCTGGTCTTTGGCCCCACACCCGCCTGCTGAGGAGATCACGCGCCCGGGCCGGGCGGCTCGGCCCCCGCGAGGGACGAGCCCGGCCGTGCCGTGAAAGACGCGTTTTGCTCCCTCTCCGCCGGGCGCCGACAGCCGGCACCGAGACGGGCAGGACTTACCTCTAAGCCGCACCATGCTCAGCGACCACGAGTCGCCTTACGTGGGTCGTTTTGCCTGCGACTGGCATCGACTTTCAACCACAGACCACTCGCAGCCCTAGGGCCATTCTAGACGCTGATCTCTTCACTTCTTAGGGCGCGCCATGAGAACGAGTACCAGTCGCAGACTTAAGACGAGACTCGCCAGGGGCACCAGCACTCGGCGCCAGCCCCGTGCCGTTTGAACCTCAAAGCGCAGGGCGCTGCGATGATGAGCCACGAGCATCTCTCGCGAGGCCCGAGCGGGTGACACGCCCTCGAGATGGGTCACCGTCGCGTCACTCGTCGCGGCCACCTCAAACCCGTGCTCACGCAACTCCCAGCACAGCGCCATGTCCTCGGCGAACATGAAGTACCGCTCGTCAAAGCCCCCCACCAACTCAAAGGCGGAGCGTCGAACAAGAAAACAGGCGCCCGACACCCAGTCGACGGTGCCGTCACTTCTTCTCGAGCGATAACGCGCCGTCGCCGGGTTTCCGGGCCACAGTGGCGCCAACACCGCGTGAAGGCCCGCGAGCCAGACGTTCGGAAAGACTCGCTGGGAGGGGTAGACCGTGCCGTCGGTGCGTAGAATCTCCGGCCCGACGAGCGCCACCTTCGGGTGCGAGTCGAGAAAGGCCACGAGGGCCGCTACCGCACCATGGTGTACCACGACGTCGGGGTTCGACACGAGGACGTAGCTCGTCGGACGAGTCAACGCGACACCGCGATTTACCCCGCGCCCGTAGCCGAGATTAACGCCCGGCGAGACCAGCACCACCCCGCGCTCGAGCAGCGACGAAGGAACCGAACCAACCTCACCGTTCTCGACCACGACGATCTCTTGAACCCCGTTGGCGAGGAGCGAGTCCACACACTCGACCAACACCTGATCGGTGTGATAGTCAACGACCACCGCGGAGACGTCATGGGTCACCTCGCTCACCTCGTCACGTCGTCGCGATGCGCGCGGTCCACCACCAGGCGAGCGACGGCGTCTCGCCACTCGGGCAACGCCGCCCAATTTGAAGCGAACTTCTCGGTATTGAGGTCACTACGCACCGGGCGTAAGGCGAGAGGGGTTGGCGACAACTCACTCGATGAGATCGGTGTCGCGAACTCCTCACCCCGATTGAGGAGGCCCCCAACGTACGAAGCGACTTCGAACCACGTGGTGGCGCCGGGGTTCGCCACGTGCCAAGTGCCGCTGGGTCGTTCTCGCACCAACGTCACCAGTGACCTGGCCAGGTCGCTCGCGGCACTCACGGTGCCCTTGAGGTCGTTCACGAAGCGCACGTTGGCCCCCGACATCGCTCGATCGGCAATCACGTGGATGACGTTCTTGCCACGCACACCCATCACCCACGACGTACGAACGATCGTGTCGCGCGGCGAGCAACGAAGCTCGCCTTCGCGTTTCGACGCGCCATAGACGCTCAGAGGATGCGGATCGTCATACTCCACGTACGCGCTGCCCTTGGTACCGTCGAACACGTAGTCGGTCGATATGGCGATAAGGTGCGCGCCGACCTCACTGGCCGCCAGTGACATCGACTCGGTGCCCTGCTCGTTTACCTCAAAGCACGCCGCTGCGTCCTCTTCGGCGCGGTCCACGGCTGTGTACGCCGCGAGATGCACGATGACGTCTGGTCGGGCCGCGCGAATTGATCGAAGAACGCCGTCGCGATCAGTGACGTCGAGTTCGCGACGAGTGAGACCAAGCACCTCGAATTCCTCAGGAGTGGCGACTCGACCGTCCGGTTGAAACGCCGCGTCACCGCCCGGGGGCGTGAAGCCGCGAAGCACGTCCACCAGATCGACCCCGACTTGACCTCCGGCGCCGGTCACTAAGACTCGAGTGGGCCGACTCACGCGCCCGCTACCTGACCGTGGCGTACGTGCACCACGTCGCCCACACCAAAGGTCTGCATGACGCCCTCGACCTCGACCAGGAGTTGACCGGCCGCGTCGACACCGAGCGCTCGCCCGACGACGGTGCGAGCGAGTTGCTCGACGCGCACGGTCTGGCCGATCGTGGCCGAGGCGCTCTCGTACTCTCTTCGCAACATTCGTTGACCGTCTTCGCTATCGAGTTGTGCACGGCGCGTCTCGAGCTCTTCGAGCACCAGATCGAGCAGCGCGCGTGGCGCGATCGTCAGACCGCTCTCACGAAGCACGCTGGTTGAGGACACTCCCTCGGGACCGGGGTACGTGAGATTCACACCAAGTCCCACCACGACGGCCAAGTCACGCTTCGTCCCCACGACCTCCGCGAGAAGTCCGGCGAGCTTGTTGTCTCCAACGACCAAGTCATTGGGCCACTTGAGTTGTGGTCGAACGCCACAGAGACGAACCAGGGCGGCGCGAGCAGCCAGCGCCACCGCGGCCACGACGAGTTGCAGGTGCTCTGATTCAAGTTGCGGTCGCAAGAGAATCGAACAGAGCAGTGACGCTCTCGGCGGTGATGACCACTGGCGGTCTAAGCGTCCACGACCGGAGCTCTGAAAATCGGCGATGGCGACGAGTCCCTCGGCGACCGCGTCGTTGACCTGAGCGGCCACGTACGAATTGGTCGAATCGATGTCATCAAAGTGTTCAACACGCCAAACAATGGGGCTCACACTCAAACATTAGAGTTTGAGAGACGAGTGCTAGAAAATAACTGGCTCTGTACGGAGGTTTGGGTGCTAAAGAAAGTCCTCATCGCCAATCGAGGCGAGATCGCGGTTCGCGTGATTAGGACCTGCCGGGAAATGGGCATCACCACCGTCGCGGTCTACTCCGAGTTGGACCGTAACGCGCTGCACGTGAGAATGGCCGACGAGGCCTACGCCCTCGGCGGTCAAACGGTCGCGGAAAGCTACCTCAACACCGAGGCGATCTTGGACGTGATCGAACGCTCCGGGGCCGATGGTGTCCATCCCGGTTACGGCTTCTTTTCAGAGAACCCCGACTTTGCTCGCGCGATCCTTTCGCGCGGGGTTACCTTCATCGGACCGCCGCCCGAGGCGATGGAGGTCATGGGCGACAAAATCTCATCACGTCTCGCGGCCGAGGCGGTGGGCGTCGCCGGGGTGCCGGGCCGGAACCAAGTTCTCAAAAACGCGAAGGAAGTGGTCGCCTTCGGTAAGGAGTTCGGTTGGCCCGTCGCGATCAAGGCCGCGTACGGGGGCGGCGGTCGTGGGATGAAGGTCGTCAACGCGTCCGACGAAGCTCCCGCGGCACTGGAAAGCGCTCAGCGCGAAGCTACGAGTTACTTCGGGCGCCCGGAGTGCTATCTCGAGCGCTACCTCGCGTGGCCCCGACACGTCGAGATGCAGATCCTCGCCGACACTCACGGCAACACGTTGTGGCTTGGTGAACGTGACTGCTCAACGCAGCGTCGTCACCAAAAATTAGTCGAGGAGACACCGGCTCCGAACTTTCCCGACGACGTGCGCCACGCTATGGGTGAAGCGGCCGTGAAGATTGCGAGGGCCTGTGGCTACGTGAACGCCGGGACCGTGGAGTTCCTCTACCAAGACGGCGAGTTCTACTTTCTCGAGATGAACACGCGCCTTCAGGTCGAACACCCCGTGACCGAAATGGTGACCGGACTCGATCTCGTGGAGTGGCAACTTCGCATCGCCACCGGAGAGCAGTTGGACTTCGCCCAAGGGGACGTTCGACCGAGCGGCCACGCGATCGAGATTCGCCTCAACGCCGAAGATCCCGCGGGAGGGCGCTTTCTGCCTTCCCCGGGGACGATCACGCGATTCGATCTGCCTTCGGGTCCGGGCGTCCGTCTCGACGCGGGCTACAGCGTGGGCGATTCGATCTCGCAGTATTACGACAATCTGATCGGCAAGCTCATCGTCTGGGCCCCGGACCGCGAACGGGCGCGCCGGCGGATGCTGCGCGCGATCGAAGAGACCGCTATTGAAGGCGTCGCAACTACCCTCAGCGCGGACGTCGCGATTCTCTCGAGTGAAGAGTTCGTCAACGGCACGCACTCGACCAAGTGGCTGGAAACCAGTTTGGACTTCGCCGCGTTGCCGACGCCGGGCATGGCCGCTATCTCCGTAGGTGAGGGCACGGTACGCAAGGACGTCACGGCCGAAGTAAACGGACGGCGAGTCACCGTCGCGCTCTGGATCCCAGAGTCGGACGAGGAGTTGCCCGCGCGTCCCCAGAGCACCGCCGCCAAACCCCGACGCCAACACCACTCCGGTGTGCTCGGCAGTGGTTCGGGCAAGGTCAGCGTGCCGATGCAAGGCACGATCGTGAAGGTCAACGTCGAAGTCGGACAGGCGGTCGAGGCCGGCGACACGGTCGTCATTCTTGAAGCTATGAAAATGGAAAACCTGGTGAGTGCCGAGAGATCGGGCGTCGTGAAAGCTATCAACGTCACCACGGGCGACTCCGTCAGCGCCGGCGACGTCGTGGTGGAGATTGAATGACGTTACAAGATCGCGCCACGAAGGCCATCGAGAACGCTCGTCACGATCTCGTCGCACTGAGCCGTTACATCCACGCCCACCCCGAACTCGGGTACGTCGAGTTTGAGTCATCGGAGGCGGTCGCACTCGCCGCCGAACAGCAGGGTTTCCTCGTCGAACGAGGCGTCGCCTCGTTGCCCACCGCCTTTCGCGCCACCCAGGGATCGGGTGAACTGCACATCTCTTTTTGTGCCGAGTTCGACGCACTGCCCGACGTCGGTCACGCCTGCGGTCACAACATCATCGCGGCGTCCTCGCTCGGTGCGGCGCTCGGGCTTGCAGCCGTCGCCGATGAACTCAATCTCACGGTCACGTTGCTCGGTACGCCGTCCGAGGAGGGAGGCGGAGGCAAGATCGATCTCATCGAAGCGGGGTACTTCGACGATGCGCACGCGGCGATGATGGTGCACCCATTTCCACAAGAGTGGCTCGACGCCAGGTGTCTCGCCGTCGATCACTTCGACGTCGTGTTCGCCGGCAAGGCGGCTCACGCGTCGGCGGCCCCGTGGGAGGGCGCGAACGCACTAGACGCACTCACCATTGCTCAAGTCGCCCTTGGTCTGTTGCGTCAACAGTTGCGCCCGGAGGATCAGGTGCACGGCATAGTCACCGAGGGTGGCTCGGCCGCCAATATCATCGCGAGTCGAGCCGTGGGACGCTTCATGGCTCGATCAACCACGGCCGAGCGACTCAGCGAACTGCGAAGTCGCGTCAACGCCTGCTTTGAAGCCGGCGCCCTCGCTACGGGCACCACACTCGTCATTGAAGAAGTCGGGCACTCCTTCTCGCATATGGAGTCCGACCCCGATATCCTCGCCCACTACCGTCGTTCGGCAGAATCGCCCGGGAGAGATTTCGCCCTCGATGACGAGCTCGCCGCGAAGCCGACCATCTCCACGGACATGGGCAACGTCTCGCTCGTGGTGCCGTCGATCCATCCCCTCTTGATGATTCCCACCCACGGGGCCGTCAATCATCAGCCGGAGTTCACGGCCGCCTGCGTAACACCAGCAGCCGATCAAGCGGTCATCGACGGTGCCGTCGCCCTGGCCCATACGGCCATTGCCGTCGCCCAGGACACGGCGTTGCGTCAACGGCTCCTTCAGCGCGCATGATGCTCGAACACGCGCTGTTGAGTATTCGCGTGGGGGAAGAACCGGCATTCGAAGAGTCGATGCGCGAAGCGTTGCCCCTCATCGAGAGCGCCGAAGGGTGCTTTGGCGCCGAAGTGCGCCGTCAGGCCGAAGATGGATCGTTCTACCTTTTACTCGTTCGCTGGTCCTCGATTGACGCGCACCTCTCGTTTCGAGAGACGGAGCTCTTTACCGCGTGGCGTGCTCTCACCCACCGCTACTACCGCGAGGTCCCGGTCGTGACGCACTTTCACGAACCGCTGACTTACTAACCCGCCTGGTAGACCCCGAACTCATCACGCAAGACGTCGGCCACTTCACCGAGCGTCGCCAGTCGTGCCAGCGCCGTCTTCATCGGATAGAGCACATTGGCCGATCCACGAGCGGCCGCACCGAGGTCGTCGAGCGCCGCACGCACCGCATCGTTGTCGCGCGACACCTTAAGTTGGCGAACGCGCGCGATCTGGTCTTGCTGTTGCTGCTCGTCGATGGGAAAGACGTCGGCTCTGGTGGGCTCGCTCTCGATGAATCGATTGACTCCGACCACGATCTTGTCGCCTCGTTCGACTCCGCGCGCGAACTCATAGGCCGCGGCGTCAATCTCGTCTTGAAGGTAGTGCGCCTCGATCGCCGCGACGGAACCACCCATCTGGTCAATGGTCTCGATGTACTCTCGAGCCCGTCGTTCGACCTCGTTGGTCAATGATTCGACGAAGTACGAACCGGCCAAGGGGTCCACGGTGTCGGCGGTGCCCGACTCGTAACCCAGAACCTGTTGGGTTCGCAGGGCCAGCTTCGCGGCCCGCTCCGTCGGAAGTCCCAGCGCTTCGTCAAAGCCGTTGGTATGCAGGCTCTGAGTCCCGCCCAGTACGGCGGCGAGACCTTGGAGAGTAACGCGCACGATGTTGTTCTCAGGCTGTTGGGCCGTCAGCGTCGAGCCACCGGTCTGAGTATGAAAGCGCAACATCGTCGAACGAGGATCGCTCGAGCCGAAGCGCTCGCGCATGATCGAAGCCCACAATCGACGTGCCGCGCGATATTTGGCCACCTCTTCGAAGAGATTGTTGTGCGCGTTGAAGAAAAAACTGAGTCGTGGCGCGAATACGTCAAGGGTCAGTCCCGCGGCGAGCGCCGCTTCGACGTAGGCAATGCCGTTGGCAAGAGTGAAGGCGATCTCTTGCACGGCCGTCGAGCCGGCCTCTCGAATGTGGTAGCCCGAGATCGATATCGTGTTCCAGTTCGGCATCTCCTTCGCGCAGTAGGCAAAGGTGTCCACCACGAGGCGCATCGACGGCCGGGGCGGATAGATATACGTACCTCGCGCCACGTACTCCTTCAAGATGTCGTTTTGCACGGTGCCGCGAAGTTGCGCGCCAGTACTTCCTTGCTCTTCTCCAACGAGCTGATAGAGCAACAAGAGCGTCGCCGCGGTCGCGTTGATGGTCATCGACGTCGTGACTTCGGCGAGCGGCAGATCACGTAACAGCAGTCGCATGTCCTCTAGGGATGAGATCGCTACGCCGACTTTGCCCACTTCACCTTCGGCTCGCACGTGGTCGGCGTCAAGGCCCATCTGCGTGGGCAGGTCGAAGGCGCAAGAGAGCCCCGTCTGGCCGGCGTCCAAAAGAAACTTAAAACGTTCATTGGTCGCTTCGGCGCTCCCGAAGCCAGCGTACTGCCGCATCGTCCACAGTCGCCCGCGGTACATCGTCTCTTGAACGCCTCGGGTATATGGATAGGCGCCCGGTTCACCGAGTTGGGCCTCTTCGTCAAAGTCCTTGAGATCGGCGCCCCGATAGACCGTTTTGATTTCAATTCCCGAATCGGTGACGCGTTCGTCGGCACTCACGCCACCAAGGCTAGGCGGTACTCGTCGTTCCCAACGTCGACGAAACTGCCATCGAGGTGCGAAATGTCGTTCGAGCATCGCGCGAGAGAGCAAGATAGAGAGATGTACTGCTCGAACTGTGGCTCGGAAATGAATGAAACGCAATGTCCAGCGTGTGGCAGAACGCTTGCCGCCAACGCCCACGGCCGGATCGATACTGCGACGGGACTGATGCTGGCCGGATGGTGGCGCCGAGTAGGTGCGACGTTTGCCGACGATCTGATATTGATTATTCCGACGCTGGTCGTGGTGTCAATCTTCGCCCAGCTTGACGGCAACATTGCCGGCGCGGTCATTGGTCTGGTACTCCAGGGTATCTATATGGTCAAGCTCTTGAGCGGCGCTCGAGGTCAGACCGTCGGCAATCGCGTCGTGGCGACGAGAGTTCGCGACGCGGGAAATGGACAGGCCATCAACCTTCTACAGGCGTTCAAACGCTGGGGCTTCATCGCCGTTTACAGCGCTATCGAACTCGCGTCAAGCTCGGCCTCAATCTATATCGTGGTCGTTATCGCACTCATTGACAACCTATATCCGTTGTATGACTCGCGGAATCAGACTCTGCACGACAAGTTCGCCGGCACAATTGTTGTTATGGCCTAAGTCAATTGACAGGAAGTACCTAAAAGTCACAGCATAAGAACGAATTTACGGTGGTACAATTCCCTTCAGGACGTCAGGACCTTGCTTCCTCTTCCCCCGACAATGCGTCAGGGAAATAAGAAGAAGGTCGAAATGCAAGTTCGAACCATACGAACCGGTTTATTCAGTCTCGTTCTGGCCCTAGGTGTAGCAATTCCCGGTGGGATCGCCGTCGCCGGAACACAGCGAGCAAACACTGCGCAACCGAAAGTTTCAGAAACGTCCACGTGCACTAAGGGTGCTCCCTCCGATGGGTATGAGGGGTACTGCGCGACACTTGACGGCAAGAACACCTACTTCGGTCTCTACGGACTGGGTTTTCCGTCGATCAACGGATGGGGACTGTGCGCGGACTCTCCAGCAAATGACGGCAACTATCCCATGACCACCTATAACTACGTGGCTTCGGGATCGCCCAGTGGCGCGTCAACTGCTGGCTTCGCGGCCCTCGGTTACGCCCTTTCAAAGGAGCAGGCGCTCGGACGAATTAGTTCAGGACGCGCAGGCCTGTACACCGCCAGTCAATTGGGCGCCGCCGCAAAAATCGTCTACAACCACGTCGCGTGGGGATTGGCGTATCCGGCGACTGACGCGGGCACTACGGCCGCCGTCAGCGAACTACGTGCCTTGATGAGCCAGGTCTCGGGCATCACCGCCGCACCGAAGCTCAAGGTTGCCCTGACTGCCACGTCGGCCACCGATCCGACCGCCAAAATTACGGTCACAGTTCCTGGGGCCAATCGAGGACTAGCGGATCAGCTCGTCTCATTCAAAGTGCGCGGCGGACACGTTAAGGGTTCATCCGCGACGACCGGGACAGTGACGACGAACGCCAAGGGTATTGCCCTCGTGCCAGTGATCGCGTCGAGCTCAGCGGCCAACGTTACGGTCACTGCTTCGGCTCGCGTCGGTAATCCATCGCTTGCCTTTTTCAAGCCCACGCGAATCAACAAGAGTGCTCAGATCCTTGTGGCACCTAAGGTCGCGACGGTCATCTCAAAGTCCAGTACCTTGAGCTTGGCCAAGCCGGCTGCAACGGGCGGAACGCCCGGGCCAGCTGGCGCGACTGGCGCGACTGGCGCGACTGGCGCGACTGGCGCGACTGGCGCGACTGGCGCGACTGGCGCCACGGGCGCCACGGGCGCGTCGGGTTCGGGAGGTACGAACGGTACGAACGGTACGACAGTGGACTTCGCTGAGTTCTACGGCCTTGCCCCTGGGGACTACGCGGCGACCATTGCCGTCGGCGCGCCAGTGCCGTTTCCAGAACTCGGCCCAACTCTCGGCACCGGAGTGATCACGAAGCTCACCGGAACAACGTTCAACCTGTCGACCATCGGGACATATGAAGTCACGTTTGAGGTCTCCGTTACCGAAGCTGGTCAGTTAGAGCTCACGCTCGATTCAGGTGGTGGGCCAGCGGTCTTGGCGTACACCGTCGTCGGTCGAGCGACGGGCACGTCACAGATTCAAGAGACGGCATTGGTGACGACGACTGTCGCGAACAGCGTGCTCTCGGTCGTCAATCCCTCCGCCAACTCAACGGCACTGACCGTGACTCCTGGCGCGGGTTCGGGAGGTGCAACTACGGTTGCCGCTTCATTGATCATCGAGCTTTTGTAGTAGGCCTCAGCTAAAAAGCCCCCACCCTCGATCGTGTCAACAGCGATCGAGGGTGGGGGCCTTTTGATTCGTCAACGGCAATCCGCGGTACGGCGCCTAAGCGTGGACCGGGTGGGGCATACACAGATCGTCGTACTCGGCTATTTGGATCGGACCGGCGTTCTCGCCACAGGCCGGACACGACGGGTCGCGGCGCACGTTGAACGTGCGAAACGACTGTTCCAGTGCGTCGTAGGTCAAGAGTCGACCAACTAAGGGGTCACCCAACTCGAGGAGCAGCTTGATCGTCTCGACGGCTTGAATCGAGCCGACGATGCCGGGCAGCAC
>PKWA01000138.1 GCA_003131665.1 Acidimicrobiaceae bacterium
CGCGAACGGCGCCGCCTGCGTCTGATGTACCGCGACGCTGGCTAAGTAGCACCTTGTTTGAGTGCGTCGTCAATATCTCCGAGGGATGGCGCCTCGACGTTCTCGACCAACTGAGCCAAGTCTGCGGAGAGTCGCTGCGCGACCGACACGCCGACGCCGCGCACGCGCGCAGCGTCTTTACCTTGATTCACGATCACGACGAGCTGCTCAGTGACGTGCACGCCCTCATCGAGAAGGCGCTGGCGCTCATAGACCTTCGCGGCCAGTGGGGCGTGCACCCGCGCTTGGGCGTGGTGGACGTGGTGCCCTACGTGGCGCTCGAGGACTGGCGAGCGGACGAGGCGCTGGGGATGCGCAACGAGACCGCGATCTGGCTGGGCCGCGACTTAGAGGTTCCGGTCTTTCTCTATGGACCGATGCGCGATGGTTCGATCCGCACCTTGCCCGAAGTGCGCCAACACGCTTTTAGCGCCCTGGCGCCCGACTTTGGCCCGAGCGAGCCGAGTGCGGAGAGCGGCGCGGTCGCCGTGGGGGCCCGAGGGGTGCTGGTGGCCTGGAATATCTGGGTCAACGGGATCTCTCTCGAGGAGGGCAAACGTGTCGCGAAGGAAATTCGAAGCCGCGAAGTGCGAGCGCTGGCCTTTCCCATCAAAGAGTCCGTGCAGATCAGTTGCAACCTGATCGAGCCGTTCACGCTGGGACCGGCGCCCGTCTACGACCAGGTGAGGAACTTGCTCAGTGGGGGCGAGATCGAGCGCTGTGAACTGGTGGGCCTGATCCCCGAAGAGGTCCTTAGCGCAACGGACCGTTCGCGCTGGGAAGAACTTGGGCTCAGCCTCGACAGCACCATCGAAGCTCGCCTGGCGTAGGCGTCTAGCCGACCTGCGAGCGACGTTCGATGGCTCGGGCCCGACGCAGGCGGCGCCGTTCGCGCTCACTCATGCCGCCCCAGATGCCGAACTTCTCGCCGTTATCGAGCGCGTACTCGAGGCAGTCCTCACGCACCACGCAGCCGCGACAGACCTCTTTGGCTTCGCGCGTCGACGCGCCCCGCTCGGGAAAAAACAGGTCGGGATCGACGCCCATGCAGTTCGCACGGGCCTGCCAGCCACGATCTTCCATCCCGCTTAAGAGTTCGACGATTTCCACGTTGTAGTCCTCCCCTCAACGGTGATTGCCACCGTTGTAATTACAACGGTGTCATTGTTATGGGGTTTGGGCCAAAATGCAAATGGAATTTTCGAACTACCTGGTCAAGGCTGTTTTGGACTAACTCGCCCGACGGTGTTTGACGAAGTCATCGAGGGCGTAGACCCCGAGGTCGTCCACGTCGATGTAGAACAGCCGTCCCCCGTTGACCCGGGCGATCTGTTCCACGAAGGGGAACTGACTTCGTTCGATGTCGAGCGCGAAGGTGTTGATGGTGATGCCAGCGTTGGTGCAGCGCAGCACTTCGGCCATGGTCTTATCGAGCGTTTCGCGTACCGGCGGCCAGGCGAAGAAGGGCTCGCCCGAAGACGTCAAGTGCGCCGTGGGCTCGCCGTCGGTGACCACCACCACCTGGCGCTCGCCGCGCTCGTTTCGCAAGAGATGGCGAGAGAGGGCCAGGGCGTGTTGAAGGTTCGTGCCGTAGTTGTAGTCGATTGTCAACGCCGGCACGTCGTCGATCTTGAGCTCCTGAGCCCGCTCGCCAAAGCCCACCACCGCCACGAAGTCGCGCGGGAACTGCGAGCGAATCAGTTGGGTCAGCGCGAGGACCATCTTCTTCGCCGGCATGAGGTTCCCGCGCATGGCCATCGAGAGAGAGAGGTCGATGGCGATCACCGTCGCGCTGCTGCGCGTCGCTTCGTACTCTTCGACTTCGAAGTCGTCGGGGTGGAGGCGGATCGGCGTGCCCGGACCCTGGCGCAACAACGCGTTGCGCAGGGTCTTGGGCAGATGCAGCGAGAAGGCCTCGCCCGGCTCCCAGGGCTTGGAGGTCTCTTCGCGGTCTCCCCCTCGCGCGAGCGCCGCGACGCGGTGCGCGCCCGTGGGCGGCGAGTCACGAAGTTTCTGAAAGATGTCCTTCAAGGCGAGCTGGCCGATCTTACGAATCCCCTTGGCGCTCAGGTGGAGACGACTGCCCTTACGGTCGATGAATCCTTGATCTTTCAGTCCCTGCAGGGCCTTTTGGAGACGTTGCACGTGTCGCGCGGCGTCGTCCCCTAAGTTCCTACGAATGGCCTCCACGTCCACCTCGGGCAGGCCCTGGGCGACGTGGCTCTGGCCGAGAAAGTCCTCGATTCCCTTCAGCTGACCCAACTGCTCGGCGACCGAGGCCGCCTGGGCAAAAGAAGATCCCTCCTGGCCGCGCATCCGGTGGGCCCGGCTCCAATCGAGGTCTGGCGTCGCCTGACGCAGATTGGAGACCAGTCGGTTCATGGAGAAGTTGAGCTCCATGTTCTGCATCATCTGGTCGAACAGCGCGCGTAGTTCGCCTTGTTGCTCCGAAGAGAGTGAGTTGAACATCGCCTCGGCCGCGGCGGCGCGCTCGGCCATCGCACGAATCACGTCCTCGAGGTTCTCCGCACCCGGAAAGTAGTCGCCGAACTTCTCCATGAAGTCCTGGAACGTGGGATCGAGCTCTTCGCCGCGACGATCCTGTTCAATCATGGTCGAGAGGGCGTCCATCATCTCGCGCATGCGCGCGAGCTCTTCGGGGTCGGGGCGGCCCATGAACTCCTTGCTCGTCTCAAAGTAGGTATCGAGCACGTCGCGCTCGAGTTCGCTCAACAGCTCTTCGAACTCCTCACGGGCCTTGGATGAGACGAACTCGTACTCTCGATACTCACCCAGCCGATCTGCGAGTCGATCGCTCATGAGATCACGCTGCATCTTCTTTTGATCGACGAGGTCGCGCGTCACCTCTTGGCGACGCTGGTCGCTGGAGGCGTCGGCCTCGCTCAACAACTCGTCGAGTTCGTTCGACTCGATGGCTTCGATCTCTTCGAGCCAGTCGCGGTAGCGCTGCATCTCCCCGTCGGGGTCGGCCTGTTGTTCAAGTTCGCGCCGCTGTCGACGGGTCCGTTCGAGGATCTCTCTTAGCCCCTCGACACGCTCGCCGCTCTCGGTGGTGAATCCTTCGCGCAGCAACCGGTCCATCGCTTCATCGAGGTCGCCGCTCTCGAGAAAGTCATCGGCCAGGTGCGCGAGCATCTCCTCGACGTCGTTCTCGTCGAAGTCATCGCCCTCGCCGAATCGACGAAACCCGTAGCGAACCGGCACTACCGATTCCTCGAGCGGTAGAGCGCTCGGGCCCCCGAGGCGTCTTTGGCGAGACGCTTGGTGAGATAGAGACCTTCGAGAATGAACTCCACGGCGGCGGCCTTTTCTCCGGCACTGGCCCCCGGTCCGGCCACGCGCTCGACGGGCTCTTCGAGGGCCGGCATAGCGCTCAGTACCACCAGGTAGTCCCCGTCGGGCAGGTCGTCCCCGGTGTGCACGATGACTTCAGCGTTGAAGGCCTCGACGATCTCGGGCGCTTCTTCTAAGAGCACGTGCTCACTGAAGCACTGGCGAATCGCCAGAGAGACCAGCGCGGCGATGACCTGATCGGTGTCGGCGTCGTCCATCGTGTCGAACTCGATCTTGCCCTGGGTGGACTGGACCAGCGCGCTCAGGTCACTCACGCGCGGCACGACCATGTCGTCGTGCGTGCGCAGCGTACGTCGAAGCGCGTTCGCCACGACCGTCTCGTAGTTCGCGATCGAGAGTCGGACCGAGACCCCCGAGCTCTGAGAGATGACGTGGCTGCGACGAGCCACGTGGCTGACGCGCGCGACGATGTCGTCGATGAACCACGGCACCTTGATCGGCACCGGCGCCGTCGGCAGTTTCGCCTCTTGGTGCATGATGGCAATTTCCGTGGTCACTTCGAAGGGATAGTGGGTGCGAATCTGGGAGCCGAAGCGGTCCTTCAGTGGCGTGATCAGCCGTCCGCGGTTGGTGTAGTCCTCGGGATTGGCCGTAGCCACGACCAACACGTCGAGCTCGAGACGTACCAAGTGACCCCTGATCTGCACGTCGCGCTCTTCGAGCACGTTCAAGAGTCCCACTTGGATCCGCTCCGAGAGATCCGGTAACTCGTTGATCGCAAAGATGCCCCGATTGGACTTGGGCACGAGGCCGTAACTGAGCGCTTTGGGATCATCGAGGTAGAGCCCTCCGGCCACCTTGATGGGGTCCACTTCGCCGATGAGATCGGCCATGGAAGTGTCGGGCGAAGCCAACTTTTCGGCGAAGCGCCGACTTCGATGGACCCAACTCACGGGCGTCTTGTCGCCCCTCGCGCGCACGAGATCAATGGCGAAGGCCGAGATGGGGTTGAAGGGATCGTCGCGCACGTCAGAGCCCGCGACGATGGGGAGCCACTCGTCGAGCAGCTCCACCAACGAGCGAATGATCCGCGACTTGGCCTGGCCGCGCTCGCCCAGCAAAATGATGTCGTGGCCGGCCAGCAACGCCGTTTCGAGTTGGGGCAAGACGGTGTCCTCGAAACCGAGCACCGACGACGTGAGGGCGATTCCCTCGGCCAGGCGACTCTCCAGATTTCGACGAATCTCTTCACGGACGGATCGTGACTGGTAGCCCGACGCGCGCAGGCTGCCCAGTGTCGTCGGAAGGGTCGAGGGGGGAATTGGGGTGCTCATAGAAGCACATTAGAGGCTGGGGTGTCACTATTGGTCCCCGGGTCGCGAGACAGAATCGCGGGAGCGGTGGCATCGCTCACCAAGGACCGTGAGGAGACCGGTCTTAGACTCGCTACGTGAGCGAGCCCGCACTTCCCGTTACGCGCTCGGTTTCTATCGACGTGGCCGCGTCGCCAGAACAGCTGTGGAGTTACGTGAGCGATCCTTCGATACCGGCGCGATTTTCTTCCGAGTTGGTGGAAGCCAAATTTGTCGATGGCTCAACGGCCGCGGTCGGTGCGGTAATTGAAGGGCGTAATGCCCGAAGCGGCTTCGAGTGGTCGACGCTGTCGACCGTGGTGATGTGCGATGAGCCCCGGCTCTTTCGATGGGTGGTGGGCGACGCCGCAGAGCCCACGGCCACCTGGTCCTTCGAGGTCATTCCCGACGGTCACGCGGCGGTCTTGGTACATACCGTGACGCTCCACGCCAACAAGCCACCGCTCTCTCGAGCTATCGAACAAGACCCCGATCGAGCCCACGACATCGTGGACGCGAGGATCGCAGAACTGTTGGTGAGTATGGAGTCGACGATCGCGGGAATAGCTGCCCTAGCCGTGGAGATTCGTACCGACTGAGGCACGGCGCATGGTGCGAGGCGTCCAGGCAAGTGGCCAAGGCGAAGAGAGCCCACGTCAGCATCTACGCTCAAGACATGACCCGCGCCGCCAAGATCCTCACCGTCTCGGATTCAGTGTCCGCGGGACAAAGTGAGGATCAAACCGGTCCTCGCCTCGCCTCTCGTCTCGAAGAGGCCGGCTACCAAGTGGTCGAACGGCGCGTCGTGTCCGACGGGATCGAGTCCGTCGCCTCCGCCCTTCGCGAACTCTCGACCGACTTCGCTGGAGTGATCGTTACCACCGGCGGCACAGGTTTCTCCCCGCGCGATCTCACCCCCGAAGCGACGCTCCTGGTGCTCGATCGAGAGGCGCCGGGCTTTGGCGAAGTGATGCGCGCCACCCACGTCCTCGGTCCACTATCTCGAGGGAGGTCGGGCATCGCGGGCCAGAGCTTGATAGTGAACACGCCGGGTTCGCCCACCGGAGCGCTCGAGAGTCTCGAGGCGGTGCTGGACCTGTTAGACCACGCCCTCGCCACCTTGCACGGCGAGGTGGGCCATCATCATCCGCCCGAGATCGGCGGCAGTACCGCGACTTCGTCGTCGGGTCCGACCTGATCGAGCGGATCGGCAGCGTTGCCATTCAGCCAAATCTGGCTCACGGCCAGAATCCGTTCGAAGTCGGTGCCGTAGCGCTTGACCGCACCTTCCAAGACGACGCCGACCGTGTTGCCATCAACGACGTCGTGGCTCACGCCGGCCGCTTCGCGAGCGGGACCTAGGAGGAGGAGTTTCGTCACGGGCGTCGCCGTGCTCGCGACGTATGGTCCGTACGGATCACGTTGACGTGGCGCACAGTTGACTCGCGTCCAGGATCATCGCACGCACAGTGTCACCGGACGACAAGTCGGCGCCTTCGGGCACCATCGCCAGGGCATTGGCTTCAGCGATCGCGCTTAACAGATGCGAGCCTTGACGAATGGCTCGTTCGACGTGAATCAATCCGTCGCTATGCAGACGGGCGACCACGTGAATGAGATGAAGCTTGCCGTCGCTTTCCCGGGGTAGCGCCGAGTCCAGCACCATGTTCGCCGTCGGGCGCTCGAGCTCGCGGTGTCCGGCGAGGAAGCGAAGTGCGGGGCGCACGAACAGCTCGAAACTGACCCGCGTGGACACCGGGTTTCCGGGCAGTCCGAACACCGGTACGCGCCGCGCGCCCACGACGCCGAAGGCGAACGGCTTGCCGGGTTTAATGGCCACCTGCAGCGATCGTGCGCTGTCACCGCCGAGCTCAGCGATCACCGCCTTCACGTGGTCGAGGTCGCCGACGCTCACGCCGCCCGTGGAGACGACCGCGTCACAGTCATCCACGCCGTCTTTCAATCGCTGCGCGATCGAGGCGTAGTCGTCGTGGACGATTCCTAGATCGACGGGCAGGCAGCCCGACTCCTTGACCAACGCGAGCAACAAGGGTCGATTGAGGTCGCGTATCTGGCCGGACTGCAGCGGCCCGAGCGAGCGTGCCAGTTCGTTGCCCGTCGAGATCACGCCAACTCGTGGTCGGCGATACGCCCTCACCGACGCGAATCCCTGTCCGGCCAGGACCGCGACCTTGGCCGGGCTCAACTCGTCGCCAGCCGCTACGAGCACCTGACCAATCGCGACGTCTTCACCGGGAAAACGCACGAACTCCCCCGCGCGAATCGTCCGAGCAACGCGCACCGTCTCACCCGAAGGCTCGACGTTCGCTTCCTCTTTCATGCAGACGCAGTCCGCACCATCGGGAAGTGGCGCGCCGGTCATTATTCGCGCCGCCTCGCCAGGGCCAACGTGCGACGAACCCCCGTCGCCGGCGTACACCGCGCCGATCACCCGCAACGTCGCTGAACCCGACGCGGTGTCGAGGGCTCGAAGTGCGAATCCGTCCATCGAGGAGTTCGCAAACCCGGGAACCAACTCCCGAGCAAGGACCACCTCGCCCGCGACGCCCCCGAGCACGTCATCAAGCGCCACCACCTCGGGTGAGGGCGCGGCGAGGGACTCGAGCACGTAGCGCTTCGCCTCATCCAAGGCGATCACGCGTGACGCCTAGGACTGGCCGTCGCGACGGCGACCATCACTGCTGTTGAACACTGACGATGCTGTGGGTTTCCTCGCTCCACGCCGAGCCGCCTTCCCACACTTCGCGCTTCCACATGGGCACCGAGATCTTTACCGTATCGATGAGGTACTTCGCCGCTTCGAAGGCTTCGAGGCGATGCGCCGATGAGACCGCGACGACGACGGTGGTATCGCCCAACTCGACCGAGCCGACGCGGTGATGTACGGCGATTGCCCCGAGTTCGGGCCAGCGAGACCTCGCTTCTCCCACGACCTCAAGGAGGCGGCCCTCCGCGAGCTCAGTGCTGGTCTCGTACTCCAACGAGGTGATCTCGTGGCCGGTGGTTGAAGAGTTGCGAACGGTCCCGCAGAACGTGACGACCGCACCGCAGTTAGGACGCGTCGCCCACTTCGTCAGTTCATCGGACGATAACGGCGACGCTGACACGTACACCCAGTCAAGGTTTGAGGCCAAATTCACGCTCCCCACCATAGTTTGGGACAACTTTGGTGCCGCCGAGCGCCGTTCTCACCCTCGGACGTCAACCCACCAACGCAACTGCAGCGTCGAATCACGTAGAATACCGCAAATACCAGGTACATCCACTCTTGACGCCGTAAAAGTAGGCGACTAGGTGGCGACGCCGAACCGATAGAAGGAGACGCCATCACGACTTCGTTGACCGCCGTTCAATCGCCCTGCTCACGCGTTGCATCGACCTTTCGCGGGCGTGCACCTGTCGTTGCATTGTCCGCCACCCTCATTGCGGCGATGTTCGTTGGACTCACAGATACCGCTCGTTCCGGTGCGGCGACCACGACCAAGCATTCGGGCACCGTCGACGTGCTCTACGCCGGTTCGTTCCTCGATCTCATGCAACAGCAGTTCGATCCCGCCTTTCACAAAGCCACGGGCTACACGATTAGTGGCATCTCCGCCGGATCTTCAGCACTGGCCAGTGAGATCTCGGGCGGCACCGTGGTGGGCGACGTCTTCATCAGTGCCTCGCCCGCGGTCGACGCCACCTTGCAAGGCGCCGCCAACGGCAGCTGGGTGACGACCTACAAGGAGTTCGCCAAATCACCGCTCGTGCTCGGCTACAACCCGGCGTCCAGGTTCGCCTTGGCGCTGAAGTCCGAGCCCTGGTACGACGTGGTGGACCTGCCGGGCTTCTTGCTCGGTCGAACCGATCCCGCGACCGATCCCAAGGGCGTGCTCGCCGTGGACGCGTTGAGCGGCGTCGCACTCAGCTATAACGTGCCGGCCCTCGCGCCACTAGCGACGTCGACCTCCAACATCTTTGAAGAGACGTCACTGGTCGGCGAGCTCCAGGCCGGCCAACTCGACGCCGGCTTCTTCTACGCCGTCGAAGCGAAGGCGGCGCACATCAAGACCGTCCCGCTGGTTGGAACGAGCCTCGCCGGTGAGTACACCGTCGCCATCTTGAAGAACGCGCCCCACACCGCCGCCGCCCAGGCCTTCGTCAAGTTCCTGTTGGGCAAGAGTGGCCAAAAGATCCTGCTCGCGAACGGCGTGACGCCCCTCAGTCCGGTGCAGGACTTCACGGCGTCGTCCCCCACCACGACCACGACGTCGCAGCCGTAATGTCGCGCGGCGTCGCCCGCAGCCCGCTGACGTTCTTGGGCGGGCTCATTGTCCTGTACTTGGCCGTGCCCCTGGTCGCCTTTGCCGTTCGCTTCCTCAGCACCTCTGATCGGGGCTTTCACGTGCCGGGTCTCTTCCCCGCGCTCTGGGTTTCGGTGAGCTGTGCCACGATGTCGCTCGCGTTGATCACGGTCTTGGGTGTGCCCTTGGCCTACCTGTTGGCGCGCTCGAAGAGTCGGCTGGCCTCGATCGTCGGACTCATCGTTCAAATCCCCTTGGCCCTGCCGCCCTTGATGAGTGGCATCATCCTCATCTACCTCATCGGTCCCTATACGTTCTTGGGCCGACTCTTTGGCCAGTCGCTGACCGAATCAAAGATCGGCATCGTGATCGCGATGACCTTTGTCTCGTCGCCCTTTCTTATCGTCGCGGCTCGCGCCGCCTTCGCTTCGGTGGACCAAGGACTGTTGGACGTGGCCTCGACACTCGGACACGGCGACGTGTCGCGCCTTCTTCGCGTCGCGGTGCCCGTCGCCGGGCCGGGCATCCGAGCGGGCATGCTCCTCGCGTGGTTGCGCGCTTTTGGCGAGTACGGGGCCGTCGTGATACTCGCGTACAACCCGGCCTCGCTGCCGATCTACACCTACAACCAGTTCAGTGGTGTCGGGCTGCGCACGACGCTGGCCCCCACCGCGCTCGCCATCGCCGTCGCCGTCGCCGTCGTCGTGATCAGTCGTGTTCGATTCACGCGTCGTCGAGCCAGTGAGGCAGACCTTCCCCTACCCCAAGCACCTACCAAGATGATTCCCGCGCCCGTTCACTTTGACATCGACTACCGCCTGGGCTCGTTCCATCTAACGCTCGCCCACGCGTCGAGCGTCAATAACGTCGCCGTACTTGGACCTTCGGGGTCGGGCAAGTCAGCGCTTCTTCGCAGCCTCGCCGGAATCTACGGTGCCGCTCCCGGCGAGTTTTCCTGCGGCGAGACATCGCTTCGCCACGTCCCGGCGGAACAACGACGAGTCGGCTACGTCGCTCAGGGATTCTCTCTCTTTCCCCACCTCACGGTGTGGCAACAACTCCTCTTCGCCAAATCGGCCACGCCAGAACTGGCCAGTTATTGGCTCACGCACCTTGGTCTCGAGGAACTCGTCGCCCGCTTTCCTTCGGAACTCTCCGGCGGTCAACGTCAGCGCGTCGCCTTGGCGCAGGTGCTGTGCAGTTCGCCCCAAGTACTGCTGCTCGACGAACCGTTTTCTGCCCTCGACGTGCCCGTTCGCCAAGAACTGCGCCGCCAGCTTCGCCGTCTACAACGAGAGACCGGCCTCGCCACCTTGATCGTGACCCATGACCCCGAGGAGGCAGCGTTCCTGTCCGACGAAGTGGTCATCATCAGCAAGGGTCGTGTGCTGCAAGCCGGGTCGAGCCGCCAGGTCTTCACCCGACCGGGCTCGCTCGAGGTCGCGCGCCTGCTGGGCATCTCGAACCTGCATCACGCCACGGTCGTGACCAGCGGGCTTCTCAACGCCAACGGCGCCCTCATCGCCACGAATCCTTCAGACCTCCGCGCCGGGACGATCGTGGCGTGGAGCGTGCGTCCCGAACGTATCTCCATTGTCGCGACGTCAGATGCTGACAACGCGTTCGACGAACCGCCTCGAGCATCATTGAACGGGACCCTCACCGACATTGCCGACGTCGGCACGGCAGTCGACCTCTTCGTCGCGGTCACCACCGAACTCGAACTTCAAGTGCGTACGAGCGATCCGATCGAGTATCGAGTGGGCGATCGCTGCCAGTTGATAATTTCGCCCGACGCGATCGCGTTCTGGCCCGTCACACTCGACGAGTCGCTCGAATCCGTCGCCACCGCCTCGACGCCGTAGCACTTAAGCGCAGGATGCGCATGTGATGTAGTCCATCTCGAAGTGTCCGGGTGCCAAGATCTCTCACGACGCTTCGTCGCTGCGCAGCACCGTTCACCACGTTCGCGTTAAGTAGGCACTTTGCCGTAGCGGAGTGGAGAGATGTTCTAAGGAGATCACCAGGATCGTCCACGAAACAGCGATCTTCATTGAATTGCAACATGGATGGCGATCACGGATGTTACGCTTCGAATTAGGACGTCTAGAACCCCGCATCCCTCGCACCTGACACTTGGTCAGGGCGCTAGCAGGAGGTGTGAAGTGGGTCTTCCCGGAATGGTATTAAGTGCCATCGCAGCTGTCGCGGGGGCGATTATGTACTGGGCCGTTACCTATCAAGGTACGGGCTTTCGTCTCTCCACCGTCGGTCTCATTCTCATGATTGCGGGGGCGGCCGGATTCGTCGTCTCGGCGATGATCTTTGCTACGTCTCGACGTCAGGTGAGCACTGGCTCTCACTCCATGGATCGACAGGTCACTGACTCGAGTGGTCGCTCAAGTTCGGTGCACGAAGAGAGCAAGTAACAGCTAGGCGCGCTGGACGTCGCAAGTAGTTTTCGGCCCCGTGCTCGTCTCTGTCTCTTTTAAAAGAGGCGAACTCGCGGCGATTAGCAGTAGGAACAACAGGTAGTAATAAAGGAGGCATTGTGATTTTTCTAGGTGTAGTACTTCTCATTATTGGCTTCGTCACGGGGATTGCGATTGTGTGGACAATCGGCGTGCTCGTGTTCGTCGTTGGGCTGGCTCTCTGGCTGCTCGGAGCGATGGGTCACGCTGTTGGAGGTCGACGACACTACTATTGACCCTCAACGCAGTCGCGGGCTCATCTCAAGCCTTTCGGAACGACGGACACCCGGAGTAACCAGTTTGATCATCACGCTTGAACCGGTGACGCCTCTCGGGACACTTCAAAAATCGGAAGGGATCTCCACGCCGACGTTGGTGGCCTTGACTACTGCGTCCACCACCACGCCCGGGGCCAGCTTGAGTTCGTCGGCGGCTTCGCGGGTGATCAGCGACACGAACCGATGCGGTCCGGCCTGGATCTCCACCTGGGCGACGACCTTATCTTTCACAACCTTCGTCACGATGCCAACGAATCGATTGCGCGCGGACTGGGCCCGGGGTTGGTTCGACTTCTGATCACCGGCGATCTCGATCGCCAGAGTGGCCAGCGCGGCGCCGTCAAAATAACGACGGTCGTCCGACCCGGACGTTGATTCGATGCGCCCGGCCACCGCCCAACGACGCAAGGTATCGACGCTCACGCCAAGGAGTTCAGCGGCCTGGCCAATGCGATATTTCGTCATTCACAGAGATTAGTTAGTGACTCNNGTCTCGCGCGAGCGCTCGCGCGTGAGGAGAGGTCCTTTGGACCTAACCGCCGATCATGGACATCGAGCGAACGGGGCGCAAGAACTCGGGTTCGTTAATGGCGTGTCCGGGAAATTTCGCCCACACGGCCTGTCGAAGCATCTGGGCGATATCGGCGTCACTACCCCCCGCGCGCATGACGTTGCGCACCGAGTGCTCGTCGTCAGAGAACAGGCAGTTGCGTATTGATCCATCGGCGGTTAGCCGCAGACGGTTGCACGTGCCACAGAACGGCTGGGTCACCGAAGAGATCATTCCGATCTCGCCTCGCCCGTCGAGAAAGCGGAACCGCTCGGCGGGCTCCGGTCCGCTACGGTCGCCGACCGCTTCGAGGGGCCACACGGCATTGATTCGCTCGAACACCTCGTGACCCGGTACCAGTCGGTCCCGGTCCCATTCGCCTTGAGCGTCAAGCGGCATGAATTCGATGAACCGCACAATTCGTCCGGTCTCGCGGGCAAAGGCCGCGAAATCCTCGATCTCATCGTCGTTCGTGTCACGAAGCAACACCACGTTGACCTTCAGCGGCGTCAGACCCGCGGCTTCGGCCGCGCTCATCGCGCCGAGCACGGTGGCGAGATCGCCGCGCCGACGAATCGATTCGAAGCGCTCGGCGCGCAACGAGTCGCAACTGACGTTGACGCGCGTGAGTCCGGCGGACACGAGAGATCCGGCCAGGGCAGCTAGTTGCATACCGTTGGTGGTGAGCGCCAGATCATCAAAACCGATCGCCGTGAGGTTCGCCACCAACTCGGGCAATCTCTTTCGCACGAGGGGCTCGCCGCCGGTGAGCCGGATCGCCGTGACGCCCAGGTCGTGCGCCACTCGGGCCACTCGGGTTATCTCGTCAAAGGTGAGCAGCTCTGCCCGGGGCAAGAACGTCATGTCCTCGGACATGCAGTACACGCAGCGCAAGTTGCAACGATCGGTGACCGAAATACGAAGATCGTTGTGAACGCGGCCGTAGCGATCGACCAACGGTCCCTCTTCGGGCATGGCCACAACGGTGTCGTGAGCGTTGGCTGCGGGTCGACCGTTCGCCCCTCCAAGATGTGGACGCACTGACACGGCCACCGAGTTCGAGCGCGGCGTGGCGAGCGAGCCCCGTAGCGCCGTGTCCTTCGTGTCGTTAGTTGGTGCCACGGAACTAGCTCCCCCAGGGATTGGACTTCAAGTACGCACTCGTCACATTCGAGCCGAAACAGCTGGCTGGTCTGAAGACTACCAGCGCCATATTTAAGAACGACACCCTTGACCTAGCACGCCGCATACACCAACGCGCCCTCATCGCGTTCACTAGCCCGAGTAACATTCCCGACTACAGCAGTTGAATCATCAATCTAGAGATCAGTTCGCATCAAGTTGAGGGCTAAGTCATGGTGAGAAAACAACTTTCACACGTCGACAGCAGCGGCAAGTTACGTATGGTCGACGTCTCGCGCAAACGCGCGACACGACGAAGCGCTCAGGCCAGTTGTGAGGTATTGACCGACGCAGAGATTCCGAGCCCGGGCACCGCCACCCACGCGCTTGACGTCTTGCACGCGGCTCGGATCGCCGGCATTCAAGCGGCGAAGCAAACCGCCAATCTCATTCCTCTTTGCCATCCGCTCAGTCTCGATGACATCCAAGTTGACATCACCAGGAACTCGCGGGGCGTGAGTATCCAATCAATGGTCGTCACCGTACATCACACGGGAGTGGAAATGGAAGCACTCACCGCGTGCGCCGTCGCGGCGCTGAGCGTGGTCAGTTCGCTGCACGACATCGATCCCTCGGCCCGTATTGAAGACCTCGTCTTACTACGCAAGACTGGTGGCAAGTCCGGCGATTGGGGTCGACTGGTCGATACCCCGGAGTAACGTCCGGCGCGAACACGTGGTCAAGACGACTGATTCGGCGAGCGGAATGCGTATCCCGACCACTAATTCGTTGACCCCGCGCAGGGTGTGGTGAATTCTTATACGACTGCGATGCGCCGACGCGGACCTCCCGGCAGAATGGAATCTATTCGTGCCACTTCTTCTCTGAGGGATTCCCATGTCAACAACACCTGACGAGACAACGCCCGTCGAGACCACGAAACGGGTCAACGTTGGACGAAGGGTTTTTCTCGGCCTCGCGGCCGTCGGGGCGCTCGGGGTAGTCATTGGCAACAAAGTGCAAAACTTCCTCGGCAACGCCGTCGGATCGGGGCTGGGCGGACTGTTACCCTTTGGCGATCGATTCCGCATCTATTCGATCACCGGCACGTACCCCAAGGTCAAAGCGAGTGACTACCGGCTCCAAGTGAGCGGCCTGGTGCAACGACCGAAGACTTTCACGTTGGCCGAACTCCAAACGATGCCGGTCACTTCGTTCGTGAAGACCTTCCAGTGCGTGACCGGTTGGCGGGTCCCCGACGTGCACTGGGAGGGCGTGTTGCTCTCGCACCTCTTGGATACCGTCGGTGTGAAGCCCGGGGCGGTCGCACTGAAGTTCGAATCCTACGACGGCGCCGACACCGAAAGCTTGACGATCGACCAGGCCCACTTGCCTGACGTCATTGTGGCCTATCGAATGCTCGGCGCGCCCGTGACAACCGAGCACGGCGGACCGGTCCGGCTCTACGTCGCGCCGATGTTCGGCTACAAGTCGTTGAAGTGGCTGTCGGCCATTCGCGTGGTCAACCAAGTGCTGCCCGGTTTCTGGGAAGAGAACGGCTACCCCGTGAACGGGTGGCTCGACGGCACGACCGGACCCACCAATCCCGATCCCCAACTGACCTGACGCTGATGGCCCTGACCCACGCCGCGACGCCTTCTACACTGCGCCTACTGCGCTTTGACCGCGTGCAGCGCGCCGCGCACTGGGCCAACGCCGCGTTGTTCGGGGTACTGATGGCCACCGCCATTCCGCTGTACTTCGGCACGCTCTTTGGCATTGTCCTGCAGCGTCACGTCATCGAGATGATTCACCTCTGGTGCGGCGTGGCACTGCCCGTGCCGATCATTGTGTCGTTGCTCGGACCGTGGGGTCACCAGATGCGCCACGACCTTCGTCGAGTGAACTATTGGACGCGCGACGAGATCCGTTGGCTCCTGTCGATGGGCAAGACCCCCCTCCAGGCCGACAAGTTCAACCCCGGCCAGAAGCTGAACACCATCTTCATTGGCGCCTCCATCGTGGTGCTGTTGGCCACCGGCTCGATGCTGCAGTGGTTCCGATTCTTTCCCGTGCCTTGGCGTACCGGCGCGACGTTCGTCCACGACGTCTTCGCGTGGGTGGTGTTCGTCGTGGTCGGGGGACACATCGTCATGGCCCTGACGCATCGCGACTCGCTGAAATCGATCTTTACTGGCTGGATCAGTGTCACCTGGGCACGAGCCCACGCCACTCACTGGTTCAAGGAGAAGTCGACGGAGAGCGACACGGCCCGGTCCGAGTAAACAGGCCCTAGCCGCCCGCCATCGCGCCAATCACGAAGAACGGCTCCGCTCCCGATGCCACGGCGTCGGGCAGTACTGCGTCGGGCGACTCGTGCGACAGATCCTCCTCGCACGCGAAAAACCGTACGAAGGGGCGGCGCTGTTGAGTGAGCGGATCGCGAATGGTGCCCAACAGGACCGGGTAACGCGCTTCGAGCGCGTCGATGACCGATCGCTGCGTGAGCGGAGCCGGCACGTCGAGTTCGATTTCGCGGCTGACCTTGGCGAGCGTCTTCAAATGCGCCGGGAGCACGACCCGGATCATGCCAACGTTTGGACTTCGACCGACAGTACCGCTGGCAGATCACGAACGATGGGCTCCCAACTGTCTCCGGCGTTCGCCGAGGCGTAGACCTGTCCGCCGGTCGTGCCGAAGTAGACGCCACACTCGTCGAGTGAGTCGACCGCCATCGCGTCGCGCAAAATGTCGACGTAGCAGTTTTCTTGGGGCAGGCCCTTGGTGAGCGGCTCCCACTCGTTGCCGCCGGTGCGGCTGCGATAGACGCGCAGCTTGCCTTCGTGGACGAAGTGTTCGGAGTCGCTCTTGATCGGCACCACGTAAAT
>PKWA01000020.1 GCA_003131665.1 Acidimicrobiaceae bacterium
CTTTGAGGTCGAAGACGAGCTCGTGCGTCATCGCCGCCTGCGTCAAGTATCCCGCCGTCGTGTGCTTGATCCCCTTCGGCTTAGCGGTGGTCCCGCTCGTATACAGAAGGAAGAGCAGGTCCTCCGCGTTCATCGCTGCGGGCTCGCACTCCGCCGATTCGCCGGCAACCAGTTCGCTCCACCAGATGTCGCGGGCCTCATGCATGAAGACGTCGTCGCCTACGCGACGGGCGACGATGCAATGCGCAATCGTGGGTGTATGCTCCATCGCCACGTCGCAGTTGCGTTTGAGCGGGACTTTGTTCCCACGACGCCACCCGAAATCGGCGGTGATGAGCGCGACGCAGCTTGCGTCGTTGACGCGGTCGACGATCGATTCGGGAGAGAACCCGCCGAAGATCACGGAGTGAGCGGCGCCGATGCGTGCACAGGCGAGCATTGCGACCGGCAGCTCGGGGATCATCGGCATGTAGATTGCGACGCGATCGCCTTTCCCGATTCCTAGCTTCCGCAATCCGTTAGCGAATCGGTTGACGTCCTCGAGAAGCTCGCGATACGTGATCGTGCGGCGATCGCCCGGCTCGCCTTCGAAATAATAGGCGATCTTGTCGCCCCGTCCCGAGCGCACGTGACGGTCGAGGCAGTTGACCGAGACGTTGAGCTCGCCGTCGGCGAACCATTTCGCAAACGGCTCGTTCCATTCGAGCGTTACGGTGAAGGGCTTGCTCCACTCCAGCTTGCGCGCCCAGCCGGCCCAAAAAGCGGTGTAGTCGCGCTCGGCTTGCTTGTAAAGTTCGCCCGTCGCATTGGCTTGGGACGCAAACTCCGGAGATGGCGGAAAGCGGCGCCGTTCCTCAAAGAGCGGCTCGATGGCAGAGCTCATAGGCGTACCGACTTACGAGGGCCGCAGGGTCAGGCCTGCCGAATCTCACGTGCACTGGCAATGCTGGCCGCAATCGTCCTCGCTGCGCTGACCGTCCCGGCGCAAACGGGACTCGCAACGATTCAATATGACGTGCCTCCGCCGAACTTCGCGATCGCGACGGCGCGTGGCTCGACCTATCTTTCGGATCTGCGCGGACGAGTCGTGGTGGTGGATTTTTGGGCGACCTGGTGCGATGTTTGTACCGCCGAGCTGCGAGACTTCGTTCGCGCGACAAACGTGTTCGGCAAGGACATCGCAGTGGTGACCGTGTCCGACGAGCTGCCCGGTGTTGCGTCGAGTTACCTCGAACATTGGGATATCTCGCTGCCGCTCGTGGAAGACACGCAGGGCGCAATCTTTCGCATCTACTCCGTCACGAAAGTCCCCGTGACGCTGGTGCTCGATCCGAGCGGAGCCGTTTCGTATGTTTCCGTGGGGGGCCTGAGCTGGCAAGAACTCGTCCAAGCAATCGACCGGGCCCAAGGTAACGCTACGGCTAGCACTCGCGGCGCAGGAGTGCTACAGTAGGGGGCGTGACAGAGAGCATCGGCCTGGACAAGCGTAAAGCCTACATTTTGGCCACGGTCGTGTACGAATACATTGCGTCCGCCGAACCCGTCGGTTCGCAGGCACTGACCCAGAAATACAACCTTGGGATCAGCTCCGCCACGGTGCGCAACGAGATGGCCGAGCTCGAAGCGGCCGGATACCTGGTGCAGCCGCACACGTCGGCCGGCCGGATTCCCTCCGATGCCGGTTACCGGACCTACGTTGACCGGCTGATGCAGCCCGAAGAGCTCACTGGCGACGACCGCCGGCGCATACGCGACGAGCTTAGCGATGCAACTCGCGAGCTCGACGAAATTATCGATCACACCACGCGATTGCTCGGGCGTCTCTCAAATAACTTAGCGTTCGTGACCAAGCCGCAGCAAGAGACGCAAAGCTTCAAGCATATCCAGCTGATCTGGCTCTCACCGCACACCGGAGTTGCGATCGTGGTAACGTCGCTCGGCGTCGCCGCTCAGAGCCTATTTGAAGTGGGGGCGGAGGTCCAGCCCGACGACCTGACTCGTTTCTCCAACGCGCTCAATGCGCGCCTTGCAAACCGTCCGCTTCGTGAGGTCACGGAGAGCGAAATCGCGCGCGCCGCGCACGACGTGGGCGTTTCGGAGGATCTAC
This sequence comes from Acidimicrobiaceae bacterium, assembly GCA_003131665.1. Lineage (GTDB taxonomy): Bacteria > Actinomycetota > Acidimicrobiia > Acidimicrobiales > RAAP-2 > RAAP-2. Next base: position 2,108 of record PKWA01000020.1, read on the forward strand.
GCGGTGCCGTGGTCACCGCTTGCCTCTCGGCGCGTTCGAACGAACAGCCCAACATCGCGGCCGCCGGCGCGCAAAACCTCCTCGATCAGCCGGAGTTTCAAGACCTTCGTAAGCTTCGCTCCATCCTACGCATCGTGGAAGAGCAGAAGACGCTCTACCAAATCGTCGCAGATGCGATGGTTGCCGACACCGTAAGCGTCAAGATCGGTCACGAGCTCGGCAGCGAAGAGCTCGCGGACCTCTCCATCGTGACGGTGCCCTACCATTTCGGATCTCACGCGTTCGGAATGCTCTCGATCCTCGGGCCCCGACGCATGCCGTATGCGCGATTGTTGGCACTTGCTTCCGGTACCGCCGAGTCGTTGAGCCAGCGCCTCTCCGACGTGGATCACCTGCCAACTTCTTAACATGTCGGTCACGGATTATTACGAGATCCTCGGCGTTGCTCGCGACGCTTCGGGGGAGGAGATCAAGCGAGCTTATCGCGCGCTCGCGCGCCGGCATCATCCCGACGTCGCCGCCGATAAGTCGAAAGCCGAGCATCGCTTCAAAGAGATCAACGAAGCCTACGAGGTGCTCTCCGATCCGAACAAACGAGCGCAATACGATCGCTACGGCTCCGTCGGCAACGGTGCTTCGGCGGGACCGGGCGACCACGGCTTCGGAACCGGGTTCGGCGACATCTTCGACATGTTCTTTGGCGGAATGGGCGTGAACACCCAGACCCGCCGTGGTCCCCAGCCGGGCCCCGACGCGGAGGTGGCCCTGAACGTCACGCTCGAAGAGGCGGCCTTTGGCGCGACGCGTGAAGTGACGGTGACGCTGCCGCAACGCTGTGAGACCTGTGGGGGCTCGGGCTGTGCTGCCGGGACCTCGCCGATTAGTTGCGAGGACTGCCAAGGTTCGGGCCAGGTTCGACGGGTGCGCAATTCGATCCTCGGCCAGATGATGACCTCGCAGATCTGTCCTCGCTGTCAGGGAATGGGTTCACGTATCGAGAGCCCGTGTGCGGACTGTCACGGGGACGGTCGCCGTCAACAGAGCGCGACACTGAGTGTAAATATCCCCGGCGGCGTCGAGGACGGCTCGACGATGCGATTGGCCGATCGCGGACCGGCCGGGCTGCGAGGCGGCGCGAACGGGCGACTCTTTGTGCACCTCCAAGTGCTGCCCGATACGCGTTTTGAGCGTCACGGCGACGATCTGCACCACGAAGCCCATGTGGCCTTTAGCCAGGCGGTCCTCGGGGCCAGCATTTCGGTACCGACACTGCGCGAAGCGATTCCCATTGAGGTCGAACCCGGGAGCGCGAACGGAACCGTGCACCGGGTCCGACACGAGGGCACCGAGCACTTGCACGGACGAGGGCGAGGTGACCTCTACGTGCACCTCGTCGTGGACGTACCGAGCGAACTCGATGAGACGTCCGAGGGACTGCTTCGCCAATGGGCCGAGCACCGTCACGAAGTGGTCGCTGACGAGAGTGGTGGCATGTTTCGCCGTCGAAAGGCGAAGAAGTGACGTACCTGGAGTGGCCGCGCCGCGTGGCCGCGCTGGGACAGTTTCACGTCGAGTTGCTCGAACGTCCGGAACTTGGACGTGACGACGAACATCACGTGCGACGCGTGTTGCGCGCCAAAGTGGGCGAAGAGGTCGTGGTCACCAATGGCCGCGGTTCGTGGGCGCTCTGTCAAGTGCGAGACGGCGGCATCGAACGCGTGAGCGAGGTGAGCCACGACCCTGTGATGCCCGACACGACGCTCTATCTGACCCCGCTGAAGGGCGAACGCGCCGAGTGGGCCGTCGCCAAGGCGACCGAGGTGGGCGTTGGTCGCGTCGTGCCGTTGCTGAGCGCACGAATGGTCGTCAAGTTCAAGGGCGAGGCCCGTGACAAGACGTTGTCGCGCTGGCGGAAAATCGCCAACGAAGCGGCTGCTCAGTGTCGAAGAACCTACGACGTCGTCGTAGGTGAGCCCGTGCACGTGGCGGACGTGCCCGAATCGGTAGCGGTCGCGGATCTGACGGGCTCGGGCGACTGGAGTGATGTTCGAAGCGTGGCGGTCGGACCCGAGGGCGGGTGGGCGAGTGAAGAGTGGGATCAAAGCCGTCGGCGCGTGGGACTCGGCCCGACGGTGTTGCGAGCCGAGACCGCGGCCGTACTCGCGGCGACCTTGATGACCTTTCCCGCCGGCGGGTGGGGATTTACTCTGGAGAGCGCGAAATGAGTAATGATGAGAGCACTAGATGAGTGACTGCCTTTTTTGTAAAATTGTCGCCGGGGAGATTCCCGCCAAGGTCGCCGCCGAGAGTGAAAACTCGCTCGCCTTTTACGACATCGCGCCCCAAGCTCCCGTGCACGTGTTGGTCATTCCCAAGCGCCACTTCGCCAGCGTGAATGACGTCACCGGCGATGACCTTGGAGTTTTTGAGGACCTGATGTCGCTCACTCAAAAGGTCGTACTCGACGAGGGTATCCGCGAGAGTGGGTACCGACTGGTCTTTAACGTGGGTGAGGACGGTCTGATGACCGTGCCGCACCTGCACGTGCACGTGCTCGGCGGACGCCGACTGACCTGGCCACCGGGATGAGCCCCGAAGCGAAGGCCGACGAGGCGCTGACCGCGACGACCCACGTCGTCAACACCCATCTGATGGCGGGGCTGCTCGGCGCGCGCGACGAGCACCTTCGCGTCGTCGAGCGATCGTTTCCCAACTCGAAGATTCGAGTCCAGGGCAATCAGATCTCGGTCACGGGTGCCGACGCGGCGACCATCCTTCGACTGTTTGATGAACTGGTGCTCGTGCTCGAGAGCGGTCAGACACTCGACACCACGAAGATCGCGCGCACCATCGACATGGTCGCAGACGACCTTCGTCCCAGCGAAGTGCTTCGTCACGAAGTTGTGCGCGGCCAAAAGGGCCGAGCGATCCGGCCCTCCACCGCGGGCCAGAAGCGCTACACCGACGCCATCGACACCTCGATCATCACCTTCGCTATCGGTCCGGCCGGTACCGGCAAGAGTTACCTCGCCGTGGCCCAGGCGGTCCAGGCCCTGCACCGACGTCAGGTCCAGCGCGTCGTCTTGACCCGTCCGGCGGTCGAGGCGGGCGAGAATCTCGGTTTTTTGCCAGGGGATCTCATGGCCAAGGTCGACCCGTACTTGCGCCCGCTCTACGACGCGCTCTATGACCTGGTGGGCGCCGACGGCGCGCAGCGTCTCCTCGCGAACGGCACCATCGAAGTCGCGCCGCTGGCCTTCATGCGCGGGAGAACCCTCAACGACTCGTTCATTATTCTCGACGAGGCCCAAAACACCACGCCGGAACAGATGAAGATGTTTCTCACCCGTATTGGCTTTAACTCCAAGGCCGTGGTGAACGGCGACGTGACCCAGATCGACCTCAACGGAAAGAGAAGTGGCCTGGTGGGTATCGACGAGATTCTCAGCGAGGTCGAGGGGATCAGCTTCGTCTATCTCGGCACGAAGGACGTCGTGCGACACCGCATCGTCGCGGACATCGTGGCGGCGTACGAACGAACCTCATGAGCATTGATATCTACGCGGTGGACGAACAGCACGATCACGAGATCGATCTCGAGCGCTGGAGCGAACTAGCCCGCGGAACTCTGGTCGATGAAGGGGTGCGCGGACTGGCCGAAGTGTCGCTGATCTTCGCCGACGAGTCGACCATCGCGGACCTCAATCAACAGTTCATGGGCCACGTGGGGGCGACCGACGTGCTGGCCTTTCCTATCGACGGCGAACCTGAGCCCTCGGGACGGGTACCCGACGCGGGGGGCAGCGGACCGGGCGAGCCGTCGACGTCGGAGATTCCCCAGTTGATTGGCGACGTCGTGATCTGTCCAGCCGTCGCTGCGCGTAACGCGATTGAACACGAGGTCTCCTTCGAAAACGAGGTGGCCCTATTGGTGGTGCACGGCGTTTTGCACCTACTCGGTTGGGACCACGCCCTGGACGAGGCGGCCGAACGGATGGAGGCGCGTGAGCGAGAACTGCTCGCTCGCCACTATCGCGCGAGTACCTCGTGATCGGCGCCGTCTGGCGCGCGGGCGACACCTACCTCACCGTCGCGGTGGTGATCTTGCTCATGCTCTCGGGTTTTTTCGCCATGGCCGAGACGTCGCTGACGCGCATGAACAAGTCCCGGGCGCGCTCGCTGCGCGAACAGGGTCGCCACGGCGCGCGGGCCCTCGTCGCCTTGACCGAGGCGCCCGGCAAGTTCCTCAACCCGTTGTTACTCCTCGTGCTGATCTGTCAGTTGGTATCGGCGACGATGGTGGGCGTCTTGGCCGGTCACCTCTTTGGCGCGGCGGGCATCTTCGTTGCCACCTTCGGCGAGGTCGTTGTCATCTTCGTGGCCTTTGAGGCCATTCCGAAGAACTTCGCGATCCAGCACCCGGACCAAGCAGCGTTGACCAGTGCGCCGGTCGTCGGGCGGATTCTGCGATTCTGGCCCGTTCGTTGGATCTCGAAGGTGCTGCTCTCCGTCGCCGATTCCGTGATCGGTCTCTTTGGCTCGGCGGGCCAGAGTTCACGAGTGACCGAGTCCGAGGTGCTGGCCATGGCCGACGTGGCGCACGAGGACGACGCGATCGAGTCCGAAGAGCGCAACTTCATCCACTCGGTCATCGAGTTCGGCGACACCATCGTGCGCGAGGTGATGGTGCCGCGCATCGACATGGTCGATATCCACGACACCGCCAGCGTGCGTGAGGCACTCGACTTGGCGATTCTGACCGGTCGTTCACGAATCCCCGTACTCGGCGAAGGGGTCGACGACGTCGTGGGCCTGGTGAACCTGCGCCACCTCGCGCGCTTGGTCGCCAACGACCAAGGCACCGAGCGATTGCGCGAGCACATGGGTGAGGCCCAGTTCGTGCCCGAGACCAAGCGGGTCGCCTCGCTCCTTACTGAGATTCGCCGCGCGAAGAGCCACCTCTTTATCGTCGTGGACGAGTACGGGGGCACCGCGGGACTCGTGACCTTAGAAGACGTGCTCGAAGAGCTCGTCGGGGAGATCACCGACGAGTCCGATCCCAGCCTCGACGAGGACGACGTCCAGTCCATCGAAGGCGGCATTGAACTGAGCGGTCGGCTCAACATCGACGACGCCAACGACGAGTTCGAGTTGGACTTACCTAAGGACGGCTGGGACACCGTCGGAGGACTCGTGCTCGACCTGGCGGGGGGCGTGCCCTCGGTCGGCGACATCTTTACTACCGAGCACTACCGCTTGACGGTGGTGCGCATGGACGGGCGGCGAATCGAAGAGGTGCGAGTCGAGACTCGGGCGCTGCGGTGAGCCGAGCGGGGTTCGTCGCGGTGTTGGGGCGCCCCAACGTCGGTAAGTCGACGCTGGTGAATCAACTCGTCGGGGCCAAGGTCTCGATAACCGCGGCCTCGCCGAACACCACGCGTCACGCGATACGTGGCATCTTGAGCGAAGGCGACACCCAGGTGATCTTGGTTGACACGCCTGGTCTGCATCGTCCGCGAACGACTCTCGGCGGACGGCTCAACCAGACGGCGCGCGCCGCCGCGGACGGCGTCGACGTGATCCTGGCGATCATCGAGGCCAACTCGTCGATCGGTCCAGGCGATCGCAACGTGATCGAGACCATGTTGGGCCAGGCGCGTGGAGCGGACGGCCCTCAGATGATTGTGGTAGTGAACAAGATCGATCGCGTCGGCAAGGTGGCTGTCGCCGAGCAGTTACTCGCGGCCAGCGAGGTCGTCGATGAGATCGCAGCCTCAATCAATCGTCGAGAGGCGAGTGAGCGCGTGGAGTATTTTCCGGTCTCCGCTAAAACCGGCGATGGTGCGGCAGAACTCTTGGCACAACTGCGCGCCGCGATGCCCGAATCGCCGTTTCTCTTTCCCGATGAGGAGGTCTCGGACGTTACCGAGGCAACCTGGATCGCCGAACTCGTGCGTGAACAACTGGTTCGCAAGACCATGCAAGAGCTTCCGCACTCCATTCACTGTCGGGTGAGTGAGTTCGAGTGGCCCCACGTCACGGTCGAGATACTCGTGGAGCGTGAGAGTCAAAAGGGAATGGTCATTGGCAAGGGCGGTCAACTCTTGAAGGACGTGGGCATTGCGGCCAGAAGCCAGTTACCCGAAGGTCTCTACCTCGAACTTCGCGTCAAGGTCGAACCGGGCTGGCAGAAACGCGACGACGTCTTAGACCGATTCGGATACTGACGCCGCGCGACCTGCCCAGCGGTGTCGCTTGCCGCAGATCCGTGGTCACTGGCAAAGTTCGTGCAAGAACGCGTGCACTTCGTCCTTGTTGCGCGTGCGGCGCATCGGGGGCAACTTCTTGAACATCGCCGAGCGATACGTCGCGGTGGCGAGGCGCGTGTCGAGCACCGCGACGACACCGCGGTCGCTACTCGTTCGAATGAGGCGCCCGACGCCCTGGGCCAGCAACATCGTCGCTCGAGGCAGGTCCACTTCGTAAAAGGGTCGTTCGGACTTCTCTCGGCGGNNCGCCGTGCCTGGAGAAGGGGATCGTCGGGGCGGCCGAAGGGGAGCCGGTCGAGGGCGACCAGGGAGAGGGCGCGACCGGGCACGTCGACGCCCTGCCAAAAACTGGTCACGGCGAAGAGGCTCGCTTCCGCGCTGCGACGAAACTCCTCGATCAGTCGATCGCGCGACAAGGTCCCTTGGACCAGGACCTCCGTGTCGAGTTGGGGCGCCACCGCCTCGGCCACGCGCTGCATGACGGCGCGATTGGTGAACAGCGCGAGCGTACGCCCGCCGGCCGCGCCGATGAGTTCCACGAGTTCTTCGATGATGGCGGCCTCGGCGTCAGCGCTGTTTCGTTCGGGAAAGTTCTCGGGCACGTAGAGCAGCGCGTGGTTCTGATAGTCAAAGGGGCTCGCGAAGTGCTCGACGACGCAGTCGTCGAGCCCGAGGTCCCGGGGCAACGTGTCGGGGATGGTGGCGCTCGAGAGCACTGCCGTCACGTGGCTCCACAGATCGTCGCGAAGCCGTGGTCCCACGTCCACCAGCGAGATCTCGACATCGACCTCGCGCTCGCGTCGAGAGAGAAAGAGCAGCTCACTGTCTTTGACTTTGCTCACCCGGTCGAGGTCGTTGGCCAGGTGAATGGCCGGACCCAGGGCGCGGACTTTGCGGAACTCGCTGTCGGGCGAGCTCGTCTCCACGCCTCGAAGACTCTCCACGAGTTGCGACACCAGTTCGCTCGCGCGCGCCAGTTCGAGCTCGCACGCCTCGTCGAGGCCTTTTAGTTCGTTGCGCTCGTACTGCGCGAGTAAAGCCACCGCGAGTCGATCCGCGCTCGAAAGCAACTGGTCGGCTCGAGCCCGGTCCTCGTCGTTGAGCAACGAGCGAGCGCCCATGGCGAGCGCGCGCAGTCGAGCGGCGTTGAGCGAGGTCCCGAGCAACGTCGCGAAGATGTCGAGTATTTCGTGCGCTTCGTCAAAGACCACGAACTCGTGGGCCGGCAGCAGCATCGAACCCGACGCCAGGTGCGAGGCGTAGAGGTGGGCGTTCACGATCAGAATCGAACTCTCGTTGGCTCGATCTTTGGCGAGTTCGGCGAAGCAGTTCTGACCCTGGGGGCATTTGGCCCGCCCGAGACACTCCTGAGGGGTCACCGAGAGGCTGCGCCGAGCACGCGCGTCCACCTCGAAGGGCAGTTCGTCGANNTGAAGGATTCGACGCATCTGATCGGCGACGCCCTTGGGCACGTCGGTGCCGTCATCGAGACTCAACTGGGCACCCGCGCCCACGCCCTGCGCCCGGTTCTTACAGAGGTAGTTCTGCTTGCCCTTCAGTACCGCGACGCGAACGCCCTTGACGTGCGCGGCCACTTGGGGGGCGTCTTTTTTGGCGAGTTGGTCCTGGAGGTTCTTGGTGGCCGTGGCGATAACCACGCGGTGGCCCGACATGACGGCCGGCACGAGGTAGGCGAGTGACTTGCCGACGCCGGTGCCCGCCTCGATGACGTGGTGGCGACGCCGAGAGAGGGCCGAGGCGACGGCGCGCACCATGTCGCGCTGTCCTTCTCGATTTTCACCGCCGCCGGGCAGGTCGTGGGTGATGGTGTCGAGCAGCTCGAGCGCCCGCTCGGCGTCGATGGCGACGACGTCCTCGTCGAGTTGGATACCTGCTTCGTCGTCGGGCTCGACGAGCGGGAACTCGTCGTCGGGATCGAAACTCTGCACGCGTTGACCTTAGGGGTCGCAGTGAAACTTCTTAAGGAGACCAACTAAGTTTTGTTCGTGCCCGACCCACGTCCCCTGCCGTTTCCTGCTTCGATCGAGCGCTCCGGCGTGCCCCGACACGTGGCGATCGTGATGGATGGCAGCGGTCGCTGGGCCCAGCGAAAGGGTCTGGCGCGAACCGAGGGCCACGGCGCGGGCGAAGAGTCACTGGTCGATACGACCTACGGGGCGCTGGCCGTTGGCGTGAAGGTTCTCACCGTTTTCGCCTTTTCGACTGAGAACTGGCGCCGGCCGGTCGATGAAGTGCGCTACTTGATGAACTTCAATCGCGGTCTGCTCGAGCGACGTCAACACGAACTGAACGCCGACGGGGTGCGTATCGTCTTCTCCGGGCGAAGAGACTGGCGCGTCCCCAAGGGCCTACTGCACCGCATGGACGAAGCGGCCGAACTGACGAAGAAGAACAAGGACCTCACGCTCAACATCGCCTTTAACTACGGNNTTCAACTACGGGGGCCGGGCCGAGATCGTCGACGCGGTACGCGAATTGGTCAAAGACAAAATCCCGGTGAAGAAGATTGACGAAAAGACGATTCGTGAGCGGCTCTATCACCCCGAGCTGCCCGATCCCGACCTGGTCATTCGCACCTCGGGGGAGTATCGCATCTCGAACTTCTTGCTCTGGGAGATGGCGTACTCCGAGTTGATCTTTACCGGCGTGCTCTGGCCCGACTTTCGGCGCGAAGATCTCTACGAGGCCATCGCGGAGTACCAACTACGCGAGCGACGCTTCGGTGGGGTCGACAAGTGAGCGTGCGCCGCGCCACCCTCGTTGCCGCCATCATCTTGTACATCGCGTTGTGGGTACTGGCCCTGAATGGCGCGACGTCACTGATTGAGCCGTTGATCGTACCTCTGGTCCTGGCGGAAATGATCGCTCTCGGCGTCGCGTTCACGCGATTTATGGGCCTTCCTCCGCGCGAGCAGCACTTTCAAGATCCCGAGGACGGGCCTCAATCGTGAGAGAGATCAATGACGAAGCCGTCGTCTTAAGAACCTACAAGTCCGGCGAGGCGGATCGTGTGGTCGTGCTGTGGACGCGCCACCACGGCAAGGTGCGCGTCTTGGCCAAGGGCGTAAGAAAGACGACCAGTCGAATGGGCGGTTCGCTCGAAACGCTCGCGCACGTGACCGTCGACTTGGTGAAGACTCGCGGCGAGTTCTACGTCGCTCGTCATGTGCAACACCGTGAGCGCCTGGCGAACCTTCGCTCGTCGTATTCACGAATCTCGGCCGGGTACGCCGTCGTCGAAGCGATTGACGCGATCCCCTCCGACGGGGTACCCGACGAGGGGATCTTCGATCTCTTGGCGCGCGTGCTGCTCACGCTGGACGACGAGTCGTTCGAACCCGCGTTGGTGCCCGCGTCGTTCTACTTTCGTCTGCTGGCTCTCGACGGCTCTGAGCCGGTTGTCGAGGAGTGCGTGAACTGCGGCAGAAAGAGCCCCCTCGTCGCCTTTGACGCGCAGATTGGCGGGACGCTCTGTGACGAGTGTCGCCAGGGCGTCTCGCTTTCGCCCGACGCGTTGACACTGATTCGCCGCATGGTCGGCGGCGATCTCGCGGGCGTGTTGCGCGAGACGGATCCGCCGGGCGCGGGAGAGGTCATGGCCCTCGCCCAAGAGGCCATCGAAGTGCACTTCGGACGCCGTCTTCGAGCCCCGGGATCCGTCGCTCCGTTGATCACGCCGAGCGAGCGTTAGGACGGCCTTGAAGTCTACGGTCAATAACTTCGGGGTGTACGTACACGTACCTTTTTGTGCGCACCGATGTGACTACTGCGCCTTTGCGACGTACAGCGATCGTGACCAGTTGATGGACGATTACGTCGAGGCCGTACTCCAAGAGATTGCTCGAGCGAAGGGCGAGGGCCTTCCCGTGGCGACCTCAGTGTTCTTTGGCGGCGGCACGCCCTCGCGATTACCGGCGGATCAACTACTTCGGTTACTCGACAGCATCGAGCGAAGCGACGACGCCGAAGTCACGGTCGAGTGCAATCCCGAGGACGCGTCGCTGGAACGGCTGCGCCGCTATTTCGACGGCGGCGTGACGCGCATGAGTTTCGGTGTCCAGTCCACGCAGCCGGCGGTCTTGGCGGACTTAGGTCGCCGCCACGGCACGATGGCCCATAAAGAGGTGTCCCAAGCTGTTCACCGGGCTGGCTTTCGAACCTGGAACATGGACCTCATCGTCGGTTCGCGCGCGGAGAACCTCGACGACGTTCGCCACACGTTGGACGACTTGTTGAACCTGGAGTATCCGCCGCCGCACATCAGCTGTTACGCCTTGACGGCGGAACCGTCGACCCCCCTGGGCCGTGACCCCAGGCGACACCCCGACGAGGACGCCACCGCCGACGCCTACGACCTCGTCGGCGAGGTACTTCACGCCCACGGATATCAGTGGGAGGAGATCTCTAACTGGGCCCTACCCGGCCACGAGTGTCGTCACAACCACGTCTATTGGGACCGCGGGGACTACGTGGGCTTTGGCTCCGCGGCCCACTCGCATCAACACGGTCGCCGGTATTGGAACGTGCGCACGCCCGACCGCTACATCGCACTCATTCAAAATGGCGAGTCGCCCCTGGGCGGTGAGGAGTTCTTGGACGAGTCGACCCAACGTTTCGAAGAAGAGTCGCTGGCCCTTCGAACCTCTCGTGGCGTCACTCTCGAAGCGTTCGATTCACTCGAAGAGATCAGGCATCTGGTGAACGTGCGCGAGGGCCAGGTGACGTTAAAACCAAAGGCCCGTCTCGTCGCCAATCAGGTGATTGTTCGCCTCAAGAGTTCAGAGTCGTCCGGTAATCTTCTTTAATGGAGGCAACGCCCGCGCTCGACCCCGACCTGCTCGATAAGGTCACGAACCTCGCCAAACGGCGCGGCTTCATCTTTCCCTCGGCCGAAATCTACGGGGGATTTCGCTCCACCTACGACTACGGCCCCTTAGGTGTCAATCTGCTGCGCAACGTAAAGCAGGCTTGGTGGCGCGCCATGGTCCAGACCCGCGTCGACATCGTGGGTCTGGACGCTGCGATTCTTGGCCCGCCCGCGATTTGGACCGCCTCCGGTCACCTTGAAACCTTCACTGATCCGCTGGTGGACTGTCTTAAGTGCAAGGAACGCTGGCGCGAAGACAAGATTGACGGCGTCTGTCCGAACTGCGGCTCGACCCAGTTCACGGCGCCACGGGCCTTCAATCTCATGTTTAAGACCCAGGCGGGCCCCGTCGAGGGCGAGGGTTCGACCGCGTACCTACGTCCCGAAACGGCCCAGGGCATCTTCACCAACTTCGCGAACGTGCTCTCAACGGTGCGAAAAAAGCCGCCCTTTGGCATCGCACAAATCGGCAAGTCGTTTCGCAACGAGATCACGCCCCAAAACTTCGTCTTTCGAACGCGGGAGTTCGAGCAGATGGAGATGGAGTACTTCGTGCCCCCGGCCGACGCCGAAGAGTGGTATCGCTACTGGATCGCGACGCGTCTCGCGTGGTACGTCGACCTCGGCATTCCCGAAGCCATGCTCCGCCTGCACGAACACGCAAAGGAAGACCTCTCGCACTACTCCAAGGGCACCACGGACGTGGAGTTCTTCTTCCCGTGGGGCTTTGATGAACTGGAAGGCATCGCCAATCGCGGCGACTACGACTTAACCCAACACTCGAAGCACTCGGGAGTGGCGCTGGACTACTTTGATCAGTCGACCAACGAGCGCTACACGCCGTACGTCATCGAACCCGCGGCCGGCGCCACGCGCGCGATGATGGCCTTTTTGTTATCCGCGTACCACGAGGACGTCGTCGAAGGCGAAACGCGCACGGTCCTGCGCCTGGACTGGCGACTCGCGCCCTACCAGGTCGCGGTGTTACCCCTGTCTAAGAAGCCCGAACTCGAGAGCGTGTCGGGTGAGGTCTTGAGCATCTTGCAGCCCCACTACATGTGCGACTACGACGTGACTCAGTCCATCGGTCGGCGTTATCGACGCCAAGATGAAGTTGGCACCCCGTTTTGTGTCACGGTTGACTTTGATACGTTGAGTGATCGCGCCGTCACCGTGCGCGACCGCGACACGACCTCACAGGTACGCGTGCCACTCGAAGGACTGATTAGCCACCTGCGCGACGTCACGGGAGAAAGTTAGGCGTGAGCGACGGACGCGGTCTCAAGTTCGGAACCGTCGCTGAAAGTTACGACCGGTACCGACCGGGTCCGCCGAGCGAGACGGCCGATCTTTTAGGTGATCTCGCCGGCCTCGAGGTTCTCGAGGTGGGCGCGGGCACCGGAAAGTTCACTCGACCTCTGCTCGAACTGGGTGCCATCGTCAGCATTGTCGAACCAGACGTCGACATGCGCCGGGTACTGGTTCGACAGAGCCCTGAGGTGCTCGTACTCGAAGGGCGCGCCGAGGAGTTGCCGGTCGTGGAGAGCTCCTTTGACGTAGTCGTCTCCTCGTCGGCGTGGCACTGGTTCACCCAGCCCGACGCCACCAATGAGTTCGCGCGGGTGCTGCGCGACGACGGAGTCATTTTCGTGTTGTGGAACGGATTCAGTCGGGACGTACCCTGGGTCGCCGAGCTGACGAAGTTCCGTCAGCGTCCCGATGACGTGAACGCCCGGCCTCGAGGGTGGAGCGCCAAGTTCGATCCCGATGGCTCCTTCGTGGACGCGCGCGACGTGTCACTGAATTGGACCTGGACGCGCACGATCGACGAGGTGGTCGGACTCTTTGGCACGTACTCGGGCGCCATCATCCAAAGTGACGAGAATCGCCACACCATGGAGCGACTGGTGCGAGAACGTCTGAACGAGCACGTGGGTGAGGGTGTGGTGGATCTGCCCATGACACTTCGCGGTACGACGGCGCGACGCCGACCTCGCTGAACGCGCAGAGAGGTTAGGTTGTCGCGCGCGGCGGTATCGAATAGGTGACTTGCGCCTTGGCGACCAGATCGCTCGAGCCCCGAGAGAAGAGTTCGACATCGACGACGGCGAGGTGGCGTCCGAGTTTGATCAGTCGGGCCCGCGCCATCAGGTCGGTGAGTTCGGGCTTACGGAGAAAGTCGATATGCAGACTCGTCGTGACCGCAAGTAACACCGGCCCGATGTGCGCCAAGATGATCAGCCACGCCGAGTTATCGGCGAGGGCCATCATGGTGGGGCCTGACAACGTGCCTCCGGGCCGCGAGTTGCGGGTACTGACCGACTGGGACATCACGAGCGTGTCGCCCTCGAGTGATTCGATACGTGGAGCCTCGAAATCGGGAAACGCCTCGTTGACAATGCCTTCGAGCTCGTCGATGGAAAGGAGTGGCGTCACCTAGGCGGTCTTGCGGTAGCGATTGACGGCCAACGGCGCGAGTACGAGGACCGCCCCGAGCGCCCACGCAAGAGAGATCCAGGTGGAGGATCCGTGGGGCGTGCCGAGCATGAGGCCGCGAACGGCGGTCGCAGTTTGGCTCACCGGCTGGTTGATGGCGAAAGGTCGGAGCCAGCCGGGCATCGATAGGACGGGTACGAAGCACGACGACGCGAAGGTGAGTGGAAAGATGATCGGAAAGACCATCGCCTGGGCCGCTTCGGCGTTCGGGGCGGCCAGTCCGACAAAGGCGAAGCCCCACGAGAGGCAGTACGCAAAGATCAACATCAAGAGGCTCGCTTGGATGTATTCAATGAATCCGCCGTGAGGGCGAAAGGCCACGAGAAACCCGACGCCCGTGACGACGAGCAGGACCAAGACGTTGCGAAACAGGTCCGAGACGGTGCGCCCGGCCAGTACCGCCAAACGCGCCATGGGTAGCGCACGAAATCGTTCGATGAGACCCTTTTGCAGGTCTTCGGCGAGTCCGACCGCGGTACCGACCGCACCAAAGATCATCGTCTGGACCAGAATCCCCGGAATCAGATAGTTGACGTAGGAGCCGCCCGGGACTCTGATGACGCCGCCAAAAACGTAACGGAAAAGAATCACGAACATGATCGGTTGGATGATTAAGAAGACCATCTGAGTGGGTATTCGAGCGAGGGTCAGTAGGTTTCGTCGAGCGATCGTGAGCACGTCGCTGGCGGCCCATCGCAGTGGCGAGTGCGTCGATGTCGAGGCCGGAAGAGTGCTCACGCGCGGGCCTTTCGCCGCCCACGTTGCTCTTCGGGCACCTCGTCGTCTATCGAGAGATCCTCGGCTTTGTGGCCAGTCAAGTTGAGAAAGACGTCATCGAGACTTGGCTCCCGCAATGCCAATCCGCTCAGGGATATGGCTGCCGCGTCGATTCGTCGTAGTGCATCAGCGGTGACGTTGGGACCGTCTTCCACGGTGAGTTCAATCACGGTGCCTTCGATGTTGGCCGGATGAGCCGAGAGGTCGGCGAGCAGGGGCTTTGCGCGAAGTGCGGCGTCGGTCGACGTAAAGGTAAGGGCGAGAACGGTGGTGCCCATCTGAGCCTTCAGTTGGGCGGAGGTGCCCTCGGCGATGATCTTGCCGTGGTCGAGCACCACGAGCTGCTTGGCGAGGCGATCGGCCTCGTCCAGATATTGGGTGGTGAGTAGTACCGTGGTGCCGCCTTCGACGAGATGTTCGATGATGGACCAGAGGTCTTGGCGACTCTGGGGGTCCAGTCCTGTCGTTGGTTCGTCGAGAAAGAGAATGGGCGGATCCGCCACGAGCGCGGCCGCCAGGTCAAGCCGTCGTCGCATGCCGCCCGAGTACGTTGTCGTGGTGCGGTTAGCGGCATGACTTAGGCCGAAGTCTTCCAGCAGTTGTCGCGACTTCGCCACGACGTAGGACTTGTTCAAGTGGTTCAGCAATCCGACCATCCGAAGATTCTCAAAGCCCGTCAGATTCTCATCTACCGTGGCGTTCTGTCCGGCCAGACCGATGTGTCGGCGAACCTGGTTGGGCTGCTTGACAACATCAAAGCCTGCCACCGTCGCGCTGCCACTAGTTGGCAAGAGAATGGTGGACAAGATTCGTATCATGGTGGTCTTACCCGAGCCGTTGGGACCGAGGAGTCCAAAGACCTGTCCGGTGGGAACCTGGAGCGACACGTCGTCGAGGGCGCGAACTTCACCGTCGCTGTAGGTGCGAACGAGATTGAATACCTCTACGGCGAATTCGGGCATAGCGAGCAGTTTAGAGAACCGCCCGAGGTACTCGGCGCGCCGATGACAGAGAACCGGTACTTTCTTTCCATGGCCATTACCGACGACGAGATCGCGCAGGTTCGCGCGGCGACTGATCTCGTGGCCCTCATTGGCGAAACCGTGGCTCTCAAGCGCACGGGCCAACGTTGGGTGGGGTTGTGCCCCTTTCACGGGGAGAAGACCCCTTCTTTTTCCGTCAACGCGGAGTTAGGTCGCTACTACTGCTTTGGCTGTCGGGCCTCGGGCGATCAGATCACCTGGGTACGCGAGTTCCAACATATGGACTTCATCGACGCGTTGCGACTCTTGGCCGACCGTGCGGGCATTGAACTCCACGAGGACGCGAACGCCGGCCCCGCGCGCAAGGAACGTCAAGAGGCCCTCGCCGCAATGGAACGGGCCGTGGCGTGGTATCACGAGCGACTGCTCGAAGGGCCCGACGCCCGAGGGGCGCGTGAGTACCTTCGCTCAAGGGGCATTAGCGGCGAGGTCGCGCGCCAGTTCAAGCTGGGCTGGGCACCCGACGAGTGGGACGCCTTGACCAACGCGCTGAAGATGAATGAAAAGGTGTTGCTCGCTACCGGTCTGGGCTTTGTGAACAAGCGTGATCGTCGCCAAGACGCGTTGCGTGCGCGAATCATCTTTCCCATCTTTGATCCCGCGGGAAAGGCCATTGCCGTCGGCGGAAGGATTCTGCCGTCGTCCGAGGAACGGCCCGCGCGAGGCGACGGCTACGTCGAGCCCAAGTACAAGAACTCACCCGAGACCTCGATCTACTCCAAGCGTCGCACGCTCTACGCCTTGAACTTCGCCAAGGCGGACATCATCAAATCGGGCGAGATCATTGTCTGTGAGGGCTACACCGACGTCATCGCCTTCTTTGGCGCAGGACTGCCGAGGGCCGTGGCGACGTGTGGCACGGCGCTCGGTGAAGAGCACTTTCGCCTGATGCGCAATTTCGCCAAGCGCATTGTGCTCGCCTACGACGCCGATGCCGCCGGACAGAGCGCGGCGGCGTCGGTCTATCAGTGGGAACGTCAGCACGAGGTCGACGTCGCGGTCGCTCGCTTGCCCAAGGGCAGCGACCCCGCCGAACTCGCTCAGCGCGATCCTGCCGCGCTGCGCGCCGCGATTGCCGAGGCGCTGCCGTTCTTGAAGTTTCGCCTGGAGCGCGTCCTCGAAGGGGCCCGCCTCGACAGTGCCGAAGGTCGCGCGCGAGCGGCCGAGCTGGCCCTGGAGGTGCTGGCGGAACACCCCAGCGAGCTCGTGCGAGATCAGTACCTCGTAGAAGTCGCCGATCGTCTGCGGCTCGATCTCAACACGTTGCGCTCGCGGGTGGCGGAGTTGGCGAAGCACCCGAGAGAGCGTGTCGCGCGAGAGGTGGCGAACGAAGAATCGACCCCTCGTCCTCGTACTCGGTCCTCTCTGCCGCGACCGGGCCTCGAGGCGCTTCGGCTCTACGTGCACGGACCCGAAGTTATGAAGGATCGACTCATCACGCCGTACTTCGTCAACGAAGTGCAACGAGAGATCTTTGAAGCGCTGATCACGAAACAGCCGCTGTCGGAGTTGATCGACGCTTTCGAACGCCGCGGCCAGGATGAGGCCGCGCAGGTCTTGAGCGAGCTGGCGGTTGATGAACTCACCCGCCCCTACGCCGCGAGTGACCTGACGGCCGTCGTGGCTCAACTGACGCGTAGCGCCGTCGGCGAAGAGCTGCGTACGCTCGATCGCGACATGCGCGAAGGTCGTGTCACTCCCGACGTGGCCATGGCCACGAGTCGCGACGTCAAAGAGCGGGTCGAGCTGCTCGAAACGGCGCACGGCGAGATCGCCGAACGCGAGCTGCGTGACTGGCTGCTCGAGCGCGCGCCCCAGCACACCTCGTGAGTCGGGGCACGCGCGGATTCATCGGGGGGATGGCGATGCTCGCGCCGCTCAGTGTCGACGAGGAGCGATCCTTGTACCCCATAATCCAAGAGGGTCGCAGCGCCAGTGCGGAGATGGCGACGAACGAGGTCAGCGATCCCCAGCGACGCCAGCGACTCCTGCGCGCGCGCCAAGAAGGTCAAGAGGCCGAGTCGACGTTGCTGCGAGCGACCTTTGGACTGGTGCGCGCGCGAGTGCTCGAGCGGGGCTACCGGTTTTACAACGAGGACCTGGAGGCGGCCGGAGTCGAAGGACTGGTGAACGCACTGCGCCGTTTCGATCCCTCGCTGGGCAATCGCTTTGCCACCTACGCCAACTACTGGATCACGAAGCTCGTCAACCAAACCGTCCAGCAGCAGGCCGGGCTCAGTGACGCCGAGATGCGTCTCGTCGTCAAGTTTCAAAGATTCGAACGATCCACTCCAGAACGGCGTCTGAACAAGCGTGACGTCGCCCAAGAGTTGGGCATCACCCAGGTCAAAGCGCAAGAGATCATGCAGTTGAGTCGCGAACTCCAGACACGGCGCTTCGTGACAGTGGAGATCGAAGACGTGGCCGAGGCGGGACCGTCGAGTGACCTTAGCGACGCACCGTCGTGGGTGATTGACGAACTGCGACGACTCACCGGAGAGAACTTTGACGCGTTTTGGCAGTACACGTTTAAGACGATGTCGATGGAAGAGATCGCTCGCACGCAGGGCATCTCTCGTCAGGCGATGACCAAGCGCATCGAACGATATCGGCGCGCGGTCAAAGAGAGTCCTGAAGCGGACCGCCTTCAACGTTGGTTCGACCAACAGTGATCCACGGGGTCGGTGCTAACGTAAATACGCTTTAGGGTTCCTTCCCAGATAGCTCAATTGGCAGAGCAAGCGACTGTTAATCGCTAGGTTGCAGGTTCGAGTCCTGCTCTGGGAGCCACTGTGATGTTCTATCTCGGATGATGCTTGTCAGTTCGATAACGGATGATCTGTTACTTAGTAGCGCCTGATGCGCGAGAGAGTAACGGTTGATCATGGACGCTTTGCCCCTCCGAGGCGGAGACGAACTCGCCGTACGCGGCGAGTGAGAAGGCAAGCTGTCCGCTCCTCGACTCGACGTTTTTTGGCTCGGCGGACTACTCTGGCGGCAATGTTCCTAGAGGAGGCTTCGTGACGAACGACCTGCAATCTGATCCCCGCTTAGACCCTCGAATTAAGGCCCTGCTGAGCATGTTTCCAGAGTTGAAAGTACTTGACGCCGAGAGTCGTGAAGAGATGGTCGCCGAAGCCGCTTCGCCCGAAGGCTTAGAGCGCATGGAGGCCATGGCCGGCTTCTTCGATATGTGCGACAGCGAAGAAGTCGCGCCCTCTAAGGGACTGCGCTTTTCTACTGAGGACATCGTCTCGTCGCCAGATGGCAATACCATCAAGTTGCAATTCATACGCCCGGACAACGACGAGACGTTGGCGTGCGTGTACTACATCCACGGCGGGGGGATGGCTTCGTTGTCGAGTTTCTACGGCAACTATCGGGCCTGGGGCCGGATCATTGCGTCAAAGGGCGTGGCCGTGGTGATGGTGGAGTTCCGTAACTCGGTGGTGCCTTCGGCGGTGCCCGAGCTGGCGCCGTTCCCGGCAGGGCTGAATGACTGTGTGGCGGGACTCAAGTGGACCTCGGCTCACGCATCGCAGTTAGGAATCGATCCGGCGCGAATCATTGTCGCCGGCGAGAGTGGCGGCGGTAATTTGACCCTGGCCACGGGGCTCAAGTTGAAGCGCGATGGCGATCTTGGCCTTATCAAGGGTCTCTATGCGTTATGTCCGTACATCGCGGGAAGTTGGCCGGACGACCGCTATCCCTCGTCCACTGAAAACAATGGCATCCTCCTCAACTTGCATAACAATCGCGGGGCGATGGGTTATGGCATTGAGGCGTTTAGATCCGGCGACCCGTTGGCTTGGCCGGGATTAGCGACGAAAGAGGACGTTGCAGGATTCCCACCGACGGTCATCAGCGTCAACGAGTGTGATCCCCTCCGAGATGAAGGCATCGCCTTTTATCGCCTGTTACTTTCGGCCGGCGTGTCGGCTCGAGGACGTACGGTGCTCGGCACCATGCACGGTACCGAAATTGTGCCGATTGTCTGTCCCGAAATAAGCCACAGCACCGCCGTTGACATCGCGACATTCGCCACGTCGTAAGAGAGGCTGATTTCAGTTTCAAATGAGATGCGAGAGACTTGTGGTGCGCGTCCTGCTATTTTGATGGCGTCTCGAGCACGCGGATAGCAGTGGTTCTCTTGGCGCTGAAGGGCCGTAGCTCAGTGGTTAGAGCAGGGGACTCATA
>PKWA01000128.1 GCA_003131665.1 Acidimicrobiaceae bacterium
TGCCCTACAAGGACCGCTTCGGGCCTTTCGCGCCCGAGATCTATCGCGTACCCATGAGCTACCCCTACCGCGACGGACTGAGCGGTGCCGAAGCGGCCGCGCTCGCGATCAGCATCATCGAGTCTGACGTCGGTGCGAAGAACGTTGCCGCCCTGTTGATCGAGCCGATTCAAGGCGAGGGCGGTTTCGTCGTGCCGGCAAAGGGTTTCCTCCCGGCCCTCTCGAAATGGACGACCGACAACGGTGTGGTCTTTATCGCCGACGAGATTCAAAGCGGATTTTGTCGCACTGGCGACTGGTTCGCCGTCAATCACGAGGGCGTGGTACCCGACCTGGTCGCCACGGCGAAGGGTCTCGCGGGCGGCATGCCCTTAGCGGCAGTGACGGGACGAGCCGAACTGATGAACGCGGTCCACGAAGGCGGACTCGGGGGCACCTACGGTGGCAACCCCGTCGCGGCGGTGGCCGCGCTGGCCACAATCAAGACCTTGCGGGATAACAATCTCGCCGCGCGAGCGCGCGAACTCGGCGACACGATGCTCGCGTCGCTGCGCTCCCTGCAACAAGACGTGGCGATCATCGGTGACGTGCGCGGACGCGGGGCGATGGTGGCCATTGAGCTGATCGAGCCGGGCACCAAAACACCCAACGCCGCGGCCACCAAGGCGATCGTTAGTTACTGCCAGCAACACGGCGTCATCGCCATCACGTGCGGCACGTACGGCAACGTCATTCGTCTCTTGCCCCCGCTCATCATCAGTGACGAACAACTCGCCGACGGCCTCAGCGTGTTGGGCGCCGCCGTTCGTTCCGTTCAGTAGTTCTTAACCCGCGCGAAAAAGGATTCAACGAAGAGTTCATGAATTCAGTCCCTACTCGCCTGCGCGCTGGTCTCCGCCTCGTCACGGTCGTGGGTACCAGCGCACTTCTGCTGGCCAGCTGCGCCCCCACGACGGGGGCAATGCCGCACCTCAGTGGCACCCCGGCGCTGAGCATCTCGGTGCCCCTCTCGAGCGTGGGCTGTACCCTCAACGACGTCTGCCTCGCCGTGGGCACGTCGAGTGCCAGCGTCGGACCCACGTCGGTGGGCGAGTTCAGCACTGCTCACGGACATTGGTTGAACCTCGCGCTCCCGGCGACAACGTCACCACTGATTACGTCTGTCGCCTGTTCGGGACGCAGCTGTCTCGTCGGCGGCTCGCAACCGGGTCGTGATCTCCTATGGGGCTTTGAGGCGTCGAGTCACGCCGTGAGCGTGGCGACGCCGCCATCCGGAGGGCTCGGCGTCGACGCGCTGAACTGCAACGGTCTCAACTGTGCGCTCGTTGACACGAGCGCCCTCGATGGTGTGCCGCGCTTTAGTTTCAGCGCCGACGACGGGCTCACCTGGACGAGCCCGCTGTCCATGAGTTGGGCGAAGGGCGACACCATCACGGCCCTGGCCTGTGGCGCCGTCTTTGACTGTCTCGTCGGCGCGCTTTCGCCGGCTCACCAGTTCGTGCTCTACGTCACGCGTGACGGCGGCGCGACGTGGAATCCGCGCTCGACGCCGAGTTCGTGGATGACCTTGACCTCACTGTCGTGTGAGCAACTCACTTGCGTGGCGCTCGCGAGCACCACTTCTTCGTCCGTGTTGATCCGTTCGAACACGTTCGCGAGGAACTGGACCAGCGTGTCGCTGGGCCAGAGCGCGAACGCCCTGGCCTGTTCAACACTGTCGTCGTGCGTGGTGGTGGGACAACGCTCGAACCAGTCACCTTGGCTCGCCAGTGTGCACCATGACGCCGCCGTCAGTGCGTCGCTACGTTACGTACCCTCGCCGCTGTTGGACGTGGCCTGTGGCGCCAAGCGCTGCGCCGCCATCGGCGTCACGACCGTGCTCACTGTGCCTCTCACGGCAACCGGCACCCATGCGGTCGAACCAAATCCCCTGTGACAGGCTGACGCGGTGAGTTTGTCGACGGCTGAGGCCGTGCCCGCTGGGTGGTACCCCGATCCATCTGGGACTCGTCAGTGGCGCGTCTGGACCGGCTCGAAGTGGTCCGAGATCACACGCCCCTACGGCGACTCGAAGTTGCCAGGACGGTTAGTGGCAAATTTGGACCTCGTGCGGGCCTTGGGTCGGGTGTGGAGCGTGGGCGTCGTCGGCGTCATCGGCGGCCTGGCACTCGTAGTCAGCGTGCTGGCCCACTGGCCCGGGACGGCTCATCCCACCCCCGAGTGGTTTGCCCTCATCGCGAGCAGCACCGCCGTCGCAATGCTCGCGCTGGGATCGGTCGTGTGCGCCTTTGGCGTCCGGGAACTTCGGGGCCGCTGGTCGATCGACGCTTTCGTTCCCGGAATCAACTTTCTCGTCGTGAGCACACTGGTCGCCCAACGACTCGGGCGCTCATCGTACGTGCGCAACCTGGCCACCGTCATCGTGCTGACGAGTTTCGCCACGTCGTTCCACGTGGACGTGTGGCTGGGCTTTGCGCCGATGTTGGTGGCGTTCGGCCACTCGCTGTGGATGAGGACGCTGGTCGATCAACTCAAGGGGCCGAGCACAATCGACCAAGCGCGTGCCCCGTAGGATGGCTCGGACCTCGTCGCGCGGCGGGGCCACGGGGGTCTAACGATGTACGAATGGTCCGAGGAACACCAAGCCCTCATCGCCGTGGTTCGCCGTTTCGTCGACGAAGAGATCCGTCCTCACCTGGACGATCTCGAGCACCGCGACGTGCCACCCTACGAGATCTTGCGAAAGATGTACGACGTCTTTGGTTTGCGCTCGATGGCCCAAGAGTCCTTCCAACGTTTGCTCGAGCGAAGGGTCTCGGGCGAGGAGCCTTCGAGTGAGCGTCGAAGCTACGACCCGGCGCTGACGCTGATCCCCACGATCGAACTCTGCCGGGTAAGTCCTGGTCTGGTCACCTCGCTGGGGGTCTCCACCGGTCTCGCGGCGGGCACCATCAACAAGCTCGGCACTCCTGAGCAGATGCAACGCTGGGCCCTCGATCTGATGACCCTCGACAAGGTGGGCGCCTGGGCGATCACCGAACCCGACTCGGGCTCGGACGCGCTCGGTGGAATGCGCACGAGCGCCACGCGTGACGGCGACGGCTACGTATTGAACGGTCAAAAGACGTGGATCACGAACGGTCCCTACGCCGACACGATCGTGCTCTACGCCAAACTCGATGACGGCAGCGGCGAGGAGATCCGCCAGCGAAAGGTCCTCACCTTCGTGCTCGACCGAGGCATGGAGGGACTCGAGCAGGCCAAGCCCATGCGAAAGATGGGTCAACACGCCTCGCCCACCGGGGAGATCTTCCTGAGCGACGTGCGAGTGGGGCGCGATCGATTACTGGGCGAGAGCGAAGAGACCAAGGGCGGAGGACGCCAGAGCGCCCGGGACAATTTCGTCGCCGAACGCGCGGGAGTCGCCGCGATGTCCTTGGGCATCATTGAAGAGTGCACGCGCCTGGCGATCGACTACGCCAAGCACCGCACCTTGTGGGGCACACCGATTGGCGAGTTTCAGCTCATTCAACTCAAGCTGGCCCAGATGGAGGTGGCGCGCGTCAACGTGCGTAACTTGGTCTTCTCGCACGTCGAACGCTCCAACGACGGCGCCGCGCCGAGCTTCGCCGAAGCTTCGGCGATGAAGCTCTACTCCGCGCAGGCCGCCTGTCAAGTCGCGGACGACGCCATCCAGATCTTGGGTGGGAACGGCTACATCGCCGAGTACCGCGTCGAACAGCTCAGTCGCGACGCCCGGGTGCTTCGTATCTACGCCGGCACCGACGAAATGCAAGTCATCGCCATCGCGAAGGACCTCATTCGCTCCTAGTCAGCGCGTCACGCAACTGTTGGGCGACGCCCGTCCAACCCTTGTAGGTCTGCACCGACGCCGGCGCGCTCTCCATCGCGTTAACGAGCGCGGGCACGAACGTCTCATCGCGCTCGCGCAACGTCACGGCAGAAGCGACGTAGGTGTGAATGGTGAAGACGATTGACTTGGTCTGAGGTAGTTGGCGCAACGTTTGACGCTCGACTCGAAAGAACCAGTCGGCGAGAGCGCCACTGGGCGAACCTCGCGCGCCGTAAGGCTGGTGCAGCACCGGACTATCGAGCAGCGTCCAGTTCAGTCGCCAGAACGAGCGCTCTGGCGTCAGTCGATCGAAGAAGGCGTTCGTGGGCCGCGCGAGCACGTGGTCGTAGAGCGGCACGGGTGAGTGAATGTCATCGAGCGTCGTGCCGATCTTTGTCGCCAAACTCCAGCGCGACGGAAAACAGACGCACGCCGCACGAAGTCGCCACGTGTCGCTCTTGGTCAACACGCAGAGGTCCTCTTGAACGAGACGACTGGCTTCAACAATGGGGTGCTCGCCCTCGAGGACCTGAAGAACGATCTCCGGATGGTACCGGTGAAGGAAGTCTCTGACCTCCTCCAAGAGTTCGCGGCTCGCGTCGTCACCTTCTGGATTCGTCGCCACCACCACGTCGTAGTTGTCTCGAAGGAGTGCGGTTTTCAGGGCCAGCTCTTCTTCGTATCGCTCGTCGACCTCGAGCCACGTCGCCAGATCGAGCGGGCGAAGCCCCATCGCCAGTCGCCAGCCCTTGTCGTCGAGGGGCACGTAAGGAAACGACGTCGTCATCTGGTCAATGGCCCCAGGGACATCTGACGGGCGATCTGCTCACGAGACGGGCTCCACTTCCCTAATCTGGCACGTCCTAGAGAGCTATTTTGGGCCCACCACCGGTAAACTGGTAGTTGATACGGTTAATATTTAAGGTAGAATTAGGTATGCCCCGTAACCAACGTGCACGCAGTTCGCGCGCCCTCGCCAACGACGAAGCCATTCGCGAGGCCGGCGTCGCCGAAGTCCTTCGCGTTGGGGTGGATCACGTCTCATTGCGCGACGTCGGTCACCGGGCCGGACTGACCCACGGAGCCACGTACGCGCGTTACGAAGACGTCGACGAACTCCTGGTCGATCTGTGGAACTCGGTTCTTTGTGCCCGGGCCATTTTAATGTTTGAACTGTGCATGACCGCGGCCGAGCGGCCCGACCTCACGACCGTCGGCGCGATCTTTGGGTTCCTGCGCGACACCACGCCCGAGGACGTGGCGAGCATTCAGTTGCTCTTGACCGCACGACGAATACCGACCCTGCACGAAGAGGTCGAGCCCTTCATCCACAACTATCTGGAGCGAGAGTTGTGCTCGTCGCCCGACGTGAGTGCCTCTCACACCCGCGGCATCACTATTTTCGCCATGATGGTCGTGCAGATCATTGCCGACGCCCAGTTCGGCTTCGACCAGAACTACCAAGCGGTGCTCGAGACGCTGTTGCTAGAAACACTGACCACCGATCCCAGTGACATCGCTGACGTGCCACTCCACGATCGCGACGATCGAATCGTCCTGGCGCCGGGCGACGATCTACGAACCGAATTGGCCCACGCCACGTTCGGCGTGGTGGGCAAGAGTGGCTACACCCGAGCCACCATCTCACGCATCGCCCGTCGCGCCAACTGCTCACCGGGCGCCATCTACAAGTTGTATCCCTCCAAAGAGGACCTCGTCATTGCCGCCTTTCACGATCTCATGAGGGCGCGCTGGATGAGAGTCTCGAACTTCGTCGACGTGCTCGAAGAAGGATCCATCACCCAACTGCTCTACAGCGCGACCAGCAGCACTAACTCGGTGCGTCAGAGCTTCACCCTCGAGACCGCCCTCGCCTCGGCGCAGAGTGAACGATTGAGGTTGGCCATTCTCAGTCAACTCAGTGAGCTCCAAGCCCTCATCCCCCTGCTGACCAACATCAGCGACGACGAGAGGGAGCGACTGGGCTATCTCATTCGTTCGATCATGTTCATCACCATTGGTGTGACTTTTTTGTCGACCGTCGTCGGCTCGATGCAGGCCACGAACTTCAACCAGTTCGCTGAGCCCTTTCGTCGAGCCATCTTGAAAGATGGGGTCCCGACGTGGAGCGAGATGTCGCGTCAGATCCTCGAGCTCATCAATAGGCGCGGCTACTAAGCAGTGGCCTTGGGCGGCGCGCCGGTGAGACCCTCGAGTCGATCCAAAATGCCGGAGATGACCTCGTCTTGAGCCAGGAGATGCTTTTGAATCTCCTCGGCCTCCTTTAGCACGGCCTCGGCGTCCTTGTAGGTCTCTTCGGCTCGCTTGTCGGCGGCCTTGGCTTGGATGTTCTGGCCGACGATGATGATCGGCAGCAGTACCAATTGCAAGAAACTGCTCGAGAGCCACACGACGATGAAGTACGTGCCTTGGTGGATGGCGGAGGGCAACGCAAAGAGCGCAATGACTGTAAAGACGTACGCGCACCACATAGTGCCCACGACCAGCGTGATGCGAAGACCGAACTTCGCGTTGATGCGAACGAAGACGTTGTCGTTCTTGATCCCTCGAAAGTCGCGAGTCTTGACGGGCTTCGCCGCGGTTTCAAGTTCGACCGCGCGCGGGTGACGGGTGTAATGATAAATTTTGGACATGTCCGGATTCTCACACGCCCCCGAGCGTGGGGCGAGGAATTAGGACCGACCCTTAGCTTTTCATCAAGTCCGGCGACGTCTCCATGCCTTGGCGCCAGACCGAACGAGCAATGATCTTGGTCGGGTCGGCTCGATCCTTGTAACGCAGCGCGACGTCGCGCACCTCTTCGAGCAGACCTTCAGAGAGGTGTATCGGATCGAGGCCCAGCGCCAGGAACTTCTCTCGGCTGACGTTGAGTTCGTTCTCGACCGCTTCGCGTCGAGGGTTGGGCAGAAACGCCACATCCACCCCGGTCAATTTTGAGATGAGTTCGGCGAGCTCACGCACGCGGTGGGTCTCCGTGACCTGGTTAAAGACCAGGGGCTTGTCGCCGCGCGCCGGCGGATTCTCCAGCGCTATTTGAACGCAACGAACCGTGTCGCGAATATGGATGAAGGCGCGTGTTTGACCACCGGTGCCGTGCACGGTCAGCGGGTGACCGATGGCGGCCTGCATCAAGAAGCGATTGAGCACGGTGCCGTAGTCGCCGTCGTAATCGAAACGATTGATGAGTCGCTCGTCGAGGGCGGTCTGAGGAGTCTGGGTACCCCAGACGATGCCCTGGTGCAGGTCGGTGATGCGCAACTGGTCGTTGGCGCAGTAGAAGGCGAACAGCAACTGGTCGAGGGTCTTGGTGAGGTGATAGACCGAGCCAGGATTGGCCGGATGAAGTATCTCGCGCTCGATCTCCCCGTCGGGCGTGGGGACCTTGACGGTGAGATAGCCCTCAGGGATCGGCGCAGAACCCGACCAGCCGTAGCCGTAGACGCCCATGGTGCCTAAGTGCACCAAGGCAATATCCAAACCACTAGCGACGATGGCCGCTAAGACGTTGTGAGTCGCGCGCACGTTGTTGTCCACGGTGTATCGCTTCGCCGCAGTACTGCGCATTGAATAGGGCGCGGCGCGCTGCTCGGCGAAGTGCACCAGGGCGTCTGGGCGAATCTCTCGCAGCAGTGCTTCGAAGCGGTCGAACTCTTCGGCGAGATCGAGGTGGACGAAGCCGATCTCCTTGTCGGTCAGTGACTTCCAAACCCGACGTCGCTCGCCAATCGGGCGAATCGGTGTGAGGGAATCGACCTCGAGTTCGAGATCGATCTCGCGTCGACTCAAATTGTCAACGATCGTGACGTCGTGACCAAGATCCGATAGATGCAGTGACGTCGGCCATCCACAGAAACCGTCGCCACCAAGAACCAGTACCTTCATGAAAACTCCTCGTGCGCAAGCGCGAAAGACGGCCAGTCGAGCCGCCGAGTCCCTCCATTAAGAGGGCAATGTCCCTCCAGACTACCAACGTATTACCCGCACACTGGTGGCTTTGTCGAACGTTGAAATGTCCTTCGCGTGGCAACTTGCGTCTGCCTGGTCTGAACTACTGCATGAGTTGCGTCACGACGTTCGACGACGACAAAGATCGCCGAGATTGTTCGGGTCCGGCTTCGTTACACTCGAGTGGTGCGTCGCTTTACGCGAGAGAACAGTGCCCGGCGTACCAATCTGCTCTTTTTGATCATCTTTGGGGTGGCCTTTGGCTTCGTCGAGGCGGCCGTGGTCTACTACCTTCGAATCCTTTTGCACTTTCGCGACGACTACTCAATCGCTCACTACAAGACGTTATTGAATCTGGGATTTATTACCTTCGTCTCGCCGGTCCATTCGCTACTGGTGAACCATCGAGTGAGTGACATCGAAGTGGCGCGCGAGAGCGCGACCTTGGTCATGTTGATCTGCCTCGCATGCGTGGCGGCCACGGGATGGCGGCGGCGAGCTGGAGCGTTTTTGGTGGGCTTCGCCTGTTGGGACCTTGCCTACTATCTCTTCTTGAGGATCTTGGATAACTGGCCACGAAGCTTGATGACCAAAGACGTCTTCTTTCTCATTCCCGTCACCTCGATCGGCCCGGTCATCACGCCAATCGTGATCTCAACGCTGCTCCTCGCGCTCGGCATCAAGCTCTACGGCGATTGACGCCCCACGAGTGTGGGACTCACTTCGCCTTGGTCGTAGTGGTGGTGGCCGCGACGGCCGGGCCGGTGTTCGCGGCGTTGCACGCCCTCGGGTCCCACGGGGCCAACGCGGCGCTGACGGGACTGGGGGCGCTGAACTGGCTGTTCGTCTTCACCCCGGGCGGGTCGTAGATCGTGGTCGTCGTGACGGCAGAGATCGTCGACGTCGTTTTGGTGGGTGGTTTCTTCGTCGCGACGGCCTTCGCCTTGACGGAGAGATCGGTCCCGGTCTGCACCGTTACCAATGCGCCGGGCGTGACGTTCTTCGGGTCGTAGCCCAAGATCGCGGGACCTTGCAGCTGAGCGAGTACGGCCTGAGCCGCCGCCTGCGCGGGGGAGATCCAGTTGCCGCTCGTGGGCGGTTTCGGTCCGCCGTACCAGACAACCGTGTCGCTCACCGGGCCCACCGGGGTCACGTCGCCGGTTGACTTGATCTTGAACCCCAGGGCCGTGAGCCCTCGCGCCACGGTCGCGGCCTGACTGGCGACGCCCGTGCCGTTCTCAATCGAGATCGGAAAGCTCGACGGCGCCGGCAGCGGCTGGTCGGTGAAGGAATTGGTACCCGCGGCCACGCCCAGAATCTGGTTTACCGAGTTGACTCCGGTCGGCTGGACCGGGAACTCGATGTCGCCGTAGTAGTAACCCTGGTAGAGGTACGTGCCGGTCTCCACCTCCAAGACGGGGAAGGTGTACTGAAGAACGTTGGCGATGTTGGTGTGGGCGAAAGTCTCGGCGAGGTCGACCATCGAGCCTTCACTGAAGCCGTTGTCGACGGTGAGATCGGGCAAGACGGCCGTCGCAATGCTCTGGTCGGTGATCGGATTGCCGAGTCCGCGTGCGGCAACTTTCGCCGCTAAGACGCGCAAAAACTCGTGAGTCCGGCGAATCCGAGCGAGGTCCGAGAGTGCCTCCTGGGGCCACGAACGGGGATCGTGATTCGACGGCGTGGGCTGGATCTGCAGGTGCCGGGCCCGTACTAACTCGAGCGCCTTTACCCCATCGAGCAAGTAGCAGCCGGGCCGTTCGATGTTCAACCCCGAGTACTGGTCGAAGATCGGAATGGGAAAGTCCATATAGACCCCGCCCAGTGCATTTACCACGCTCGCGAAGGTGTCGAAGTTCAACTCAACATAGTGATTGATCGGAATCGCGAAATCCTCCTCGATCGCGGCCACGAGTTGACTCGGTCCTTGATAGAGGGCCGCGTCAATCTTGTTAGCGCCCTCGATGCGCGCATTGGGGACAAAGAGGTCACGAGGTATCGATAACAGCGACACGGTGCCCGTGCTCGGGTCGAGGTGCAGAATCATGTCGATATCGCTGTTCACCCCCGTGACGCCTTGGGAGCACAGTCCGTACGCGATGTTCTGAACCTTCAGTCCGCATCGGGTTGTTGAGCCAATCATCAAGATGTTCTCGGTGGCCCCGGGGTTTTGAAGACCAGTCACGTTCTTGTGATGAATCAGTGACCCGAGGTAGTAGTAATCCCCGACCACCGCGCCAACAATGAGAACGACGACGAGCCCGAGCGCGATCACAGTTCGCTGGACCCACTTTCGCCGGCGACTTCGCACCCGACGCGTGGGGGCGCCGGAAGAGCGACGATCGACAGCCTGGCCGAGTTGAACGAGCCGTTCCGAGTTCGGAATCTTCTCCGCAGATCGCTCGCGATCGTTGCCGGTATCATCGCGAGGCATCGATACATTCTAGTTGTCGCCTCTGATGACGACGGTGCAGTGCGTAACGCTGAAGTACCGAATGTATGGTCAAGCGCTCTAAAAGAACGATCGCTTCTCCTGATAACTCGACCGAAAATTCTGGCGAATGGCACATCACGTTCATGAGACAATGACAATGTGACTCAAATCAACCCGGATGCTGGGGTGACTCCAACTCGTGGCTAACGCGCACCGGAAACACAGTCATTCGCATCAAGTGAGTACGAACACCGATATTCGTTACGTGCTCGTGGCCCTGAGCTTGATACTCGCATTCCTCGTGGGCGAGGTCGCGGCGGCAATCGTTGGCCATTCGCTGGTCCTCTTCGCCGATGCCGGACACATGTTGACCGACGTCGCGGCACTGGGCATGAGCGTGTGGGCGATTCGTCTGGCGCGAAAGCCCGCTCAGGGCCGATGGACGTTCGGGTTTCAACGAGCCGAGATCGTCTCGGCGGCGGTCAATGGGGTTACCCTCGTCGCCATCGCGCTACTGATCGGTGTCGAAGCGATCCAACGGCTTATCTCGCCCCAACACGTCAACGGCGGTCTCCTCCTCATCGTGGCGATCGTTGGCGCCGTCATCAACGTCATCGCTACCGGACTGCTCAAAAGAACCAATCAATCGAGTCTTAACTTGCGCGGCGCTTACGTGCACATACTCACCGACCTGTTCGCTTTCATCGGAACGGGCGCGGCCGGATTGATAATCATCCTCAGCGGCTGGGAGCGCGCTGATCCCATTGCCTCACTGATTGTCGTCGCACTGATGGCTAAGACCTCATGGGGACTACTACGAGACGCCGGAAGGATCCTCCTTGAGGCCTCACCAGAGAACCTCGATCTCACCGACATTCGCGCCCACCTAACGAGGGTGCCGCACGTCCTTGACGTGCACGACCTCCACGCCTGGACTGTTACCTCGGGGTCGTTGACACTCTCCGCGCACGTCGTGGTCGAAGACCACTGCTTTGACAGCGGCCATACCCCACAGATTCTCGACGCACTGCAAATGTGCCTCGCGGGACACTTCGACATTGAGCACGCCACCTTCCAACTTGAACCAGTCACGCACGTCGCTCACGAGCCCGGACTGCATCCATAGACAACGTCAATCGTGAAGGTCGCTCCAAACACCCCTACTTGCGATGAATTCGGGCGAACCGTTACCGGCCAGTGCGCTCGCGGTGTGCGCAACCGGGCCAACAGCAGGGCCGACGCTGGCCCTCCTCGAGTTCCTCCTGGGTCCGAAGAATTCGGCGTTCCCTGGTCTTCACCTGTTTCGCATCCACGACCCAGCAAATGAACTCATTACGCGCTAGCGGCGTGATGACCTTCCAAGCGTCGAGGGCCGTTGGATTGACGATCAGCGCTTTGCGCAGGTCTGGGGGAAGTTTGTGGACTTTTCCACCGGGTACTCGCGGACTGGTCATAGGGCAATGGTAGCGAATCAGAGTGAGTTCACTCACGCTGACTCAAAGACCTTCTTCACGCAAGGTCAGAACCAAGACGTCATTCTCGCGGGCCGAACCGATGGAGGTTCGAGCGTCCTTGCTTATCTCGTTCGAAGCGAACGCTCTCTCCTAGTTAACGCCGGCCGTCGTCGTAACTTGGACCGACGACACCGTGGACTGGCTCGGCCACCACGCAGCGAAGAGACCGTTGCTCAGGGTTGCCACCACGCTCGATCCATCGCTGAGCACCATCGTCACACCCGAGACCTGCGATCCAATCGAACCTTCGACTACGGAAAATGATTGACCGTTGTCATTGACGGCGGTGTTGTCGATATCAATTACCGCGCCACCGGGAGCGGGAGGCGTCGTCGACGACGGGTTCGTGACGACGCTTTCAGAACCCGATGGGTGAACAACCGTATTGCCATCGGCATTTCCCGCAGTACTACTCACTCCGATCGTCGCTCCGTTTTCGTGCAGCGAAGAGAGCTCCGTGCCGACGACGCACAGTGCCGGATTTGTCGTGCCGTAGACGATTAGTGAGTACGGCCCGCGCACGTCGCTCAGCGACACCGGGGCGAGCGTCGCCGATCCAGTCCCTCCCGGCACGCTGGCCAGATCCGTCGCGAGTGACGCGCACGTCGCCTCGGCGGCGCTGAGTTGATCGGGCGACGGCGACGTGGGTTGAGCGGACCAGCCGGCGAAGGCGGGCGAAGCCCACGGACCTAAGAGACCCACGAGCACGGCGGCGACGGCCACCGCCCCACCACTGACGCCGGTGACGACAAAACGCCGCGTCCGACGAGGAGACGGAACCGAAACTTCCTCCACGAGGTGCTGAGTACGCTGCGAGATCCACTCGTCGCTCAACTCGGGAACGCTCGGCGTCCCAAGCTCTTCATTCATGTTGCCTCCTTCGTGACTCGATCGTCGTGATCGAGCCGTAGTTGTAACTTCCTTCGAGTGCGCGCCACCCGCGAGCGAACCGTCCCGACGGGGACGCCCAGCGCCACTGCGGTGGCCTCGTAACTGAGACCGCTCCAGAACACCAGGAGCACGATCTCGCGTTCTTGTTCCGAGAGGTTGCGGACGATCGCATTGACCATGTTGAGTGAAATCTCTGCGTCGAGCCGGTCGATCAGTGTGTCCTCACTCGGAAAGTTGCGGGGACTGTCGAGTCGTGCCAAGGCATGGGTGTAGCGACGAAGCGAGCGAGTGGCATTGCGCGACGTGTGCATCGCCACACCGAGCAGCCACGGCAACGCCGAACGTTTTTGGAGCACGACCACGTCACGCCGACGCCACGCCTCGAGGAAGACAATGCTCGTGACGTCCTCGGCCATAGCAGCGTCACCCGTGCGCCAGAAACAGATCGCGTAGACCGACCGCGCGTGGCGCCGGAAGATTTCTCCGAAGGCTTCCGGGTCCTTCGCCGAGAGTTCCCACAACTCCACGTCGTCGAGTTCGTCATAGGTGCGCACAGTAAATAGTGTCCGGTCGCGACCACCTGGTTCCATGTTCTTAAATCGCCCTAACGGAAAAGTCATCGCGGCCTTCAACCAATGAGGGCGGCTCTATCTCCCGGCCCCCCCCGATCCCGTGAAAAGCGAACGTGGCGGCTCATCTACTGGCCTACTTGTGCCCGTCCATCAACGTTCCGACGAGGTAAGTGGCGCGGCCAGAGGGATTCGAGCCCCCGAACCTCGGTTCCGTAGGTACATCCCCACATGGCAACTAGGGAATTTACCGCGGAAGACAGCCCTTAACATTCCGAGAAGTTTGACTCACGTTCAAGGGTGTTCAACACCATAAGTTCACCGATAAGTACCGCGCGCCAAGAGTGATCAATCCCAAAGCCCGACGACACAATAACGGCACTCATAACTCAACCAAGGCGATTTTTCCCATCGATTCTGCTCACTCAGTCTGACGCAATTTGCGGATCAGTTGCGTCAGCTACACGACCAGCGCGCCGGACACAATGGGACCGGTCAGCCCCTTTGGCGCCGAATAACTCTTTGCATCACCGAAGCCGTACACCACACCGGTTGCTCGGATTAGCGAATAGCCCTTGCCTGTCGGCGAAGCCACGATGGTGACAACTCTCGCCTGTCAAAGCTGTACCCTGAGCGAGCCGTATGCCTTTGCGTCGCCGAACGCGTACACCTGGCCAAACACGGTCGTCAACCAATAGCCCTTACCATCAACCGTCGGAGCGATTCCCGCAATGAGATACGGCAGAAATAGCGGCTTTGGTTGAAAGAACGATCCGTAGAAGTGCGCGTCGCCGAACGCGTACACCTGGCCGTAGTTGTCGACCAGCCAGTACCCCTTACCGTCGAACGACAGACTCATCGAGACGATCGAAGAGTGAGGCTTAATCGAGCGACTAACAAGTGAACCGCACGAGTGTCCGTCGCCATAGTGAAAGATGTCACCGTTGCGCGCAACGAGGTAGTTACCGCGACCGTCCTTGGTCGGCACCATCGCTTCCGGGCTGCTCAAAAGAACCAATCAAT
>PKWA01000080.1 GCA_003131665.1 Acidimicrobiaceae bacterium
TTCCACTGTGGACGTACGCACATCCCCAGGCGATCGAGTTGGCCGAACGACTCGCGAGCCTGACGCCCGGCGACCTTAATCGGGTCTTTTTCACCACCGGCGGCGGCGAGGCGAACGAGAGTGCGTGGAAGTTGGCCCGTCAGTACCACAAAATGCGCGGCGACCTCGATCGCTACAAGGTCATCAGCCGCGACGTGGCCTATCACGGCACCACGCTCGGCGCTCTGTCGATCACGTCACTTGACGCGCTGCGTAAACCCTTCGAACCCCTCGTACCCGGCGCGATCAAAGTCCCGGCCGTCAACTTCTACCGGGCCGAGAAGCACGGCGACGACTTTGAGGCTTTTGGTCTCTGGCATGCGCATCAGATCGAAGAGGCCATTCTTCGAGAAGGCCCCGAAACCGTGGCCGCGGTCTTCCTTGAACCGGTGCAGAACGCCGGGGGATGTTTCGCCCCTCCTCAGAGTTACTGGAAGGCGGTGCGAGAGATATGTGACCGCTACGGCGTCATCCTCGTCTCGGATGAGGTCATCTGCGCGTTCGGGCGAATTGGCACGTGGTTTGGGGGACAAAAGTACGACTACGTTCCCGACATCATTACCGTGGCCAAGGGCATCACCGCCGGCTACGCGCCACTGGGCGCGATGATCGTCTCGGACCGTCTGGCCGAGCCGTTCCAAGACGAAGACGTCGCGTTCCTGCACGGCTTCACCTGGGCCGGACACCCGGCGTCGTGCGCGGTCTCTCTCAAGGTCCTCGACATTCTCGAAGATGAGAAGATCCTTGAGAACGTGCGCACAAACGAGGGTTACTCCTTCCAGCGGCTCGAGGCGCTAAAGGAGATACCCATCGTCGGTGACGTTCGAGGCACTGGGTACTTCTGGGGCATCGAACTGGTCAAGAATCAAGAGACCAAAGAGACCTGGGCCGGCGACGACGCGGAGCGACTCCTTCGCGGCTTCGTCTCGCCCGAGATGTTCCGTCGCGGACTGATCTGTCGCTCGGACGACCGAGGCGATCCGGTAGTCCAACTCGCGCCACCACTGATCTCGACACGTGAGGACATCGACTTCATGGTCGGAGTACTGCACGAAGTCTTCACCGGAGCGTCCAAGCTCAACCTCTAGTGCAGACTCCGCGCTCACTGTGGTGGTCGACGCTCGATGAACCCGTGGCACCACGGGCACCGCTGCGCGAACATCTCGACGTCGACGTGGCGATCGTGGGCGGAGGCTTCACGGGACTGTGGAGCGCGCGAGAACTGAAGCGGCGCGACCCTTCACTTCGTGTCGCGGTCCTCGAAAAGTCAGTGTGTGGCTTTGGCGCCTCGGGTCGCAACGGGGGTTGGGCCTCTTCGCTCTATCCCCTCAGTGACGAAGCCGTGCTCGCGCGATATGGGCCCGACGCCGCTCACCACCTGCGCCTCGAACTTCAACGGGCCGTCCCTGCTTTGGGCGAGGCGATCGTCCACGATGGCATTGACGCGCCCTTCGTGCAAGGCGGCACGTTGACCTTTGCGCGCAACGTGGTCCAG
This sequence comes from Acidimicrobiaceae bacterium, assembly GCA_003131665.1. GTDB lineage: Bacteria > Actinomycetota > Acidimicrobiia > Acidimicrobiales > RAAP-2 > RAAP-2. Next base: position 1,535 of record PKWA01000080.1, read on the forward strand.
GCCGAGCGACTTCGTGCGAGCGTCGTCGCGGCGCACGAACACGGCGCGAGCCCAGAAGACCTGGTGTGGCTCGATGAGAAAGAAGCGGCCGAGCGCGGAATACTCCACGGTTCGCTGGGCGCCACGTATTCACCGCACTGCGCTCGACTACACCCCGCACGACTCGTGCGCGGACTGGCCGACGTCAACGAGCGCCTTGGGGTGAAGATCTTTGAGAATACAACGGTCACACGTCTCGTCGCGGGGAACAGTCACCGTTCGCCCGAAGTCGTCACGTCGAGCGCGAACGTGCACGCGCGCTACATCATCCGAGCCACGGAAGCATTCACGCCCACGCTGCCCGGCGCGCGTCGTCGCGTCGCGCCAATTTATTCGCTCATGATCGCCTCGGAGGTGCAGAGTTACCAGTTCTGGAACGAGGTCGGCTTTCGCCACTACGAAACGTTTGCCGACGATCGTCACCTCATCATTTACGGCCAACGGACCCACGACGACCGCGTCGCCTTTGNNGTGGGCGCGGGGCGCTCTACCACTTTGGCTCTACCGTGGAAGAGCGCTTCGACCAGAGTGCCAAGGTCTTTAGCGCACTCGAGTCGACGTTGCGCGAACTCTTCCCCTCTCTCGAGGGGCCGATCACGCACCGCTGGGGCGGGCCGATCGCGATGCCGCGCGACCTCTCGCCGTCGGTGCTGGTCGACTTCGACACCGGCCTCGCGAGCGCGGGGGGCTACACCGGCGACGGCGTGGTCTTGAGTTACGTCGCAGCCAACTGCCTGGCCGATCTACTCTGTTCGCCCGGCACGGCCACTCCCTTCAGCGAACTGCCCTTCGTGCAACACGAGAGTCGACCGTGGGAGTTCGAACCGCTGCGCTGGATGGGCATCAACGCGGGCCTCGGCCTCGCGCGCTGGGCCGATCGGGTAGAAACACGTCAACACCGAACGAGCCGAGCCAGCGACTGGCTCGAACGGCTCACCAACCGCTCTTCTCGTTAATGAAGTATGTTGACCGCGCGCGCGGCCACGACCGCGATGGTAACGAGTGAGATGACGGACTCCGACGCGAAGAGCGCCTTGGCTTGAAACGAGAGCGGCATCGCGTCGGCGGGCGCAAAGCTCGTGCCGTTGGCGAACGAGGTATAGAGATAGTCCCAGAAGCGAGGACGCCAGTCACTGGGCGCCAACTTAGGGTTCTCCATCTGAGGAAACTGAATGTCGGGCAGGCGCGCGTCGGGACCCGCTCGCTTGTGCGGACCTCCCCGATCCATCTCCCAGAACCACAGTCCAAAGACAATGACGTTGGTCAGCCACACCGCGACGGCGGAGTAGATGAGTTGACGGCCATGGGTCACGTGAGCATTCAAGAGGTGATCCACGAGCAAGACGACGGAGGCACAGTTAGCGAAGGTCACCAGGGCAACCAGGCTCACGCAGAGATAGCGGATCCACTGCGCGTCGTTGGGTTGTCGGTGCCGCCTCGCCGACAGCGGAATGAGCGGCAGTACCACCAGTACCGGAAGCAACCATCGTGGTCCAAGGGCCAGACGATTGGGCAGCGCCAGATACAGCCCGGCGCACGCGAGCAGGGCCAGATCGGCTGGCCAATGCGGTTCGGCTCGGACGGTCGCCATTCGCGCCGAGCTAACTGAGTTGGGCTTGGGCCAAAGACGTGAGATCTTTGGGTACGAGTATCGAGGTCAGGTTCTGAGAGTTCAAGAGCCGTTGAAGTACCGAGGAGTCAACAGACTTGACGCTCGAAGCCGGCGGCCTCGCGATCGTCGTGGGCTGGTTATACGACAGCACCGTGACACTCAAGGTCATCTCGGCCTTCTTCGTTTTCACTGTAAGGGTGCTCTCGGAGACTTCGCCCTGACTGCCAACGGTGATGATCCAGCGAACTGATCCCACGCTGGACGACGACGTCGTCGCACCAAAAAGGCTCGAGACTGCTACGTGGTCACGGTAGAAGTTGTAGGTGGTGGAGTAGCCGCTCTTGGTCACGGTCTTGTGATCGAAGCCGGTGATGAGGTCGATGTCGGGCTTGGTCATCTCGAGCGCCACGCCAAAGAGGGCGGGCGTCTTGAGCGCCACCGCCAACCATGGGCCACTCGACGCGTCCGCGGAGCGCGCGTAGAGATGGTTATCGATCAGGCGAAGTTCAATGGCCGCCGTGGCGACCACCAGAGGGAATCGCACGACGGCGTCAACCCGATTCGACTTAAAGTTCACGGCCACGTTCGCACTGAGGCCAAAGGGAGCGCCGGTCGAAACAGTGACCAGCAGGTTCGCCGACGACGGCGGATAGCCATTGAGCACCAGTGGATCCTTGACGGTGCCTCCGGGGTTCAAATCGGTCGCGGCGATGACGATGCCGGTCACCGTGAGCGCAAAGGCGACCACGATGAGCGTGAGGGCCATGAAGCGCGTCTTTACTGGCATCGTTCCACCCTACCGTTTCGCGGTTTTGGCACTTCAACGACGTAGCGTCAAGGATGCTTCAAGAGCTCGATGAGCAACTCGTGTGAGATGTTGCGCCCGCTCGCGATAAAGCCGATCTTCGACGTGGCATCGTCCACTCGATTGGCCGCGATGGCCGCGTACGACGCCGCGGCCGAACCCTCCATAACGAGTCCGTTCACCTCGACTATCTCGCGCACCGCATGGCGAATCTCTATTTCGGGCACCAGCACCAACTCGATGCCACTCTTCGCAACCAATTCGTTGGTAATGGCGCCCTCGTCACCCCCGCCCGCCAGTCCGTCGGCGATCGTCGGACGATGAACGACGTCACTCATTGCCACGCCGCGCAACACGTGGTACAGCGCCGCGCTTTCCTCGGGCTGCACTCCCGTCACGCGAATATCCGAGCGACCGTGCGCGTCGCGAGATATCAGCGTGCCCGAAATGAGTCCACCCCCGCCCACCGACACCACGACGTGTTCAATCTCGGGCGCTTGGAGCAACATCTCATCAAAGACCGTCGACTGTCCGGCGATGACGTCACTGTCGTTAAACGGTGAAATGAAGCGGATGGAGCGCTCGTCGGCGAGTCGCTTCGCCAGCGCCTGGGCCTCATCAAACGACGAACCGAATTGGAGCAGTTCGATGTCGTACTTCGAGAGTTTCTCGACCTTCGCCGCCGACGCGTTCTCGGGAACGACGACCGTGGCGTGCACACTGAGGAGCGACGACGCGTGAGCGATACCGAGTCCGTGATTACCGGCCGACGCGGTGATTACCGCACCCGTGGGGTCCTCACGGTGCGCCGCGTCAATGGCCGCCAGGGCACCGCGGATTTTGAATGAGCCGGTGACCTGGAGACTTTCAAGTTTGACGAAGACTTTTCTTCCACGAACGAGGATCGTGACGGTCGGCGTGGGATCGACGTGCTGCGCGACGACTCGCCGAGCGCGTTCAAGTTGTTCGTGCGAAGGGGGCGACACGAGTTCAATCATCCCGTTCAGCCTACTGGGCAACTTTTTTATCCTCTTCGTACTCTCAAGTAAGGTCAGCGGGTGCATACGATTCTTGGCGTCGTTCTTGTCGCTTCGTTCGCATTCCTTGGAACAATGTTCGACAACTTCTTCGCTTTCGCGGCGCAACTGGTCGTCACGGACTCAATTCGATTTCGCCGCGTTGGTTGGGCCCACGCACTAGCCATCGCGACGATTGTCGTTCTGGCCAGTGGTCTTGGCTCACTCCTCGCACCCATTCCCTTGCGCTGGATCGGGCTGCTGTGCGTAGCGCCCTTTGCCTTCGCGTGGCATTCGTGGCGTCATCGGGCCCCGCAGCGTGAACAGTTCCGCCGCGGGAGCGTGACGACGTTCGCACTCACGATGGGGCTGGGTGGCGACAATCTAGCCGTCTGGATACCGCTGTTTCGCGCCAACGGCGTCGCGCACGCTCTGCTCACTGTCGCCATCTTCGCGCTCTGGGAGATCGTCTTTCTCTTCAGTGCAATGAAATTCGCAACGCATCCACGCATCGTGCGCTGGGGCAACGAACACGCCTCGACGTTCATGCCCTTCTTATATGTGCTCCTGGGTGTCCTCATACTGATCGAGTGCCGCACGTTCTGATTGCTTCAACCTGAGGTTGCGCGCGGCGAACGATAGCGTGGTCTTCATGGCGCAGAGCACTGCTCAACAGACATTGCGCCGCTTGACGGTCATCGTAGCCATCCAGTGGATGGGCGCCACGCTCGGTCTGCCGCTCCTGCCGCTCTTTCTCGAGCACCGTGACGGCACCCCGACCATCATCGGTCTAATTATGGCAACGTTCTTTGTCGCGGGCGTGGCAACGCAGTTCGCCTTTGGTCATTTAGCCGACAGGTTCGGTCGACGGCGCCTGCTCGTCGTGAGCCTCGTCACCTACGGCCTCGCGAGCATGACCTACCTACTACCGGTCTCGGCCCCGTGGCTCGCGCTAACGCGCGCGTTTCAGGGCGCGTCCGCGGGCGCGATCGAGGTCACGTCGTTGTCCGCGGTGGCGTCGCTCTTTCCCGAGTCCGAGCGAGGTCGCGCCGTATCGAGAATTTTTGCGGCGCAGCTCTTTGGCATCGCCATCGGTCCCGTCGCGGGCGTCGTCGCCTCGGTGAACGATTTAGGCTGGGCCTTTTTCGTGACCGGTTTGGTCAGTCTCGGCGCCGCGTTGGTCGCGGCACGAACCAGTCTCGGTGACCAGGAGTACGACCCCTCGCCGCTACCGAAGATGCAGTGGAACTCCCAACTCGTGGGTTCACTCTTTGCGGCCAGCGCCTCGGGACTCGCCATCGGCGTCTACGAAGCGTGCTGGAGCCTCTTGCTCCACGCGCATCACGCGAGCACGTTGCAGATTCGCCTCAGCTGGACCTTTTTCAGTGCACCGTGGGTGATATTCGCACGCTTTGGCGGCCGGCTCGCCGATCACGCCAACCGACGGATCATCGCCCTCGGGGGGCTATTGAACGGCGCCTTCTTCCTCGCGCTCTACCCCCACATTCACAACAACGACGTCATCCTTGCACTGGGATCCCTCGAGTCGATCGGCACGTCACTGGCGCTGCCTTCCATCTCGTCTCTCATGAGCCAAGGCTCGGCCAGTCGCGAGCTTGGACGACGACAGGGCCTCTACACAACCTCGAACACGGCGTCGTTAGCGCTGGGCGCCGGTTCGTCTGGGTTCCTCTTTACCATTAATTCGGCACTTCCCTTTACGCTGATCGCCGTCGTATCGGCGTCGCTCGCGCTCTCGACGTTGTTCTGGTGGCGCCACGTCAAGGGCAAGATTGCCGAGTCGACACACTAGAAACAACGAGCGAGCGGCGCTTTCGCGCCGCTCGCTC
>PKWA01000133.1 GCA_003131665.1 Acidimicrobiaceae bacterium
GTAACGGCGCGACGCCTTCGCCGTATACGACAGCGGGAATCGAGCCGGCGTGACGCAGACGCCTTGAGTTCGCTGAGCCCTGCGCGCGACTCGTCGTCGCTTGCAATGTGACCGGTGACATGACTACTCCTCTTAAGAACTGGCGGGCGGCCCGAAGGGCAACGCACCGGAGAACAAGTCTAATGGGTCGTGACGGCCTCGCCAATACGCGCGACGTACTCCACGATCGGCCTGTTGGCGCGTCGCAAGCGCACGGGAGCAAAGGTTGACCTGAGGGGACCTAGCCACTGGCGACGTGTGTCAACACCAGCGTGGCCGACAGCGCCAGCAAGGCCACGCCGCCGAAGCGAAGCGCCCACTTTCGAAGAGTCGTCGATCGCTCTGTTCGCTCGTTTTCGAGGCCAGCGTCCTTCCAAGTCTCAGGTCCACCACCATAGGCTGTCCGAGGAATGAGTTCGCCATTCTCACCTTCGACACTCTCCTCGTTGTCCCCTTCAATTTCAAAGAGCTCCAGTGTCCAAAAGATCAACACCGGAATGGGCAAGACGACGAAGCCAATGTCCTCGACCAGATGACTACTGGACACGACATCATCGATCAATCGGCTGAGCAGGATACCCGCGACGATGACGATCGTCCACATCACGAGCCCCGTCGGCTTCCACTTGGTCACCCAGCGGCTCTTTGGTATCGAATCGGTGAACAGCCACGCGGCTAACGGGGCGAAGAAGACCACCGCGCCGACGTAGAGCGCCCAGTTCGATCCGAGAAAGGCGATGGCGACAAAAATGAACAGCGCTATCTGAAAGACCAACGANNAGTCGAGACTTCCTTCGTGATGGACGATCTCCATCCGGTGAGCAAAGGTATGGGCGACGAACGTCTCGATCACAATCCTCAAGCCAATGAATCCCAAGACAGCGAGCGCGACGAGATTGACGTCTTTTTCGATTGGCAACTCGACGCCGGCGAGACCCGACAGCGCCTCCATCATCTTCATCGCGGCCCAAGCGGCGAAGAGGCCCCCGACAGCGAAGTCGGCCACGCGCTCGAAGACGCTGTCCACGTCTCGACGTAACTTGCGCCGCAACGGACGCAGCGACGCCGCGGCCAGTGGGATCGCGAACCACATCAGTACCAGTCCCAAGCTCAGGCGCAGTTCATTGGCCGAAGTGATGTGTCCGGCCAGCGCGGCCCCGACAAAGAAACTGGCGCCAGCGAGCATGCCGAGCATCGCGTCCAAGATGCTGAGCCCGAGGATCGTAAGAAAGATTCCCAGTGACGGCGGCACCGCGTACCATCCGGTGCTCGCCGACGCAAAGGCGCCGAAGCCTACGGCGGCGAAGCAGAGCAAGATCCACGCGCTCCCGAGCGAGGCGCGCAGGTAGTCCCCGTCGACGATGAGTCGTCCCACGACCGGTGAGACCGCGGCGGCGCGGCGCGGGAAGTACCTCGAGAAGCGATCGACCAGGCGGGTGGCGGGCCGACGCTTCAGGCGAGATCGCCTCTTGACTTCCTCTTCCGCGAGTCCCACTGCACCGAGCTCCACTTCCTCGCGCTCCACCTCGACATCTTCTAGACCGCCGCCGCCCGCGCCTCGACCGCCGCCCGTGCCCCCAACACCTCCGCCCGACGCGCCGCCCATCGCCGAACCCAGCGAAGCTAGTACGACGATGGCGCCAGCGGTCGTGGCGAGAACCACACCACGATGATCGCTCGGCACAAACTGCACGTCACCGGCGAGTGGCCCCGGCGGCACGAAACCGATTGAGCCAATGCGATGATCGGCGATAACCGTAAAGACCTCGCTCTTGGTGTAGGAACTTCCGTCAGCGTTCGTGCCCGTGACGTCAAGATGGTGAACTCCGGGCGAGAGATTCGAGGGTAAAGCCGCGGCAAGGTTTGCCGTGCCGTCGGAGCCAACCGTCGTTAATCCAATCTCGCGCAGCGTCGAATGGACGACAATCAACAAAGTGGATCCGACGAGTAGGCCGTGCCCTTGAATCAAGATTTGACAGTTGAGTATCGAGGCCCCGGGCGGCCCACAGAAGGCGATCTGGACGACCGCCGGAGCGAACGACCCTGTGCTCGGCGTAGTCGACGAAGGGCTGGTCGAAGTGGTGGTCGAAGTTGTGGTTGAAGACCCGCCCGGGACCGTCGTGGTCACACCGGTGGTCGGGGTAGACGGCAAAGTAGTGGTGGTAGTCACCGCCGTTGGCGCCACCGCAATGCTCTGAGCAGTTCCGGTAGCACTCTCGTAGTTCGCGCCAGAACTTATTTGAGCGACGACATCGCAGGTGCCCTCACCAACAAAGTCGATGGTGAGACCGCTCACGGTGCAGACGTTCGTCGTCGATGAGCCGACCGACACCTCGCCATCACCGTTGGTGACGACCAGCGCCGCGAAGGAGCCACCAACGGCTGCACTGGCAGGGAGGTTCGAGACCACGGGTTCCGTCGGACGAGCGCGATTAAAAGTCACCGTGGTGGGTGGAGAACTGACGGGCAAGTAATTGGAGTTTCCGGCATCGCTCGCGGTAACGACGCACGTCCCCGCGCTCGTCGCGCTCAGCACGCCGCCACGAAGGACGCATCCCGTGGCACTGCCGTCAATGACTCGGTACCTCACCTGGCCCGTCACTGATCCACCACTTGTGGCGAGCGTGATCGCCGTGCCGTAGGTTCCGCTCACGCTCGTGAGCGTGAGCGGTGACTGATCGACCATGGCAAAGGTGATGGTTGTGGGCGACGACGTGACCGGCAGGTAGTTCGTGTTACCGGATTCGCTCGCGGTGACAACGCACGTCCCCGAGCTCGTCGCGCTCAGCTTTGTATCGGTGCTGTCGATCGCACAGCCCGTCGCAGAGCCGTCGGAGACGACGTAACTCAACGCGGCGCCGTTCGAACCTCCGCTCGTGGCGAGAGTGATCGCCGTACTGTACGAGCCGCTCGTGCTCGTAACGAAGAGCGGGGCCTGATTCGCCCTCGCAAACGTGACCGTGGTAGGGGGCGAACTCACCGAAAGATAGGACGCGTTACCGGCCATGGTCGCCGTCACGACGCACGTCCCCGCGCTTGTGGCGCTCAAGGACGTGTCCGTGCCGTCGATCGCACAGCCCACCGCGGAGCCGTCAGAGACGACGTAACTCAAGGCCGCGCCGTCCGATCCGCCGCTGGTGGAAAGCGTGAGCGTCACGCCGAAGGTACCGCTCACGCTGGTGAGACCAAGCGGCGCCTGCGACGCGGTAGTGAAGTTGACGCTGGTGGGTGGGGCGCTCACCGGCCAGTACGTTCCGTCCGCTCCCTTGGTGGCCGTGACGACGCAGGTCCCCGGACTCGAAACGCTCAACTCCGTACCAGCCTCGTTCATCGCGCATCCCGTCGCGCTCCCGTTTTCGACCTGGTAGCTCACCGTGCCACCACCCGATCCGCCGGCGGTAGTCAGCGTGAGCGGCAAGCCGTTCGTGCCGTTGGTGCTCGTAAGGGTTAGCGGCGACTGATTCAAGAACTCTTCAAATTCAAATGCGCCCGCATCGCAGTCGGGTGGCCAACCCGGACGGGGATTGCCCTGTTCGTCGCTCGCCACCGCGCAGTTCGCGTAGGGCACCTCCTCGTAGGCGGCGCTGGACGCGTCGATAGCGAGCGTCTCGGGTCCACTGGAGCCGTTGGCCGCGAGAGCGCCCGAGAGTTCGATCGACTGACTGTTAACAGTGCTGCTTGAGCCAAAGCCACAGGTATCGTCGGACTCCACGTTGTACCCACCGTCCACGATCACTCCGGTAGCGCCACCTTCGTTCACGCAACTACTGCCTTCGTCCAGTATTGAGTTCGCGACGATGGCGATGCCCGCTTGATTGTAGAGAGCGTCACCCGAACTGGACGCCGTGTCACCCGAAAACGTGTCGTTGGCCAAATCGGCGCCGCCGTCACTCTGAAACGCTCCACCGGTGAAGGCCGCGTTGTCCGTAAAGGTGCTGTTGGTTATCGTGACGGGGTTCTGGCTGTAGACCGCGCCGCCGAACCCGGACGCGCCGATAGCCGAGTCCGCTGAGAACGTGTCATCGATCAACGTGACGTCGTCACCAGCGTTGTAGAGCCCACCGCCGATCCCGGCCGTATCATTCGAGATCGAGTCGTTGGATAGTGTCACGGTGCCCGAAGTGACGAGAACTCCTCCTCCCTCGCCGCTGTTCGCTTCGGAGGTCGTGCTCCCGTCGATGATCGAAATGCCGTCGATGGTGAGCGACGCGCCCTGAGTCGAGACGACCGACGCCCCCGTGCTTCTTGCGCCGCTCATGGTCGTCGTGCTGGCCCCGGCACCTTGAATGGTGAGCGTGTCGCTGACTGGCAGAGCGCTAACCGTGTCGTTCTCGATGTATGTGCCCGCAGCGACCTCGAGGGTGATGGTTGAGTTGGCGTAGGTTTCAGCGGCGTCAATACCCTCTTGAACGCTCGCACAGACCTCGGCCGTGGTGCACTCGGTGTTGTTAGTGCCCGAGGTACTCACGTAGAGCGCGACGGTGTCGTCGGCGCCGGCCAAGGTGGCCGACAAGAACATCAATGCGGTGGTGAAGAGAAGCCCGGTGGCGAGAACGAAAGTGGCACCCCTTCGAGTGAAGGGCCTTGTTCGATACGTGTGCAGCAACCCAATTTTCAAGATCGTTCCACCTCGAACCAAGGACGTTCTGCCATGTTTGTACCTAAGGTCTAGGTGGCTTTCGACCCGGCGTCAACTGTTTCGCCAACTACGATCGATGCCCCTCGAGTATCGCCGTGGTGCAGAAGTCACCGGCGCCAACTGCCATGATTCATAAGTGGCGACCACCTAAATCCTCTCGTGCAACTTCTTGAACCTCCCCCTCGAACCCGGACGTCGACGCACGTCGCGGTGGTCGCGGCGTACCTGGCCATTTCGCTCGTGCTCTGGAGCCACGTCTGGTTTGGGGGGAACCCCGCCCATTTGATTACCTGCAACTGCGGCGATTCCGTGCAGCAGGTGTGGTGGTTTGAGTGGCTTCCCTGGGCCGTGACCCACGCTCACAATCCGCTCTTGACGAACGCGCTCTGGGCTCGCTTTGGCGGAGTGAACGCTCTTTCGAATACCAGTTGGCTGGCGCCCGCTGCAGTGCTCTCGCCGATCACGTTCTTGTTTGGCCCGATTGCGTCGTTCAACGTGGCCAACCTTCTGGCACCGGTTCTCTCTGGTTGGGCGGCCTTCGCGCTCGCCGGACGATTTTCAAATCGAGCGATCGCTCGCTTTGTCGCAGGCGGTCTCTACGCCTTTTCGCCATTCATCATCCGCAACATCACCCTCGGACATTTAGATCTCACCTTGACCGCGTACCTACCCTTGGTGCTACTTCTTGGTCTGAAACTGTTAAGCCGCGATGCACGTGGAACACGAATTGGCCTCTGGCTCGCTCTCTTGACGATCCTTCAGTTCTTCACAGGACTTGAAGTGTTGGCGCTTGCCGCCATCGTGGGATGTTTCTGTGCTCTCGGAGTGCTGATTTCGCGCCCGCAACTCGTGGTCGCGGCTCGAGCGCAACTCCTTCACGCCGCGTGCGTCAGCGCGATCCTCTCGGGCATCGTGCTTGCCTATCCACTGTGGTTCTACTTTGAGGGACCTCGTCACGTCGTGGGACCATTCTGGCGAGTCTTTTCTTCGAAACCGTGGAACATCATCTCCCAGGGGCACCACGTCTTTAGCGTCAGCGCCCGACTCGCGGCAGTGGGTTACCTCGGGCCAAAGGGGCCGCGCGTTGACTTTCTCGGATTTGGTCTGCTGCTCGTGGTATTGGTGACTCTTCCGTTATGGCGTCGGCGCCGATCGTGCGTCATCATCGCGGGGGTCGGCGTCGCGTCGTGGGCCATGGAATTTTTCCCGTCTCGTTGGTGGGCGGCGCTCCCGGTGTTGTCGAGCATTGACTTAATTCGTTTCGCTCTCCCGGTCTCATTGTGCGTGGGCCTTCTCCTCGCCGCGTCGATCGACGGCTGGTGGAGTGCCGCAGCGCGTCGGTGGCCGACGCCACGCGATGATCGCCGACGAAAAATCGCGCAGCTCGGCATCGTCGTGCTCGTGCTCGTGGCGTTCATACCAACGCTGGACACGTACTCAATCCCGTTTCGAGTCGCTACGGCTTCGGTGCCCGCATGGTTCAAGCAAGACGCCTCGCGACTCGCGCCAGGAACGGCCGTGCTGACGATTCCCTTCGCCTACAGTGTCGAGTCCCAACCGATGGCCTGGCAAGCTGAAACGAACGACGACTTCGATCTCATCGGAGGATGGGCCATTGTCCCGGGTGGCAACGGAGTCAATGATGAGATGATGAGTCATCTCCGCGGACCGGTCCCTGCTCTGATTTCGATAAGCCGCCGTCCGCTCTGCGCGAGCGTCGTCGATCAAGAGACCATCCGCGCTGCGCTCTTGCAATGGCGGCCCCTCGTGGTCGTGGAGATTCCCCGTGACGCCAAATCCGGCACCCGCGCCGTGATGACGGCCACGCTAGGACTCTCGCCAACCTGGTCCAACGGCGCGTGGGTGTGGAATCTCACTCGCTCGACCCGACTCGGCCCGCTCGTCAAAGTGGGAGTCGTCAAAGGCTGCTCTTCGAAGCGGTAAGTAAAGCTACGACACGCTGATTCCTACCCGGGACATGAACGTCGTCGACGGCGCGGCGGTGCCCACGAGCTGGTGAACGGATCCGGCCCGATACACCGGCGCGGTGAACTCGCTTAGAGCAGGTTCTCGCCGCCGAAGATGTCCGAGACCGAAGAGTCTTCAAATATTGCTGATATCGCGTTGGCGAGAATGGGCGCGATGGAGAGAACTTCGAGCGTTTCAAAACGCTTTTCGGGTCCGAGGGGTAGCGTGTCGGTCACGATCACCCGACTGATGGGCGCGTTGAAGAGTCGTTCTACGGCCGGGGGCGAGAACACCGCGTGAGTCGCCATGACCCAGATCTCATCGGCCCCGTGCGTTTTGAGAAGGTCACAGGCCGCCACGATGGTGCCTGCGGTGTCGATCATGTCATCAATGAGCACACAGTGTCGCCCGGAGACGTCACCGACAATGTGCCGGGCCTCTGCGACATTGGCTTGACCTGGAGGTCGGGTCTTGTGGACCAGTGCGAGGTCACAGCCGAGATGTTGGGCGTAGCGCTCGGCCACTTTCACCCGACCGGCGTCCGGCGCCACCACCACGATTTCGTGCGGATTGGTGTTCGCTTTGAGGTAGCTCTCAAGTACGGGCGCCGCCACCAGGTGATCGACGGGAATATCGAAGAATCCCTGAATCTGACCGGAGTGAAAGTCCACCGACAACACCCGATTGGCGCCCGCGGTTTGGAGCATGTCGGCGACCAACTTTGCCGTGATGGGCTCGCGACCGGCGGTCTTTCGGTCTTGGCGCGCGTAGCCGTAGTTCGGCACGACCGCGGTGATGCTCTTGGCCGAGGCACGCTTGGCGGCGTCAATCATGATCAGTTGTTCCATCACCGAGTCGTTGACCGTCGCGCCTTGCGGCGAGCGGCACAGCGACTGGACGACGAACACTTCCGCCCCGCGGACGTTCTCCCGGATCTCGATCCGGCACTCGTCGTTCTTGAAGCGATCGACCAGCGCATTTCCGACGCGCGTCTGCATCCGCTTCGCGATCTCTTCCGCCAGCTGACGGTTGGAGGTCCCGCTGAACAACAGGGGCGGCTGGATCACGAGGACTGGACTCCTTCTGCCTCCGGACGGCGCCTGAGCGCCAAGGGGAAGCGATAGTAAGGTTCTCGCTGGAACGGTCGACTGTCCTGGCCCTGAAGATCGGAGAACGAGCGCCCTCTCGAATCGGCTCCTGCCAACTCTACGTACTGGCGCCGCCCAAGACCTCGTAGTTCCCCGGACGCGCGGTACCCGACCGCCGCGTAGCCTTGGAGCAAGGAGGAACACCATGACCATCCAGATGACCCCCGGAACCCGTCTCGGGCGCGTGTTGATCGCTCTTGCGGTCGCGAATGTGCTCGGATTCTCGTCCGCGAATGCGGCCACCATCACCATGCTGCCGCTCCACCCCTCTCAGGCCGGATCGCAGGGTGCGTCCCGAGCCTGCGGCTCCGACCACGCTGCCGGCTTCAGCGGCGCGGCCTTCGTCGATTACCCGGCCATCGCGCAGCTCCAAGGCGCCGCCGGAGAGACCCGCGTGCGCATCGACCTGTCGGAACGTGGAACGCTGCGTGCCGCGGCCGTCGACCGCTCCAGCGGCAATCCCTGGCTCGACAAAGCCGCAGTCGCTGCGGCGCGCAGCCTGCGTTATTCGCCGGAAGTGACGAATTGCGAGGCGGTCGCGGGCTCCTATGCCCTCAACGTGCAATTCGGCGACCCAGGGTAGCGCCGTAACCCCGCCGCGCTTCGTCGGCCGTAGGAACGAGCTTGAGCTCGTGCTCGAGCGCGTTCGGCGAGCCGCCGAGGGGCGCGGTTCGATGCTGCTGCTCGGCGGTGAGGCGGGAATCGGCAAGACGCGATTCGTCGCCGAACTCCGCGCCCGCGTCGGAAGCGGTGCGCGCTTTCTCGTCGGTTCTTGTCTCGAATATGCTCAATCCGCACTCGGCCCGTTCATCGACGTGATTCACGAGCTGGCTATTGACGTTTCACCGTACCTTTCCGGCGATCAGGTGACGACGAAACGGCAGCAGTTCGTCGACATCGCCGCACTCTTGCGTGAGGCCTCTGATTCGTGCACCTGCATTGTGATCGAGGACCTGCACTGGGCGGATCAAGCGACGCTCGAGCTCCTGCAGTACCTTGCTCCGAAGCTTGCCGCGATGCATCTCGTTCTGCTCGTCACGTATCGAGTCGACGAGATGCAAGGGCTCGCTGCCGACGCACTGGGCAAGCTGCTGCGTTCACCAGCGGTGCATGGCGTGACGTTGAGCCCACTGTCCGAACCCGAGACGAACGCGCTCATCCACGCGCAGCTCGCAAACCGCGAGTCGCTCGGCCTCGCGACGGTCGCGCACATCATGGCGCTTGCCGAGGGCAACCCGCTGTTCGTCGAAGAGCTCCTGATGCGCGCCGTCGATCGACCGTCCGCTCTGCCGGCCGAGGATCTCCCGCCCACGTTGAAAGAGTTGGTGCTCGGCCGTATTCGGTCGCTCGACGATGAGGACCAGCGTGCTCTGGTTCACGCCGCGGTGCTCGGCCGAGAGTTCGACGCGGAGTTGCTGTCGCGCATCGTCGGCCGTCCCATCGAAGATGTGCGCGAGACGCTACGGCGTGCCCGCAAATTGCGGCTCATCGTCGAACGTCGCGCCGAGGCCGTATCGTACGTGTTTCGCCCCGAGCTCATGCGTGAGGCGCTCTGCTCCGAGCTGCTCGCCGAGGAGAGGCGCGCACTTCACGGCGCGGTCGCGGCCCAGCTCGAAGCGCTGCACCCCGAGCGCGTGGAGGAGCTCGCGTACCATAAGTGGTCGGCGCGGGACGCGGACACGTGCTTCACGTACAACGTCGCAGCGGGTGACCGGGCGGCGGCACTCTACGCCTTCGGCGACGCCGCGCTGCTGTACGAGCGCGCGATCGAGTTTTGCGCCGCGCCGACTGCGAAGCGCGCGCAGACGCGCGAGAAGATCGCCGCGGCACTCTTCAACGCCGGCTGGATGAAGCAGGCCGTGAGGTACTCAGAGGCGTCGCGATCGGATTATGAAGCCTGCGGCGATTACCTGTCTGCGGCGTGGGTCTGCTACGACCTGGCGAAACATTGTTTCGCTGCCTGCGATCGGGCAGGCTGTCTGACCGCGATTGCGCATGCCGCCGACCTGATCCGCCGCGTTCCCGACGGCGGCCGCAAGGCCGAAATTCTGGCCATGTTGTCAGGCCAGACCGGACGCTTGGGCGACCTCGCGGGCGCATGGAGGTTTCTGGATGAGGCCAGGCGATGCGGCGACACTGAAGCTCCACGCACCGCCGTCTCGTTGTTTCACGCGAGCGGGTTGGCGCACTGCATGGCGGGCGATCGTGACGAGGCCCTCGCCGACATGCAACGCGCTGTTGCCGGCGCTTCGACTGATGCGCCCGACGCCGTCCGTTTGACGAACCTCGGTCTCGTCGCGGCGGAATTCGGTGCCGACGCTCTCGCACAAGAGATCCAGCGCGAAGGACTGCACAACGCTCGGCAACAGCGAATTCCGGCGGTCGAGCTGCTTGCGCTGGGGCTCTGTGCCGACCTCGCGCTGAATCAGGGTCGTTTCGATGCGGCGATCCGCTCGCTCGAGGAAGCCCTCCCGCTTATTGAGATCGTCGACTCTCCCGGATTCTTCTTTGCAAAGCTCACCGCGGTGTCCCAACGGCTGGCGATGCGAATGCTGCGACCGGAGCTGGGCGCGTACTTCGATGCCGAGCGCATGCTCGAAAGCAGCTTCGAATGTGGCGGGGCCGAGTTCATCAGCGAGATCGTGAGCGCACGCGTGGAGCGGTACGTTCACGACGGGCGGCAGGAAGACGCTGCGACCTTGTTGCGACGTGCGATACCGGCGGTCGGCTCGGGGATCTGCCGCTCGACCCTGCTCGTGCTCGCCGGTTCGTACGCGGCCGACGAGGACGTCCCGGCCGCGCGAGCGTCGTTAGCGGCTTGGGCCCGACCGAACAATCCTCTGGGCCGTGCCCGCCTCACCTACTTCGACGCGAGCGTCGCCGCGCGCAGCGGCGATCGGGCAAAAGCGCGGACGATGGCGTTGGCCGCCGCGGACGCGTTCGGACGGCTCGGCCGCCCGTACGAACGAGCGCAAGCGTTGGAACTGGGCGGAGATTTCGCCGGGGCCCATGCGACGTTCGCCGCGATCGGCGACCGGCGGGATGCTGCGCGACTGCGGGCGACTGCCCTCGGTGTCAACCGGCGCGGTCAGGCCAAGGACGAGCTCACCGAACGCGAACGTGAGGTAAGCCGCTTGGTCGCGTCCGGAAAATCCAACCGCGCTGTCGCCACGGAGCTGATCATCAGCGAACGCACCGTCGAAAAGCACGTCGAGGGGATTCTCGCCAAGCTCGGCTTGGGGTCGAGGACCGAGCTCGCGGCGCGCTACGGGGAAGCGCCAGCCTCAACCCCGGCGCCGTGAAGGTGGTTCTAACGATGGCCCATGCCGAAGTTTGAGCTCGTTTCTACCTACCCGCTGGCCGGCGACCAGCCCAAAGCAACGCAGGCGCTGGCCGACGGCATCCTGCGGGGTGACCGCGCGCAGACGCTGCTGGGCGTCACCGGCTCGGGCAAGAC
>PKWA01000121.1:0-138 GCA_003131665.1 Acidimicrobiaceae bacterium
ACGGCGCGTAGGCGACCCAGCCAAAGTTGGCCGCGCCCCCCGCGACGAAAAAGCCCGAGAGCATCGTGATCGAGCCGGTGAGATAGAGCCAGTAACTTAAGGCGTTCAGTCGCGGAAAGGCCATGTCCGGGGCGCCGA
>PKWA01000121.1:220-16730 GCA_003131665.1 Acidimicrobiaceae bacterium
CAGCTGGGCGCGAATGATCTCGGCGAAGGCGCCCCCGATCACCATCATGATGGTGGCGGTGACGGTGTAGCTCATGCCGATGACTTTGTGGTCGGTCGAGGTGATCCACTTCAAGATGCCCGTGGGACCGTGCTGCTCTTCGTGGGCCGGCTCTATGGGCGCCAGCACGACCGGCGGAATGATCGGCGGATCGAGGAGGTCGACCACTAGTTGTCTCCCTTGCTCTTGTAGGGCTTCGTTGGCACGACCGACGAGGTCTGTTGGTTCGTCGCGTTCTCGGCGGCCTGGGCGGTGGCGGCGTTGGCCTTGCTCGAGAGCCACGCGTTGTACTGGTTCACCGGGACCACTTTGACGCGAAAGAACATCAGTGAGTGATAGAGACCACAGAGCTGCGTGCACTGACCGTTATAGGTACCGGTGTTGACCGCGTACAGCGTGAACTGGTTCAACACGCCGGGCAGCGCATAACGAGAGAAGTTAAAGGCGTGCACGTAAAAACCGTGAATCACGTCCGAGGACGTCAGGTTGATATGCACGTTGGTGTTGACCGGCATGACCATCACGGGATCTTGCGTCGTCTGGCCCACGACCACCACGTCCTTGCCGGGATAGGTGAACTTCCAGCCCCACTGAAAGGCGTTCACGTTGATGGTGACGTTGGTCTTAGGGTTGGCCACCTCTTTGTTCTCCACGACCAACGTGGCGACGAACAGCCCAAAGACGATGAGGATGGGCACGATCGTGTAGGTCATCTCCAAGGGGATGTGGTACTGACTCTGTTTGGGGATGTTTGAGCTCTTGCGCCGGTGAAAGATGACGGTCCAGATAATGAGCACGAGCACGATCACGCCGACGATCACCGCGCCGATAGAGAATCCCTGCCAGAGGTGATAGACGGACTTTGAGGTGGTGGTCGCTCCCGGCACCGCGCCAAAGGTCGGCACCGTGCACCCGGCGAGCGCCAGCGCGGCGAGGGGCAGAAAGGCAATTCGTCGCACGCGCCGCCAACGAGGTGTCCGTTTCGAGACTCCCTGGGGGGTCAGGGCGGGGGGTTCCACGGGGAAACCTTACTCAAAAATGACGCGTCAACCTCTCGTTAATGCTCGAGAAGGATGGCGGGAAGTTCTCCGTCGACCCGTCGCTAGAACTGCTCGCCGGTGGTCTCGCGTTCGGCCCAGCGAAAGACGCCGCGCGACATGGTCGAGGTGGCGTGCTCGGCCAAGGTACGAAACACCTGTTGGCGAACGGCCTGCACGCCTTCATCGCCGGGCGCCGCGAGCCAGGCCAACTCCGCAAGGTGCCCCGCCAGTCGACGAGACTCCTCGGAATCTTCCTGCGCGAGCTCTTCGGCGCGCGAAGCCAGTGACGTGGGTCCGCCCGCGAGTTCCGCTAACTCGAGCGCGAGAGCGCGATCGTTCGCGGGGCGAAGGTTGGCGGGGTTGCCGTCCCACCAGCCGCCGTAGAGTCGCCAGATGTTGCGCACGATGAACTCGGGTTCGTCGTAGAAGGGTTGCAGAAACGGGCGCTCACTTAGATGGGCGGGCACTTGGACCGCCGAGACAGTGTCGGCGAGTCGAGCGCCCTGATTCATCATCGCTAGGGTCTGTTCAACGAGACTTTCCAAGTACTCGGCCGTCTCACTAAGGGCCTGGAATATTCGCTCCTGGCCAAAGATGGGCAGTCCGTGTCCCGGCAAGAGAAACTTCGCATTGAGCGCGGCCATTCGGCGCAGAGCCTGCGCCCACTCCAGGGGATAGCACTGCACCTTTTGGGGATTGCCGGCGTTGGGACTATTCCAGATGAAGAGGTCGCCCGAACACAGCACGCTCTGATCGGGAAACCAGGTCACCGTGGCGTCGTCGGTCTCGCCTTTTTCGTGGCGCAGGTGAAACTCACTCGAGCCCACGTGAAAAATGTGCTCGTTCTCGTAGGTCTCGTCGGGGAAGCGGTAATCCGTCGGCCAGACGAGGTTGGGCGCACCGAACTGACGGCGATTGATGACCTGGTTGTAGCCGGCGGTCATGACGTAGCGCTCGAAACGTCTCGGTAGGTGCTCATGGGCGATGACGTGGGGGCGGGGCCACTCCTTGACGTGGGCCTCTTCGTCGAAAGGGCCGACGCCAAAGACGTGATCGATGTGGCCGTGCGAGTAGATGGCGCGGTTGAGCCGCTTGGCGCTCCAGGAGCGAATCTCCTCGTGCACCTTGGCCGCGGTGAAGATCGAGCCAGTGTCGACCATCACGAGTCCGTCGTCGGTGTCAAAGGCCGTGCAGTTGCCAAAGGACGGCAGAAAAACCACGCCGTCAGTGATCTCTTCTACGTGACCGATGGCGCCCAGGGGATTGGACTTGTGGTCAGGGTCCTCGCCGCGCCAGAGGCGCTCGGCGCGTTCAACAATGTCCATCGAGGACTACTTGTCGGTCTCGGGTGCTTTCGTGTCGGAGGCGTCGGCGGCCTTGGTGGTCCCGGACTCCTTGCCTTCCTTTAAGCCCTTTTCGAACTGGCTCTTCGCGGAGCCTAAGTTCTTCGCGAACTTGGGGATGGCGGCGCCGCCAAAGATGAGTACGGCAACCACAATGACCACAATCAAGAGATCCGGTCCAAAAATTTCACCAAAGAACATGGTCTTCCCCTCTGAAGCGCGTAGGACTAAGAGTACTGCGCCTCGAGCGGGGCCGGTATGCGCGTTTGAACGCTCTCATCAGGCTCGGCAAGAATGAAGCCGTGACGACGTTGCCCCGCGACACGTTTCGCGACGCACTGAGCGTGGCGCTGACGGTAGGAGCGTACGGTGTCGCCTTTGGCGCGGCCGGTATTGCCGCGGGCTTTTCGGTGCTGCAGACCTGTCTGTTCTCGCTGCTCACCTTCACCGGGGCCAGTCAGTTCGCGGCGGTGGGGGTCATGGCGGCGGGCGGGGGTGCCGTGAGCGCGGTCGCCGCGGCCACGATGCTGGGCACCCGTAACGCGCTCTATGGACTACAGATGGCGCCGTTGGTGCGCGTCAAGGGCTTTCGCCGCGTCGCGGCCGCGCACCTCACCATCGATGAATCAACGGGCGTGGCGCTCGCCCAGACGCCGCGCGGCACTCGCGCCATGCGCTACGGCTTTTGGATTACCGGTTCGGGGGTTTTTCTCTTTTGGAATATCTTCACGCTGCTCGGCGCGCTCGGCGCCAAAGCGCTCGGTAATCCGGCGTCGTGGGGACTTGACGCCGCGGTGCCGGCCGCGTTCCTCGGATTGCTCTGGCCGCGACTGACGACCACGTACCTGCGCATCGTGGCGGCAACGTCGATGGCCTTCGCCATGCTCGTGACACCCTGGTTGCCCGCGGGCGTGCCCATCATTGCGAGCGTGCTCGTCGCCGTCATCTTTGGCTGGCGCGAACGATGAGTACGACGACGTCCTGGGTCGTGCTCGGCTCGACGAGCGTGTTCTGTTTTTCGATCAAGCTGCTCGGCTACTACATTCCCGAAGGCTGGCTCGCACATCCACGGCTACAGCGCGTGAACGCACTCGTGCCGATTTCGTTGTTGAGTGCGTTGGTGGTCGCCGAGGGACTGGTGCTCAAGACCCGGATCGTGATCGATCACCGTCTTGCGGGACTGGCCGTGGCGCTGGCCTTGTTGTTTGCCAAGGCGCCCTTTCCCGTCGTGGTCGTCTCCGCGGCGGTGACGTCAGCGCTCGTCTATCACCTGCATTAGTGCGTCAGGGCAACGAGCCGCGGCGCTACTTACTTTTCCAGTTCGGCTCGCGCTTCTCCGCGAACGCCACCGCCCCTTCCATCGCGTCGGCGCTTCGCCCGATCATCGCGAAGGACTCGTCATTGACGGACCACCCTTCGTCTTCAGAGAGTTCTCTTGATCGGCGCATGACGTCCTTGGACGCGCGCACGGCCAGCGGTGCGTTCTTCGCAATGCGTTCGGCGAGCGCGATCGCGACGTCGAGCAACTCGTCACCGTGCACCACACGATTGACCAAACCGAGCGCGTAGGCACGCTCGGCATCAATGGGTTCACCCGTTAACGCCATCTCGTACGCGACGGCCAAGGGCACGCGCTTGGGCAGTCGAATCAGTCCGCCAGCGCCGGCGATCAGTCCGCGCGTCGCTTCGGGAATGCCAAAGAGCGCGTGACTCGCGGCTACGACCATGTCGCAACTGAGCACCATTTCAAAGCCACCGGCCAGGGCCGAACCGTTGGCCGCCGCAATCAACGGCTTGGGAAAGTTGCGCTTGGTAAGACCCCCAAAGCCCTTGTCAGTGATGGGGAATTCGCCTGCGGCGAACGCCTTAAGGTCCATGCCCGCAGAGAAGGCCTTGTCGCCCGCGCCAGTGAGCACCACGACCCACACGTCGTCGTCGCTCTCGCACTCGTCGAGTGCGTCACTCAGCGCCCGAGCTGTCGCGAGATTGATCGCGTTGCGCGCTTCGGGGCGATTGATCGTGAGTAGTTCAACGTGTCCACGTCGTTCCCGCAGGATTTCGTCGGCCATGGGCTCTCCTTCGTACGGCCCTGACGGGCACCGCTCGAAACGCTAGTTGACGTCGCTCCACTGCGTGCGTGCGAAACTTGACTGGTGACTGTGCGACCTCGACTGTTCGTGACTCTGGAGGGCTACGCCGTCGAGGGAGGCTACGACCAGCCCGGCGGTCCCATGACCTGTTACGTGCCCACGATCGCGCTCGGACGTCACGCGGGACCGGGCGTCAGCGACGATCTCTGGCGCAACTACGAAAAGGTGCTCGACTTCGTTCCGGGTCTCGGTTTCGACGGGATTCGACTGACGGTCGAGTGGGCCCGCGTCGAACCGCGTCCGGGTGAAGTGGACCAGCGCGCTCTCGAGCGTTACGGCGAGGTCATCGCCTACGCGCGTTCGCTCGACTTGGCGGTCACGCTCGCGTTGGTCGACGCCGTGTGGCCGTCGTGGCTCGGTCAAGAGGCGTGGCTCTTGCCCTGGGTCGTGCCCCACGTGCTCGATCACGCCCGACGAATGGTCTCGACGTTCGCGGGGGAACTCTCGGGGGTCGTGGCCTTCACCCAGCCCCGCGAACTCGTCACGTCTGGCTACCTTCACGCCAGTGCCCCGCCGTGGCGACGCGGTGCGCACCACGACGCGGCGTTCGCCCAAGCCCAGATCGATGGGCTGCTCGCGGCCCTTGGCGCCGACGCGTTGGTCGGACCCCGACTGGTGAAGTCCAGCGCGGCGATGGGTCTCGACGTCGCACCCGAGCAGCTCGTTGACGCTCGAAACTCACTTGACGTCGAGGAACTCTACGTGCGATCACTGCTGCGCGGCAGCGGTCCGACGGCCGTGGCCCAAGGTCTACTCATCCAACACGCCAACGTGTGGAGCGTCGGCGCCCCCGACGAGTTACTGAGCGCGTTGCGCTAGGTCGCCGGGGGGCTCGTCACGCGTCGACGTCGCGAGGGAGATCCTGTCGCGACGTTTTCTGACGAAGTGAAACGTGATGAAGAACGCAATCATCAAGAGCAACAACGCGCTGGTGGCCCAGCCCGAGTACTTATAGATGGAACTAAGGGCGCTACCCGCGAAGTAGCCGAGCAAGGTAAAGCCGACGCCCCAGATCAGCGCGCCGCCGGCGTTGGCCACGAGAAAACGGCGATAGCGAAGGCGACTCATGCCCGCTAAGCCGGGCATGACCGCGCGCAGGAACGCAGTGAATCGTCCGATGAACACGTAGGTTGCTCCGCGACGACGGAGCCCTTCAAGGGCCCGTTCTAGGGCGACTCGTCGACGTTGGAGGACGCGAAGCTCAATGAGTCGCTCGCCGTAACGGCGCCCGACTTCGTAGCCCACGGAGTCGCCCACGACCGCCGCGATGACGACCAGTGCGCACAACACCACGACGTTCACACGGCCCTGGCTCGCCACCACGCCCGCGACGATGACCGCGGTCTCGCCGGGCAGCACGAAACCGATGAAGAGTGCCGCCTCGCCAAAGACGAGTAACGCCACTAATCCGTAGACGAGCCCACCTGAGAGATGTTGAATCTGGTCGGTGAAATACGAAACAATCGTGGCGCTCAGCACTTCTCCATTGTGGTGGATAAATCTTGACTAAGAGTGACCTCATGCCAGAGAGTTGATGAATTCTCTGTGCCACGATGGAGGGGTGCCAACTCCTCAAAGTGTCGCTCGCCACGCCCGCTCACCGCGTCAGCGGTCCTCTCGCACCCCGGTACGCGCCTGGGCGCTGGCCGAGTGGGCGCTGGTGCCGCTGCGACTCTTTCTCGGCGCGACGTTCATTTACGCCGGACTGCAAAAACTAGCCAATCCCAACTTCTTCAACTCCAAGAGTCCGATTTCCATCCACTCTCAGTTGGTCGACGCCGCCCACACCAGTCCCATTCACTTTCTTCTCAGCCACTTAGAAAAGGGCGCCACGATCGTGGGACTGTTGATCGCCTTGGGTGAACTCGCGGTGGGGATCGGGACGTTGTTAGGTCTCTGGACGCGCATCGCGGCCATCGGGGGACTGCTGTTGTCACTCAGCCTCTTTTTGACGGTGAGTTATCACACGTCGCCGTACTTCACCGGCGCGGACATCGTCTTCTTCTTCGCGTGGATGCCCTTCATCGTCGCGGGCGGCGGTACTCGACTCTCCCTCGACGGCGTGATCGCGGGCCGTGTCGCACAAGAAAAGGGTGAGCCCTCGCCCGAACTCGTGCCGATTCCCTTCGCGACCGTGCAACGCCTCTGTGGAAACTATTCGCGCGGCAAGTGCAAGGCGCGCTCTGGACTGGCCTGTGACGCGGGCTTTTGTCCGGTGTTGCTCGGTGAGAAGGCGCCCATCGCGACGCCCGTCGTGATCGGCTCGGTGGACCGGCGAACCATGGTGCTAGGTGGCGCGGCCGCCGTCGCGGTCGGGGCGGCGGTGTTACTCGTGGGCGGCGCCGACGCCGCCGTCGGAAGGTTGGTGAATGGGGCGCCCGCGCCGAAAGATCAGACCAAGCAACTCACCCCGGTCGCCAGTGCCACGACCACACCGACCACGACGCCGACTCGAACGACGAGGCCCACCACGAAGACAACGACCACGAAACCGACTGGAACGACGACGCCCACGACAAAGACAACGACTACGAAACCAACCCCCACGACAGCGCCCACCACGACCAGCACGACCGCGCCCGCCACCCAAGGTACGTTGCTCGGTGCCGCGAGCGAGGTGCCGGTGAACCAAGCCGCGAGTTTCAACATTCCCTCGAACGGTGACCCCGGGATCGTGATCCACACCGTCACCGGTGAGTTCGTTGGCTACGACGCGGTCTGTCCGCACGCCGGCTGCACGGTCCTCTACTCGACCACGAGCAAGATCATGGTGTGTCCCTGTCACGGCTCGCAGTTCCAAGTCGCCAACGGCCAGGTCATCGTAGGTCCGGCGCCCCACGGACTAACCAAGCTCAATATCGTCGAAAGTGCTAACGGCAACCTGTATTTGCAATAAGCAATTAGCCTTCCGGCAATTGGGGCCCATTGGAGCGCTGGCGACTTGCGGACCTAGAGTCAGTGTTATGAACGCCGACGAACTCTCCACGCTGACCGCCGATCCCATTCAGACCCTCGGCATGAGTTTTTATTTCGATCCGCTGACCGGCGAACGGGGCAAGGAGCACGGGCTCAACATCTTCGAGTTCTACGGGCTCGGACGGGCCGGCACGTTGGGTGACGTCGACACCGACGCGGTGGTGGAGGCCTTCACCTTCTTCAATCGTCCGACGATCGATTTTCTTTGGACGAAGGCGAAGACCAAGGCCGACCCCGTCGCCATTGCCGCCGACTACGTGCAGGCGGCCTACGCCTTCGCCGATCGGACCTTCGGGGGCATCGACGTCGCGGTGCTCGCCAAATTCGCCAGTGCCGCGCGCAAGGTCGCTGACGCGTCGCCCCTCGGTGAGAGCCCGCTGGTGGACGGTTACAAGAAGTTCCCGGCTCCCGCGAATCCGGTGCACGCGGCCTATCTCGGCACCATCTTGCTTCGCGAACTGCGCGGCGGCGTGCACATCCACGCCATTAATGAGGCCGGACTCGACTCTGTGGACGCGTGCTACCTCCAGGATCCGAGCGTCTTTACGATGCACGGTTACAAAGAAGAGGATGCGCCAAAGATGAGCGAAGAGCTCGAGAACAAGAAACGCCACGCCGAGGAGCTGACCGACGCCGCGATGGAGAAGTGCTTTGACGTGCTGAGTGACGCCGAGCGCGACGCCCTCGCTACGGGCACGCGCGCGATGTTCGAGGCGCTCAAAACACCGGTCGCCGTCACGCAATAGTCTCGTGGCCCGTCGATTCGCGCTGCGCACGACGCGCGACCGATTGCTGACCGCCCTGGTTGTCGGAGCCTTCGCGGAGATTCTTTGGACGATCTACCTCGGGTGGCGACTGCCGCGCCACTACGTCGCGCATCACTGGGATCTGGCCTGGGTGGGGCTCGACGTGGCGGAGATCTTGATGTTGCTCGGGGCAGCCTGGGCCGCGTGGCGTCGAAGGGCGGTGCTCATTCTCTTCGCCGTCGCCTCCGCGACGCTGCTGTTGCTCGACGCGTGGTTTGACGTCACGACCGCCGGGCACGGTGACTTCCTCGAGAGCGTGTTGGTGTCGCTCTTCGTGGAAGTGCCCTCGGCGCTGGTGTTGCTGTGGATAGCGCGGCGCGCGGCGCGCCGTCTGTTCATGACTAACTTCTACGACGACGAACTGGGATCGTTACCGGTGCGAAAGGTGCCCTTGACGCCACGTCGTGACGTCTAGAAGTGGACGCCTTCGAGATCAAGCAGATAGCGCTTGACTTCGTCGCCGCCGCCGTAACCGCCGAGGCCGGTCGTGGAGACCACGCGGTGACAGGGAACGATGACCGGCCAGGGGTTCGCGTGATTCGCATTACCGACGGCGCGAGACGCCCTCGGGTGATCGACGCTCTGGGCGACCTCGCCGTACGTGCGTACCTGTCCGTAGGGAATGTTCTCTAATGCGTTCCAGACGTCACGTTGAAACTCCGTCGCCTCGACCTCGGCGAGCGGCACGTCGAAGTCTCGTCGGGTGCCCTTGAAGTACTCCTCGAGTTGCGTCGTGGNNGCGGGTGGTGGGGTGCCCTTTGACGCGCGGTGCCGGTCGTCGGGAAGATGGATGGCCGTGATGGCCTCGGCCGTTCCTTCTACTCCCCACGGGCCGACCGGTGAGGGGACGTTGGTGACAAAAGTTTCCATGGACATGTTCTAGTCGGTGTACGGTCGGCCCGTGGAGTCCCTGACGGTGGTGAATGGTGAAGTGAACTTGGACGTCCGTGTCGACGGGACGGGCCCGACGGTGCTGCTCTTGCACGGATGGCCCGACACCTCAGCCCTGTGGGCCGACGTGGCGCCCGAACTCGTCGCGGCGGGCTATCGGGTAGCCGCGCCGGACCTGCGCGGATGCGGGCGCAGCGACAAGCCGCTCGACGTCGACAACTACGCCATGCATCACCTCGTCGAGGATGTCGTGTCGATCATCAAGGCGCTCGGCTCGGAGAAGGTCACCCTCGTGGGCCACGACTGGGGCGCCGCGCTCGCTTGGGCCGTCGCCGCGTATCGGCCCGATCTCCTCGAGCGACTGGTCGTGGTCTCGGTGGGTCATCCGACCTCGTTTCGCTCGGCCGGTCTCGAGCAGCAGATCAAGAGTTGGTACACGTTGCTCTTCTTTCACGAGGGGGTCGGAGAGGCGTTCTTGCGCAAGAACGATTATGAGGTGCTGCGCCACTGGACCGGACATCCGCGCGCTGGCGAGGTCATTGCCGAGCTCGAACGAGACGGTCAGATGAGCGCGCATTTGAAGTGGTACCGCGCAAACCTACCGCCCGAATCCTTCGTCGTCGATCCGCCGACCTTGCCGCCCATTGCCGTGCCAGTGCTCGGAGTGTGGTCGAGCGGCGATCACGGACTCGGTGAGTTGCAGATGACGAATTCGGCGCCGTACTGCGCGAAGGGATTCACCTACGTTCGCTTCGAGAGTTACGGACATTGGATTCCCCTCGAAGCGTCGCACGAACTCAGCGCCGCGATCATCCGCTTCTGCCAAAGTGGTGACTTAAGTCCTTCGAATCATTGACTTGAGCCTGGTAGAACAAGGTAATGAAAATTGCGCTCTTTAAAGAGTCGCGCCCGGGTGAGACGCGCGTCGCCCTGACCCCCGATGCCGTCAAGGCGCTGGTCGCTGACGGCTGGCAGGTCGAGGTCGAGCGCGGCGCCGGCCACCTCGCGCACTTCAGTGACGAAAGCTATTCCGGTGCGGGCGCGTCGATTGTTGACGTGGCCTCGGGTGAGGTCAACTTGCGCGTCAACGCTCCGAGCCTCGACGAGGCGTCGCGCGTGGCGGAAGGTTCGCTGCACCTTTCGTTCCTCTCACCGCTCTTGCAGATTGACGTCGTGAAAGTCTTGAACGATCGCAAGGTCACGATTCTCTCCTTCGACCTGTTGCCTCGAATCTCGAGAGCGCAGTACATGGACGCGCTGTCGTCCCAGGCGACGGTGTCGGGATATCGAGCGGCACTGGCCGGGGCCGAACGCCTCGACCGTTTCTTTCCGCTCTTGACGACCGCCGCGGGCACGATTCGCCCGGCCAAGGTGCTCGTAATGGGCGTGGGTGTCGCGGGCCTCCAGGCGATCTCCACCGCCAAGCGCCTGGGTGCCAAAGTGCGCGCCTACGACGTGCGCACGGCCGCCAAAGAAGAGGCCGAGTCGGCCGGCGCGACCTTCGTGCAGCTCGCTCTCACCGCGGACGCGGCGGGCGGGTACGCGCGAGAATTGACCGACGAGGAGCGAACGCAACAACAAGCTGCGCTGACGGGCGAGGTCGCCGGCTCTGACGTCGTCATCACGACCGCCGCGGTGCCCGGTCGCAAGTCGCCCATCCTCGTCACGACTGAAATGGTCGAGGCGATGGCCGACGGAACGCTCATCATCGACATGGCCGCGGACGGTGGGGGCAACTGCGAGCTGACCAAAGTCGGCGAGGTCATTGAACACCACGGCGTGCGCGTGGTGGGTCTGGCGAATCCGCCGGCCGAGATGGGTACGCACGCGAGTTTCATGTACTCGAACAACGTGCTCAAGCTGTTCGCCCTCTTTGGTAGCCACGGTGAGTTGCACCCCGATTGGAACGACGAGATCGTCATCGGCGTCACCGTCGCCCGCAGTGGCGAGGTCAATCACGCGCCCACCGCCGAGGCGCTGGGCGTCACCCGTGTCGCCATAACGCCCGTAGCGAAGGAGGTCGTTGCGTGACCAACGTTCTATTGCAGTACGCGACCGTTTTGGTGCTGAGCGCCTTCGTCGGAACCGAGATCATCTCCAAGGTGCCGAGCATTCTGCACACGCCCTTGATGAGCGGCTCGAACGCGATCCACGGGGTCATCCTCGTCGGCGCGATGCTGATTCTCGGCGCCGCCAACACCAACCTCGAAGAGGTGCTGGGCTTTCTCGCGTGCATCCTGGCCACGCTCAACGTCGTGGGCGGTTTTGTCGTCACCGATCGCATGCTCGAGATGTTCAAGGGCCGCAAGCCCAAGGCGCCGGCTAAATCTGACGAGGTCGCTCCATGAGTCGTGAGACGCTGATTGACCTTATCTATCTCTTTTCGGCGACCACCTTCGTCTTGGCCCTCAAGGGGCTCGGGAGTCCTAAGCACGCCCGACGGGGCAACATGCTGGCGGCCTTTGGCATGCTGGTCGCCGTCGTGGCCACGTTCTTTAAGTTCGTCGACGGCCACGCGTTGCACCACGTGGGCCTGATCCTGCTCGCCATGTTCATTGGCACCGTCGTCGCGGTGCCGGTGGCGCGTTTCGTGAAGATGACCGCGATGCCCCAACTGGTGGCGATCTTTAACGGCGTGGGCGGTGGCGCGGCGTCGCTCGTGTCGATCACCGAGTTCATTCACATCAAGTCCACCCACCCCGCGACTTACGTCGTCTTAGAGGTGCTGCTGGGCGTCTTGATCGGCACGGTCTCTTTCGCCGGTTCGGCCATTGCGTTCGCGAAACTCCAAGAGTTGATGACCGGGCGCCCGGTCACTTACCCCGGCCAACAGATCATCAACGCCCTCATCGGCGTGGTCGCGCTCGCGCTGATCGTCACCATTTTGGTGAGCGGTTCCACGGTGCTGCTCTGGACGTTGCTCGGCGTCGCCTTTATCTTGGGCGTGGCCTTCGTGTTGCCCATCGGCGGCGCGGACGTGCCGGTGTTGATCTCACTGCTTAACGCCTTTACCGGTCTCGCGGTGGCGGCCTCGGGCTTCACGCTCGGATCGAACCTCTTGATCGTGGCCGGCATCTTGGTCGGCGCGTCGGGTATCTTGCTCACGCGTCTCATGAGCAAGGCCATGGGTCGAAGTCTCTCCAACGTGCTCTTCTCGGCCTTTGGCTCGAACATCACGGCCAGCGCCGGCGGGGGCGTCGAGGGGCGCACCGTTCGCTCGGGCACGCCCGAGGATGTGGGCGTGTTGCTCAGTTACGCCAGCAAAGTCGTCATCATCCCCGGTTACGGCCTCGCGGTCGCCCAGGGCCAGCACGTGTTGCGTGAACTGGCCGAGGTGCTCGAAGCCAAGGGCATCAAAGTCTTTTACGCCATTCACCCGGTCGCCGGACGCATGCCCGGTCACATGAACGTTTTGCTCGCCGAGGCGAACGTGCCCTACGAGGACCTGATCGAGATGGACGAGGCGAACTCCGAACTCCAGACCGCCGACGTGGCGCTGGTGGTGGGCGCGAACGACACCGTGAACCCGGCCGCCGCCGAGCCCGGATCCCCGATCTACGGCATGCCGATCATCCACGCCGACTTAGCCGAAAACGTGGTGTTCATGAAGCGTTCGATGCGCCCGGGTTTCGCCGGGATCGACAACGAACTGCTCTACAACCCCAAAACGATTCTCGTCTTCGGTGACGCCAAGGACACGTTGACCAAGCTGGTCGCGGTCGTCAAGGCGTCTTAGAGCGGCCTTAGGCCGTCAGTCGATCCAACTCATTTCGTTGCGCGTTGCTCAACTCCGTCGTCGCCGCCACGTTGGCGCGGATCTGCTCAGCGCTGGAGGCCCCGGCGATGACCGACGTCACTCGAGGGTGACTCAATAGCCACGAGAAGGCCAGGGTGAGCATCGGCACGTCAGAGCTCTCGGCGTAGTTGAGTAGTGCCGTCACTTGTTGTTGGAACTCCTCGCTCAACCAGTGCACACTTCGTTCGGGCGACATCTTGGCGAGCCGCGTGCCTTCGAGAATCGGCTCACCGGGACGGAACTTGCCGGTGAGAAGACCGTTGGCCAGTGGGTAGAAGGGCAAGAAACTCATCTCGAGTTCGTCACAGGCCTCGAGCACGCCGTCGCGCTCGGGACTGCGTTCGAGCAGCGAAAACTGGTTTTGCACCGAGACAAACGAAGGGCCGTCGCCCGCGGCCGTCTTGGCTTCCCGAAGTTGCTCGACCGTGAAGTTCGAGCAGCCGATCTCTCGCACTTTGCCCTCGTTGATCAGTTCGTGCAGGGCACCCAAGGTGTCAGCGATCGGCACCGTGTCGTCGGGGTAGTGCAACTGATAGAGGTCGAGGTAGTCGGTGTTGATCCGAGCGAGCGAATCCTCACAGGCCTTTCGCACGTACTGAGGACTTGCGCCGAAGCGCTGATCGTCGATAGGCATGCCGAACTTCGTCGCGATCACGACCTCGGACCGTCTGGGCCCCAAGGCAATACCCAAGAACTGTTCGGACTGGGTGGCGCCGTAGATGTCGGCGGTGTCAAAGAAGTTCACGCCGGCGTCGAGGGCCGCGTTAACGACGCGGGTCGCGCCGTCTTGATCGAGCCGGGCGCCAAAGTTATTACAGCCCAGGCCGACCGTTGACACCTGTAGTGAACCCAGTGCGCGCTTGTCCATTACCGTCCTTTGTCCATCTGAGCATAGGCACCCGACACCTTTTCCTCCTAGCCGCGGCGACGCCCTCAACTACGATGAGTGAAAAGGAGGGTCCGTGAAGGTAAACGTAGATTTCGATCTCTGCACCTCGAACGCGGTCTGTATGGGTATCGCGCCGGAAGTCTTCGAAGTTCGAGACGACGGCTTTCTCTACGTCATCGATGAGAATCCCGGTCCCGAGTTCGACGAGCGGTTGCGTCAGGCCGTGCAGGGCTGTCCGAACGGCGCCATCTCGATTGAGGAGTAGTTCATGAGCGGACCGCGGGTCCGATTCGCGCCCTCCCCGACCGGTTTTTTTCACGTGGGCTCGGCCCGCACCGCGCTCTTTAACTGGCTTGTCGCGCGCCAGGACCCCGAGGGTGTGTTCATCTTGCGCATCGAAGACACCGACGCCGAGCGCAACCGCGAAGAGTGGGTTGAGGGCATTTTTTCGGCGATGGCCTGGCTCGGACTCGATCTTGACGAAGGGCCGTTTCGCCAAAGCGACAACGCCGCCGCCTACGACAACGCCGCGCAACTGCTTCGACGAAGCGGCTACCTCTACTACTGCGACTGCTCGAGCGCGGCCTTGGAAGCCCGCAAGGCCCCCGGGGCGCCTCCGGGCTACGACGGTTTTTGTCGTGATCGAGGAGTGGAGCGCGGTCCCACGACGGCGTTGCGCTTTCGCACGCCGCGCGAGGGCGTCACCATCGTGCACGATCTCGTTCGAGGCGACGTCGAGTTCGCTAACGCTCTGATCGAGGACTTCGTCGTCGTCAAATCCTCGGGCGACGTGCTCTACGCGCTGGCCAATGTCACCGACGATCGACACGACCGAATAACGCACGTCATCCGTGGCGAAGAGCACCTCGCCAACGCCCCCAAGCAGATGATGTTGTGGGAGGCGCTGAACCGCGCGACGAGCGATGAGGTGGCCCTGGCCCTTTATGCGCACTTGCCCCTACTCGTCAATGAACAGCGAAAGAAACTCTCCAAACGCCGAGACCCCGTCGCCACCGAGTCCTACCGGGACCAGGGCTATCTGGCCAGCGCCTTCGTGAACTACCTGGCGCTCTTGGGCTGGAGTCCGCGCGGGGATCAAGAGATCGTGCCGCTTGGCGCCATCATCGAGCAGTTTCGCCTCGAGGACGTCTCGCACTCGCCGGCCTTTTTCGACGTGAAGAAACTGACCCACATGAACGGCGAGTACGTGCGAGCACTTTCTCCCGGCGATTTCGTTCGCTCGAGCGCACCGTGGGTTTGTCCGTGGCGAAGTGACTGGCGTCCGAGCGACCTCGTCCCGTCGTGGCGAGAGGATCAGTTCGACGCGTCGCTCTTTGCGCGCGTCGCTCCGCTCGTCCAAGAGCGCGTCGCGACGTTGGGCGAGATTCCCTCGATGGTCGCGTTCTTCTTTCTCGACGACGCGCCCCTAGACGAAGCCAGTTTCGCCAAGGTCATTTTGAGCGACCCCACGGGCCCGACGATCTTGGGCGAAGCCATTCGTCGCTTTGAACTTCTCACGACGTGGGACGCGCCGAGCCTGCACACCTCGACCGTCGAGATCGGCGAGGGACTCGGCCTCGCGTTGCGCAAGGCCCAAGCGCCCATTCGCTGCGCGGTGACCGGCACGCTGGTCGGTCCGCCGCTCTTTGAATCGCTCGAACTGCTCGGAAGAAAAAGGACCGTGCAACGACTTCGCGCCGCCGCGGCGAGGTGCGCGTGATCTTTGGTCCGATCAAGCTCCTCCTTCGAATACTGAGTGCGCTGATGACGCTGGTCGTTCTCTACTTTGGCGTCACCTTCGTGCAGATCTGGCAGCGGGGACACGAGCACTCCACGGCCAGCGCGCAGGCGATCCTCGTCTACGGCACCACCGAAGACAACGGCACACCCTCGCCGGAGTTGACGGCGCGGCTCAATCAGGCGCTCACGTTGTACCGCGCGGGTCGCGCGCCGTGGATCGCCGTGACCGGGGGCCGTCGGCCGGGCGACGTGTACACCGAGGCCGGCGTGTCGGCGACCTACCTCGAGCACCACGGCGTGCCGGCGTCGCACATCTTGCAAGGTTCCGGTTCGGACACTTGGCAAAACGTGGCGAGTGTGGTGCCGTTGTTGAAGGCCCATCATCTAAAGACGGTGATAACCGTCACCGATCCCTTCCACGAGTACCGGGCCATGGCCATCGCGTCGGCCCAGGGACTCACCCCGTACCCGTCGCCGGTGCGCAACTCACCGACCATCAAGCACGAGCTCTGGCGCTACTACTTAAAGGAGACGCTCGAGGTCGGCGTCGGGCGGATTGTTGGCTACGGACGATTAAGTTCGTGGACAACGAAGGCGACGAGTATCCACGTACCGTCTGGCACGTAATGAGGGCCTCCGATAAGATTGCCCAGCCCTTCGGGGGTGGTGTAATTGGCAACACAACTGGTTCTGGTCCAGTTATTCAGGGTTCGAGTCCTTGCCCCCGAGCGAATGAGGGAGTGGCGATGTTCCCTTCTTCATGGTCCCATCGTCTAGTGGCCTAGGACATCACCCTCTCAAGGTGGAGACACGGGTTCAAATCCCGTTGGGACTGCCAGC
>PKWA01000137.1 GCA_003131665.1 Acidimicrobiaceae bacterium
TCGTCGTGGCGTCGTTGCCCATGGCGCAAAGTCTAGGAGTAGATTCAAATTCGACGGGACAAAATACGTAAGCCCCAGGAGCGAGCCGACCATCACAATGTCAGTGAACGAAGTCAACCCCCACGAGGCGATTGAACTCCTCGACGGCGACGCCATCCTGCTTGACGTACGCGAAGAGAGCGAGTGGGAGGACGGCCACGCGCCGATGGCCTCACTCATTCCCCTGGCGCAACTGCCCGACCACGTGGAGGAACTGCCCCACGATCGCCTCATCATTTGCACGTGTCGTTCGGGCGGACGATCGTTACGCGCCGCGAACTTCCTGCAGGAAAACGGTTTTGAGGTGGCGAATTTAACGGGGGGCATGTTGGCCTGGTTCGCCGAGGACCTGCCCTTTGAGAGCGACGGCGGTGAGGCCACGATCGAGTAGAAAGACAACTGCTCGCTGACGGTGTCCGCCAAAGTAGGCAACGCTATCTGGCATTCCCAATAAGAGTGGGCTGCCCGGAACTTGAACCTGTGAAGCTATTTTGGGGCGCGAGTACCTCGGCGCTCGCCCGGACAGTATTGGAGTTCAAACCGACTTAGCACCGGCCCCCCTCGAATGAGGGGGGCCGGTGCTGTAACCATTAGTGGGCCAGGACTACTTGACTACGTAGCCCACCTTGCACGATTTACCGTCGGCTAGGCGGATAGTGAAGGTCTTCTTACCCTTTGGGGTTCCGGCTCTCACCGTTACTCGGACGGTGAGCAACTTGCCGCTGTCGCGCGAAACGATCGCCGTTGTTCCAGTCTCGTTGCTCGTAATACGCGGCGTTCCGTAAAAACCGGAACCCACGACCGTCAGCGTCACGGTCCTACCAACGTGGGCAGAACCGCTTACCCTGAAGGCGTGCGGCGTGGCTGCATGCGCGGGAATCACCTTGGGCGCAAACGTCACCGTCGTGGCCGAGGAACTCGTTCCGAGGTACGTAGAGTCCGCGGCCTTGGAGGCGGTGACAAGGCACGTGCCCGCACTCGCGACGGTGAGGGAACCACCAGCAATCGTGCAACCGGTCGCCGAGCCATTGGCGACACTGAAACTTACCGCGCCACTTCCGGATCCACCGCTCGTGCCAAGAGTAAGCGCGGAACCGACCGTGCCCGAAATCGTGGTGACGCCGAGTGTGGCCTGGGCGATCAGAGCACTGTGGGTGACAAGGAACGTCGGGTCACTCGAAAACGTGATGGTGACGGTTCCGTTCGTAGTGGCCGTGCCCACTGCTACGAGACCGGCCGACGTCAGCTCGTAAATCGTGTCTCCGGCCACGATGCTGGGGTCGTTGATCGTCATCGTGATCGGCGCGGTGGCTACCGGCGACGTGCCGTCGGGAGATGCCCAGGTAACGGCAAAGGAGAGCACGTAGGACGAACCGGTCGGAACAGCCGCCACCAGGGGCGCCGTGTTCGTTACGGGATACACACTCACCGTGGTGCCACTGGGCAGCGCGCCCGCCGGCACCGTGACGGTCTCACTCGCTCCATCGGAAGTCTCCAAGACCGTCGACGAGGTCGTGCTCGACACGGTCCCCGACGTCGGCGTGCCAAATGTCGACGCTGGTACGGTGGCGCTCGTTGGAGCCGGAGCATTGGTGGGACCCGTCGAGGAATTCGATGATCCCCCCGACGCGGCAGGCTCAGTTTGGTATGCACCACTGTCACACGACGAGCTTCGTAGATGGCCCACTTGATCCATTGCGGGGCAGGCGAGCGGTGAAGTCACCCCATTACCGATCGCCGGACTCTTCGCAATTAGGGCGTCGGTCTCAATACCTGACGCGACATTGAGCGCGAGTGGCGCGAGCAGAGGATTAACTCCGACAAGGTCGTAGATAACCGTGCTTATAAAGCAGGTGCTATCACCGTCGATGTTGCCACCGACATCGGCTGAGCCGGCGTTGTCCGTGGTGGAGCTGTCGTAGCAGTCGCCGCCGCCGCCGCTCGTGACGCCGCCAGAGTTATCGGCGACGATTGTGTTCTCGATGGTGTCCGCCTCGTCGGGGTAGGCGATCCCGCCGCCGAAGTAGGCGGCGTTGTTTGCGATCGTGTCATTCAAGAGCACGATCGCGCCGGTACTACTGGCATAGGTATCGAAGTACATTCCTCCGCCGTCGACCGTTTGGTTGCCGTCGAAGGTGTCGTTGGTGAGGGCCAGGCCGTCACCGCTCTCGTAGTAGAGGGCACCGCCGTAGTACGAAGAGTCGTTGTTGGTGAAGGTGCTCGACGAGACCTGTAGGTCGCCGTAGTCGTCGTAAATGGCGCCGCCCTCATCGTCGGTGGCCTGGTTGCCCGAGAAGGTGCTCGACGTGATCGACTGCACCGCTGTCGCGGACGAACCGTCGACGTAGATCGCGCCACCTCCCCAACCGTCACCATCGGTGAACGTCGAGCCGGTGACCGTCAGATCCTCACCACTCATGTAAATCGCACCGCCGGCGCTGTAACCGGCGCTGTCGCTGGCGAACGTGGAGTTGGTTACCGTGAGCGGCCCGGAGTCGTCGTAGATGGCGGCACCGTCACCGTCACCGGTGCTGTTGTTTGAGACGGTCGAGCCGCTGATCGTGATAGCGGCGTAGTCGTCGCTATAGATCGCCCCGCCGTCGCTCTCGTCAGTGATGCTGTCGTTGATGGAGCTGCTGGTGATGTTGAGCGCGCCCGACCCATAGTCATAGATCGCGCCGCCGGAGCCATCAGCGACGCTTCCTGAGATGGTGGTCCCGCTGATCGTGAGTGCCCCGGTGCCGTCTTCGTAAATGGCGCCGCCGTCGTCGTTGGCGCTGCTGTGCGTGATCGTGTCGCCGCTCAGCATCAGGTCTCCCTCGTCGATGTAGAACGCGCCTCCCCCATCGCCGCCCGTCGTGCTGCCCGTGATGGTCGAGTTCGTGATCGAGGTCGACGTGGCATCGGAGTCGGCGTANNTGCCGTCGTTGTAGATCGCGCCGCCGTAGCCAGATACGGTCGAATTGTCGCTCGGCGAGGTATCCGGTTGCGCGCCGTGTTCGATCGTCACACCAGAGATCGAGAGACTCGATCCGGCCTGGACGGCAAATGCCCGGTCGATGCCATTGGCATTGAT
>PKWA01000009.1:0-1614 GCA_003131665.1 Acidimicrobiaceae bacterium
TGCGTCCGTAGTGCGAGGAGTGCACGTCGCGAACTTCCAGTCCAGCGCGCTCGCGCGACAGTCCGCCCGGTCCCAGCGCCGAAAGCCGGCGCTTGTGGGTCAGACCCGAAAGCGGATTGTTCTGGTCCATGAACTGACTGAGCTGTGAGGTGGCGAAGAACTCTTTGATCGCCGACATCACGGGGCGGATATTGATCAAGGTCTGGGGCGCGATCGCCTCCACGTCTTGAGTGTTCATTCGCTCGCGCACGACGCGCTCCATGCGCGACAGACCGGTGCGCAACGCGTTTTGGATCAGTTCGCCGACGCTGCGAATTCGCCGGTTGGCGAAGTGGTCCTGGTCGTCAATGTGATACGTGGTCTCTTTGGCCGTACGGTCCCTCGCCAGGTTCAACAGGTACGTCGCCGTCGCCAAGACTTCGGCCTTCGCGAGCACGTGCAACGACGTGCTGGGCAGTTCGAGCACGTCGCCGAAGAGTTCGACGTTCTTCGCGACTTCGCTGCCGAGCTTGCGGTCGAGTTTGTAGCGTCCGACGCGACTCAAGTCGTAGCGCTTCTCGGAGAAGAAGGCACCTTCGAAGTACTGACGGGCCGCTTCGACGGTCTGGACTTCGCCGGGACGTGCGCGACGATAGATCTCGAGCCAGGCCGTCTCTTGGGACGCGCGAAGGAAACCCTCGGGCGTGTCTTCGATATTGAACTTCTCCATGTGCTTGGAGATTTCGAGGTGCGCCTTCTTCCAGTCCAGATGGAACTGGTCTTCTAAGAAGTCGAAGTGCGCGACGAACTTCTCGAAGAACTTCTCGTCCATCGAGGTGTCGAGAGCGCGCAACAGGGTAAAAATCGAGATCCGGCGCTTTCGCGCGATACGCGCGCCCGCGTTGGCGGACTTGTTCTTCTTCTCCTCGAGATCGACTTGCAGCCACTCACCGCGACTCGGGTGGATGGTGCCTTCGAAGGCGACCTTCTCGTCCTTGCCCGGCTGAAAGAGCACGCCGGGCGAACGCACGAGCTGAGAGACCACGACACGCTCGGTGCCGTTGANNTGCTCTTTGATCTCGCCGGTCTCAGAGTTCAAGAAGCGCGCGCGCACGAAGATCGGTTGGGAGTACGTGGTGGCGCGTTGACGGCACTCTTCCACGGTGAACTTGGGTGGACTCTTAAGGTCCAGGTCATCGGGATCGAACTCGAGCTCCAACGAGAGTCGTCCGGTGAAGTCGGTGATGGGCGAGATCGCCTCGAAGGCCTCGCGCAGACCCTGCTTCATGAACAGGTCGAAACTGTCGCGCTGAATTTCGAGCAGGTTGGGCAGCGGGTGTGCTTCACCCAAGGCCGAGAAGTTAAAGCGCTCCGGGCTAGTGGACCGAGACGTCAACGGTCTATCCTCCGTGTGAGTGGGTGGCTACAGGTACGCGCCGGGTCCAGGCACAAAACGGCGTCAAGAGATGACGAAGTCGAGGGCAGGAACACGGTCTAACAACTCTAGTGGTTCCGCCGGAGAATGCGCAACTGGCGCTCCCCAAAGGAGAAACGCGGCCGCTCAAATCGGTTGCGCTCACCCTAGGCACGTTCGCGGCCCAGGTCAAGTCATTTCGAGCCAAAGAAGGAAGTCCC
>PKWA01000009.1:1680-3090 GCA_003131665.1 Acidimicrobiaceae bacterium
GCCGCTGCGGCCACCGGGGCCGCGGCCGTCACGCCGAACTTCTCCTCAAACTCTTTGAGCAGTTCGCTCAGTTCAATGACGGAGAGATCCGCGATGCCGCTAAGAATCTGCGCCTTGGTCAAGGTTGCAGCCATGGTAATTCCTTTCTCTTCTTACTTCGTTGTCGGTTCATCGGCCGGTTCGCCCGCGGCGTCCTCGGACGCCGCGGGAGTATCGGAATCGGCCTCGGCCACGGGGGGCTCAGCNNCAGCCGCGACCTCCGCGACAACTGTCGCGGTGTCGTCGCTCGCTGCAGGTGCAGCTTCCTCGACCCCGGCCGGAGTCTCGGCGGTCTCTGCCACCTCAATCGGCACCGGGGCGACAACCACGCCACCCTTGGAGTCGATCAAGGCCGCGAGGCCGTAGGCGAAGTTTTGGGGGACGGCCTTTAAGAGACCGGCCATCGTGGCGAGTGGCGAGGACAACAGTCCGAGGAGTCGCGCGAGCAGCGCGTCACGCGATGGCAGATCGGCCAGTGCCGCGAGGTCTCGACCGGAGAGGGCTTTGCCGTCGAGCACGCCACCTTTGACGACCAACGTCGGTGTCGCTCGGGAAAAATCGCGCAGCGCCTTGGCCACGGCCGAGACGTCGCCGTTGACGAAGGCGATGGCGGTGGGGCCTTCAAGCAACTCGTTCAACAGCTCCACCGACGTGCCGGCGATGGCGCGGCGAACGAGCGTGTTCTTAAAGACTTTGAAATCGGCGTCGAGCGTGCGCAGTTGACGACGCAGCGAGGAGATCTCGGCCACGGTCATCCCCCGATACTCCGTGACCACGGCGGTGGAGGTGGCGTCGAGCTTGGCCTTGAGTTCGTCGACGGTAGCGACCTTGGCGGTGCGAACTTTGTTCATGCTGTCTCCTTCACCGGATGCCGCCCGGTAACGGGCCTCGGACATCCAAGCGAACGAGCTCCACCAGGAAACTCGAACTCCTCGTCAGGCGGACCTTCGTCCATTACGCACCTTCGTGCACCGGATGTCTTCGGCGTTCTTTATAAATCTGTGGCACCGACTTCGTGCGGGTACTCAGCGTAGTGACGAAACCGGGGCCCCGTCAAAACGGCGGCTACGCCGGGGTCAACACCTCGTCGTCGTCGTGTACGCGCGTCGGATCGATCTTCACGCCCGGCCCCATCGTCGAAGAGACCGTGATGCTCGTGAGATAACGGCCCTTGGCACTCGCGGGCTTGACCCGGACGATCTCGTCGATGACGGCCTGCACGTTTCGCACCAGGTCGTCGCGAGTGAAACTGACCTTGCCGACGCGAAGCTGTACGTTACCGATCTTGTCGGTGCGGTACTCCACTCGCCCACCCTTGAACTCAGTCACGGCCTTGGTGACGTCAGTGGTGACGGTGCCGGTCTTGGGGTT
>PKWA01000021.1 GCA_003131665.1 Acidimicrobiaceae bacterium
ACACCGAGTGGCCCAAGTGGGAAGACGAGATGTCGCCCGCCCCGGGCACGCCGAGTAAGAAACTGACCAAACCCCGGCCCGGCCACGCGGATCTGGTGGGCATGCAAAAGTACGCCTTTGACGACGCGCGTGACGTCTTGGAGCGAGCCAGCGCGCGTGAGACCGTGGCGCGGGTCGCGGCGGGCCATTTTGCGAAAGCGCTGCTCGCGACCATCGGTGTCGAGGTGGTCAGTCACGTCATTCGAATTGGCGCGGCCGCGACGCCCGAAGACACTCGACCCTCTCCGAGTGATCTGCACCAGGTCGACGAGAGCGAGGTTCGNNGCCCCGAGCGAGGTCGCGATGATCGCGGAGATCAAAGCCGCGGCGAAGGAGGGCGATTCACTCGGCGGGATCGTCGAGGTCATCGCCTACGGCGTGCCGGTGGGGCTGGGCAGCTACGTCCATTGGGATCGAAAGTTGGACGGTCTGCTGGCCGGGGCGTTGATGAGCATTCAAGCGGTCAAGGCCGTAGAGATAGGTGACGGCTTCGCCCAGGCCAGCCAACGGGGCAGCGTGTCCCATGACGCCATCGCCATCGATCCGAGTTTCACCCGTGGTGGAGGCTACATTCGCCGCAGTGATCACGCTGGCGGACTCGAAGGGGGAATGTCCTCGGGCGCGCCCATCATCGTCAAGGTCGCCATGAAGCCACTGGCGACGCTGAATCGTCCGGTGCTCGAAACGGTCGACGTCGCCTCGGGTGAGTCGGCGGTCTCGTTCAAGGAACGAACGGACGTGACGGCCGTGCCGGCGCTGGGTGTCGTGAGTGAAGCCATGGTGGCGCTCGTGCTCGCCAACGAAGCCCTGCGCAAGTTCGGTGGCGACACGGTGGAAGAGTTCACCAGGAATCACGACGCGTACGTGGCCCACCTGGGATCAACGGCTTCGGCCGCGCGACCTGACTAATCGTGGCCCGTCTCGTTCTGGTCGGTCTACCGGGCGTCGGCAAGACCACGCTGGCGAGCGCGTTGGCCGCACACTGGGGTTGTGATGCCTTGGACACCGACGACGTGATCGCCGAGAGTACGGGAATGTCGACGGCCCGCTATCTTCGCGAACAAGGAGAAGCGGCGTTTCGCCAACGAGAGATCGAGGCGCTACGCCGTGCGCTCGAAAGTGACGCGGTGGTCGCGACAGGAGCGGGCGTCGTCACCACGAGAGCGGCCCGAGAACTGCTCGAGCGCGAAGTCACGTTGTGGCTCGACTGTGACGACGAGACGTTGTTATCTCGCGTGCGGGAGGGCGACCGCCCGCTGTTGGGTGACGATCATCGTCACGCACTTGGGGTAATGCGAACGCAACGAGAGGCGTGGTACCGCTCGAGTGCTCGTCTGCGCGTGGACGCTTCAGGTACGGCGGACGAGGTGCTTGGGCGCGTACTCCAAGAGATTGAGCGCGTGTCGCCGTGATTGCCACGGTCGAACTCGGCCCGCGCAGTTATGACGTGGTCGTGGATGAGGGCGCTCGTCATCTGCTGGGGGCGCTCTTAGCGAGCCGCGCACCGCGCNNCGACACTCTTGGCACAGTCGTGGTTCGACATTGAAAGTGGGCGCGAACAGCACGTGCTCTGCGTGCCCGAAGGTGAAGTGGCCAAGACGTGGGCGTCAGCCGAGGACTTGCTCGAGCGGGTAGCGGGTCTACAACTGTCGCGTGACGACGTCATCGTGGGCGTGGGCGGCGGCGCGATTACCGACCTCGCGGGCTTCGTGGCGGCGACCTACCTTCGTGGCGTCGCTCTCGTGCAGATCCCCACTTCGCTACTCGGCCAAGTGGACGCGGNNGCCATCGGCGGCAAGACCGGTGTCAATCTCGCGGCGGGCAAGAATCTGGTCGGCGCGTTCCATCAGCCCCTCGGCGTGCTCTGTGACCAGAGTGTGCTCTCGACGCTGCCCGAGCGAGACCGCGTGAGCGGTTTGGGTGAGATCGCCAAGTGTTGGCTCTTAGAAGGACGTGATGAGAAGTCCCTTTCAACGGCCTCGTTGGCCACTCTGGTCGAGGTGTCGGTCGGCCTCAAGGTCGCCCTCGTCTCGGGCGACGAGCGTGATGAGGGATCGAGATCACTGTTGAATTACGGTCATACCCTCGCGCACGCCCTTGAAAAACTCGCGCTGCGGCGAGGTCCAGATGAGTTGCGCCACGGCGAGGCCGTCGCCATTGGTCTCGCCTTCGCGGTGCGATTGGCGCACGAACTCGACCGGGTAGAGGCGAGTGAGATCGTCAGTCACGACGCCGTTTTGGATCACTTCAAGCTCGTGCGACGTCTGCCGTCGTACGTGGACACCGGTGCGATCATTGATGCCATGGGTCACGACAAGAAGGCCCATCACGATCTGAGTTTCGTGCTGGCGGGGCCCGATGGGTTTGCGGTGGTGGCGGGAGTCGACCCCACGATCGTGCGCGACGTACTAGACCGATTCCAAGGAGAACCATGAGCGGCGAAATTCTATTGTTGTCGGGTCCCAACCTCGACCAACTCGGTACGCGCAGTCCCGAGATCTACGGCACGTCGACCTTGGCCCAGCACGTCGAGCGTTTCGACGCGCTGGCGAGTGCCGCGGGCTATAGCGTGCGCCACCTCCAGTCCAATTTTGAGGGTGACTTGATCGAGGCGGTGCGCGACGCGCGCGAGCGCAGCGCGGCCATTGTGGTGAACGCCGGGGCGCTCACGCACTCGTCGTGGGCTCTCGCCGACGCGCTGGACGCATTCGAGGGCGTCAAGATTGAGGTGCACCTATCGAATCCCGCCGCGCGCGAGCCGTTTCGTCACGTGAGTACGATCGCGGCGGTCGTCAACGGCACCATCGCGGGCTTTGGCGCGCTCAGCTACGACCTAGCGTTCGACGCGGTTCGCCGTCTGCTCGAAGGTCCGTAGTTCGAGCGACGTGGGGCGTTGCCTAGACTGGGCTGCGCACGAATCGCGAAAGGCACATTGGCCCATGGCCGCCATCTCTACCTCGGACCTTAAAAACGGCATCACCCTCAAGATTGACGGCGGACTCTTTACCGTGTTGGAGTTTCAACACGTCAAGCCCGGAAAAGGGGGCGCCTTCGTTCGCACCAAGCTGCGTAACGCGCGCTCCGGCGCCGTGATTGAGCGCACCTATCGCGCCGACGAGCGCCTCGAGCAGGCCATCATCGACAAACGTGACACCCAGTACCTCTATCGCGACGGCGACGACTACATCTTCATGGACCAGATCAACTTCGATCAGGTGCCGGTCTCGTCCAAGAGTCTGGGCGACGCCACGAACTTCTTGAAAGAGACCGGCAAGGCCATGCTGATCTCCTACGACGAGGAGATCATCGGGGTGGAACTGCCGGCGTCGGTGGAACTTACGATTGCCGAGACCGAGCCGGGCGTGCAGGGCGACCGCGTGTCGGGCGCGCGCAAGTCGGCCACGCTCGAAACGGGTTTCGTGGTCCAAGTGCCACTTTTTGTCGGACCGGGCGAGGCCATCAAAGTCGACACCCGAACCGGTGAGTACATGACCCGAGCGTAAGTTGAGCGAACTCGGTCGACGTCGTCACCGCGCTCGCGAGCGCGCACTCGAACTCGCCTACGAAGCGAACATGAAGAGCCGCGCGCTGACGCTGATCGTCGGGGAGCTGCCGCTCACGCCTGATCCCTACACGGTCTTGATCTTGACCTCCGCAGAGGAGAATCGAGCTCGCATCGACGAACTGATCCAAGAGTCCTCGCACGAATGGACCCTCGATCGACTCGCCGTCGTCGATCGATTGATCATGACCTTGGCGCTCGCCGAGTTGATCTTGGACGATCCTCCGCCCACCGCGGTCG
The DNA here is from genome assembly GCA_003131665.1 of Acidimicrobiaceae bacterium. Taxonomy (GTDB): domain Bacteria; phylum Actinomycetota; class Acidimicrobiia; order Acidimicrobiales; family RAAP-2; genus RAAP-2. The sequence goes on from PKWA01000021.1 coordinate 3,842, forward strand.
TGCTGGACGAAGCGGTCGAACTGGCCAAGGTGTATTCCACCGCGGAGTCGGCATCGTTCGTCAACGGCGTTCTCGCCTCGTGTGTTGAGCACCTACAGTGAGTGAAAACATCTCGTAAGGGGGACGCGTCGTGCCGGGCATGAGTCCCAAGTCAATCGATTTGACTAATTCGCTCATTGTGTCGATGTTCCGTCACTCGCTTTTTGTCACGGGCGTTTTGTGGCTGACCGGTCTCGCGGTAGTACTGATGCTCGTGGTCGCCTTGACCCGAGTCATCTTGCGCTTCAATCTCTCGGAAGAGGGACTCGACGAACCTCGGGCCCGCACGTATCTTCGATGGGCCTTTGGCGCGATTTGGTTGATTGACGGGATCCTGCAGTTCCAGGCCTCGATGCCCTTGGGACTGGCAAACAACGTGGTGGCCCCCACGACCGTGAACACGCCCTCGTGGCTGCACGCGCTCATGGAGCACGGGATCTACCTATGGAATAGCCATCCCATTACCTTGGCGGTGGGGGTGGCGTGGTTACAGATCGGCATCGGACTCATTTTGCTGGTCTCGAATGGTCGCACCGGTCGAATAGTCGGGGGAGTTTCGGCGGTGTGGGCGGCCCTCATCTGGCTTATCGGCAACGGCGCGGGTGGCATCTTCATCTCCGGCGCGTCGTTTCTCTTTGGCTGGCCCGGGGCCACACTCTTTTACGTCGTGGCCGGGGCGTGGCTGTTCGTCAAGCCCGACACGTTTCGTCGGTTCTTTTCGACCGTCACCCTTCGTTTCTTAAGTGTCGTCTTAGTATTCGCGGCTCTCTTGCAGTCCTTACCGTCCAACGAGTTCTGGCACGGCGGCAACTCCAATGCCCTCACGGCGATGACCACCTTCATGACCGGCATCGCTCAGCCGCATTGGTTGGCCTGGGCGGCTCGTCACGTCGGCTCACTGTCGGCGTCAATGGGCGGTGGGTTCAATCTCGTGGTCATCATGTGGCTCTTGGTGTGCGCGGGAGGTCTGTGGATGTCGGTGGAGCGACGTTGGAGTTGGCCGGTGTGGACGCTCGTCGTCGGCTGCGTCTTCTTCTGGTTCGTGACCGAGGACACCGCACTCTTTGGCGGCCTGGCGACCGACGTGAACTCACTCATTCCCGTGGCTGTTCTTGCTGGTTGCGCGTCCTCGAAACTGCGTGGGCTCGGACCACGAGAACGTCGATTCCCTCGAGAGATTACGAGCAGCGCCGGCGCCGTCGTGGCCACCTTCTCGTCGGCGATGATCCTCTTTTCAGCTGTGACGATGGCCGGCGCCACGTTCGCCAGTGCCGAGACGACCCTCTACGAAGCGCAAAACGGGCCGGCCTCGGCGACGACGGGCCAGGCGCCAACCTTTACCTTGACCGATCAGTTCAACAAGACATATTCATTAGGTGAACATCCAGGTCGGGTCACGCTGTTGACCTTTCTCGATCCTCGGTGCTGGACCGACTGCCCGTTGCTCGCTCAACAACTCGAGCACGTTCGTGCCCAGCTCTCCGCTAACGCCCAACTCGACATCGTGGCCGTGGCGGCCGATCCCTATCACGAGAAGCTGTCTGATCTCCGCAACTTCATTGCGACCCGAGGTCTCACGAACGTCAAGAATTTTTACTACGTGACGGGCAAACTGTCAGACGTTCGAAAGGTCTGGAACAAGTACGGCATCGGCGTGTCAATGACGCGCACGGACAAGATGAGCATTCACTCGGACTTCATGTTCATCATCAACGCCAAGGGATCGCTGCGCTGGATCATCCCCGATGACCCGTTGTCGAGTTCGTCGGGCCAGGCGTCGGCGGTCTCAGAGTTACGCAGTCTCTTGGCTTCTGTCAACGTGCACTGAACGCACGGGGCATTCGCCACCTGCCACTGGCGTGGGCATGTGGCGTGGGGTTGGATTCGTTCTCTCTGGCCGTTGAAACCCCTCATCAGGTCGATCGAGGCGGAGTCAGCGAGTCTCTCTCGAGCGAGCACCCGTCGCGTCGGGAGCGCGCTCATGAACCGACCGCAGATAGTCGTTGTAGCTCGCTAGAGCCTGGTCGCTGCCTTCGGGGGGTAACTTCTCGACTCGAAAAGGATCTTCGCTCTCATCTTTTAGCAACTTGTGCCACATGTAGAGCGCATACGCAGCGAACAGGGGCCACTCGAACACGTACGCCCACGAGAGCGTATTTCCAGAGCGGGCCCGAAGAAACTCGATGGTAAAGCCGGAAATACAGATTGTTTCAGCCAAAACTAGGCCCAAATGAGTCCAGACAGTTTTCTTCTTGTTTTGGCCCACAAGCCTTTACATTAGTGACGCCGCTCTCTAGTCTTGCTTTGACGTTGCAATAGCCACGCCTTGTCGAAAGGGGTGAACTATGTCAATGGGGGGCAGGCTCGCGGGAGTCCTCGGGCTTTTTTTAGTTGCGGTCGGACTGGTGGTGTGGGGTGTGGCCACCTTGATCACACCAGGCGTATCGGGTGGACTTGTCAACTTCACCCATACACAAGCGGCGGGCCAGCCGGTCAACCTCACGGTGGAAACGGTGGGCTCGATCGGCTACGGTGCCCACCCGACGTGGGTTTCCTACTTAACCAAAGATCCGCACACGGGCAAGTACGTCCACGAAACGTCGTGGGAGTTACCAGCTAACACGGTCGTTGATATGACGGTGTACCAATACGACAGCGGAAGCCCGCTGCGCAATCAGCAGTGGGGTCAGGTCGAAGGCACGATCGGCGATGACGCCACATTGAACGGCAAGGACTTCACTACCTACGACTCGAACACCGGCACGGGAGTCGGCCACACCTTCGCCATTCCAGCGCTCAACTTGATCGTCCCGTTGGTTGGCGTGGGCGGCAACAACATCTGCGGTATGGCGCCGTGTCTGCCGTCCGCGTTCCCACACAACACCGAGACCTTCAGCTTTAAAACGCCGGGGCCCGGCACCTACAACTGGCAGTGCTTCGTGCCGTGCGCGTTGGGCTATCTGTTTGGCAATGGCGGAGCGATGTCAACGCAGGGCTACATGGGTGGCGAACTGGAAGTGGTGAGCTGAGAATGGCCGAAGAGAACTCCACCGACACCGACTCTCATTTCCGTCGCATCACGATCATCTGGCTCGTTCTTTCGGTCGTTTTGGATCTGCTCTACTGGTTCCTCGTCGGCCCTCACGTACCGCCCGGGCGCATGACCTCAACCGCCAGGGCGGACCAGTTCGACTTCAACGTGCTCTTTGTGGTCGCGCTGCCCGTGTTGATCGGCATCTGGGAGTTCATGCTGTACTCGGTGTTCACGTGGAGATCAAAGCGAGCCGGTGTACCCGAGCCCGTGGGTGGGCCCACGGCGGCGGGCAACAAGCGAGCCGAAGTCTCTTGGATAGTGATCACCTCGGTCGTGGTGTTGCTCCTCGCCGCCTTTGGCACGGTCAGTGTCATCACGGGCAAGGGCTCGGGCGGTGGCGAGGTACCCAATCCGCTGTGGTCGCCCTCGGGATCAGTCAAAGCCGAGACGGCGGCCCTGGCAGGTACCGGAACGTGGGCACCGAACACGAACGCCGTCCTACCGGTGCAGGTCATTGGGCAACAGTGGAAGTGGACGTACCGCTATCCGACCTTCGGGGGCTTCGAGTCGTCCCAGCTGATTTTGCCCGATAACACGAATATCGAATTCAACGTCACGTCGCTCGACGTGATCCATAGCTTTTGGGCCTATCAGCTCGAGGTTAAGGCGGACGCCAACCCCGAAGAGAACAACGTGGCATTTACGAAGACTGAACAGTTAGGTAGCTTCGTGGTCCGCTGCAGTGAACTCTGCGGTATTTGGCACGGCGCCATGTTCAACTACGGCAAAGTGGTCAGCCAAACGGCCTTTATGACGTGGGCGACCCAGACCGAAGCCGCGAACGCGACGAACACGGAGGATCTGCCCATCTTCGCGTGGACGTACGTGCCCGACGCCAATGGTGCCGCGGGCGGTTACTACCCAGACGGAAAGTTGACGCCGTACAGCTCAGACGAGGTCTACGGATCGAAGCAGCCCGGTTCATGATGGAGGACCGCGTGACATCTGACCGGGCACTGACTAGGCAAGAAACGGAGATTGCGCGATGACACTGAGCGCTGAACGGCCGCACGAAGTTGAGAAGGAGAGCTTCGTGCCGCCGGCGTCGAATGCGGTGTCGCGCCGAAGGGGCGGCGGGTGGCTCAGTCAACACGTCGGCACCGCCATCGTGGCGGGGTTCCTCGGCTATCTCTTGGGACACTGGCTAGGCAACTACATCTCGAGCGGGTATCCCGTGGTGACCAACACGGGTCAGAACTCCATTGCCGATCTCATGGCGCTGATCTTCATGGTGGTCGGTTGGCTCGCGGGAATCGGCGCGTTGAACTATCCACTAGCCAAACTGGTCGGTCGTGAAGCGAAAGACGACGTCGAACTGACGGGTTGGAGTAAGTATTTCCGATTCAATCTTGACCACAAGGTGGTGGGACTGCAGTACGTCCTAGGCGTGCTGCTCTTTCTCTTTACGGGCGGACTGCTCGCCATGGCAATTCGAACCGAGCTGCTCAATCCGACGACTCACGTCTTTAGCGCCGACACCTATATCAAAATCGTCAGTGAACACGGAACCATCATGATGATGATGGCCTCATCGGTAGTAATCGGGCCGCTCGGAAACTACTTCGTCCCCTTGATGATTGGCGCTCGACGCATGGCGTTCCCGCGCATCGAAGCTTTCAGCCTCTGGGTCTTTCTCGCCGGTTACATGGTCATCTTTTCGGCGCTGCCTTTTGGCGGTTTCCCCACCGGATGGACCGGCTACGCGCCGCTGCAGACCCAAGCCGGGCCGGGGATGGTTTCGTATCTCTTCGGTTTCTTCGTCATCGGGCTCGGCATGATGGCAGCCGGATTCAATCTCGCGGCGACCATTATCAACTATCGCGCCCCGGGCATGACCTGGAGCCGCGTGCCCGTCTTCGTGTGGTCGATTTTGGCCACGGCGGCCCTGCTCACGCTCGCGACACCCGTACTGGTCGCGGGAGGTCTCTTCGGTCTGCTCGACAAGACGGTCCAGACCGCCTTTTACGTCACCGAACACGGAGGCAGCTCGTACCTGTGGCAGAACCTGTTCTGGTTCTTCGGTCACCCCGAGGTGTACATCATGGCGCTGCCGGGTTTTGGCATCGTGGGTGAGATTATTCCAGTCTTTTGTCGAAAGCCGCTCTTCGCGTATCGCATCGCCGCCGCGGGCATGATTGGCGTGGCCCTGCTGTCATTCTTCGTTTGGCAGCACCATCTGTTCCAAAGTGGTATCGACCCCGACATGCGCCCGCTGTTCATGCTCACCACCGAGCTGATTTCAATCCCCACTGGCTTCATTTTCTTGGTCGGCATGGGAACGCTCTATCGAGCAAAAATCAGATTTGAAGTGCCGATGCTGTTCTGCATGGCGGTGTACTTCAACTTCCTCATCGGGGGAGTGTCGGGAGTCTTCCTGTCGGACGTTCCCGTCAACGTCACGGTGCACGGCGGCTTCTTCGTGCTCTCACACTTTCACTACACGATCATGGGCGGGCTGATCTTTGCGTTCATGGCCGGACTCTACTTCTGGCTGCCCAAGATGACTGGGCGAGTGATGAACAAGAGACTGGGTCTCTGGCATTTTTGGACCATGTTCGTCTTCTTCAACCTGACCTTCTTTCCGATGTTCATTATCGGTCTGCTCGGCCAACCCCGTCGAGTCTTCACCTACGCCAAGAACCTTCAGACGCTCAATGACTTCTCCTCGATCAGTGCGTTCTTGCTGGGTGCCTCCTTCCTCATCTTCTTCGCAAATCTCATGTGGTCCCAGTTCATCAATCCGAAGAAGTCACCGGCCAATCCCTGGGAGTCACTCGGCCTGGAGTGGCAGACGGCGACGCCCATCCCGCCCCATAACTTCGATCGAATTCCGGTCATTATGACCGACCCGTATCACTACAGCGAAGCAGGCGCTCCGGCGCTGGCGGACTTCGGTGATGATGATTTCGTCCATACCAGCAGTGGTTCCACCACGTCCGGCGACGGCTCGGCGTAGTGGCGAGTGGAGAGTAAGGGCATGAGCGACGCGATCAGAAACTCAAAGGGCATGAGCGATACTCCCGAGGAGCGTGAGTTTGAACTGCGCGCCCATATCGGCTCGATTTGGAGTGGGGGGCGTCTCTTCATTGGTATGTACACGTTTTTGTTCGCGTCCTTGGCCTTCAGCTACTTCTACCTGCGCTCGAGCAATAACGGTTTGCTATGGCGGCCGGATCACGTCACGGCGCCGACCAGTTTTGGTTGGTCCATCTATTCGTTGATGCTGTTGACGGCGCTGATGGCAGTGTACGGGCAGCGGCGTCTTCGACGAGGCGCCGTCACCGACTTCCAATTGGCCGGCTGGATCGGCGTGTGCGCCGGCCTGGCTGCGCTCTTTTTACAGCTGTGGGACTACACGGCGGTGCCGTTCTATCCGGGTTCGAGCGGCTACGCGTCAACGTTCATCGGTTTCACCGTTCTCAACATCGCCACGATTATCGCCGGAACCTATTGGCTGGAGACCACGCTGGCGCGTTCGTTGCGCCTGCGTAAGGAACTCGGGGGCGTGAAGCCAGAACTCTCGATGCATCCCTCCGCGCAGTCCTTTCGGGCCAACGTTGCGTCCATGGCCTACTTCTGGGGTTTCCTCGCGTTGGCGAGCACGCTGTTGTTCGCAATGTTTTATCTGCTGTGAGATGTTTTGTTTTAGAAGGCCGTACAGTAAGTTGCCAGACTGCACGTCGATCGTTAAGAACTAGGTGGTCATAATGCAAGGTGTCGATATATACATTGGTCCTCAGGTCCAGACCCTTGTCGTGCTGTTGGGTGTATTTATTGGTGTTGTCCTCTGGGGATTCTTCCAGCACCATCATTCGGAGTGACGGAAGAGCCTCGCCAAGGTTTTCTTCACCATCGCGGTCACCGCTTAAGGGCCGTTTCCGTCGTGGTCGCCCTGACTGCGTGGGTGCTCGCGCTGGTACCTCCGTTCGTCACCTGGTCTACTCGTTACGAATTCGCTCAAGCCATCCAATTTGGACTTTTCGCCGTCGCCGTTCCCGCCATGGTGGTCGCCGGCGGCCCGTGGAGATGGCTGGGCTTGGCGTCGAAACGGCCACTTCAGTTTGATAGCGACGGAAGGCTTCTCTCGACCGCACCCTTGCGACCCGTTGATCGAATCGCGTCGAGAAGACTGAATGAACTCGGTCATCGACGCGCGATTGTCCTCGTGCTGGTCTTCGTCGCCCAGACGATCCTCTGGCGATCGTCGCCGGTGGTCAACGCCCTGGTACGCCACCCGTGGCTTGAAGTGATCGAGTCACTGGCGCTCGTGGGCGCGGGCGTCTTGCTATGGCTGGATTTGATTGAGTCCGCGCCCTTTCGTCCACGAACGACCCGGCCGTTTCGAATCGGCATGTCGGCGACGGCCATGTGGGCCGTGTGGGTGACGGCGTACTTGATGGCCATGTCGCACAACTCGTGGTATCCGGCGATTCACCACGAGGCGGGCCGCGGCCTCTCCCAGTCAGCGGATCAGCAGATCTCGGCGGCAATCTTGTGGTTTACGTCAGCAGTCGCCTTCATGCCGGTGGTGTTTTCAAACTTGATTCGTTGGCTCCAGTCCGAGGACGATCCGGACGACGAGCTCTACCAACTCGTTCGCCAACATCGGACGAGAGGATTCTTTGGTACGAATCCCTAGAGCGTGTGGTTCGCGGGCTCGTCAGGGGTCGTTCAGGTGCCAATCAAATGAGGCAACACCGGCAGTTTCACGCTGACCAGTGTGATCCCCAGCACTGCTTCGGCGTCGGAGACGTCGCTATTTGCCAACTGGCGATTGGCGGCGAGGCGAGTCTGCTGAAGAGTTAGGTCGTGAAGCTTCGCACTGTCGCCGGGATGGGAAAAGAGGTATTGAATGTCCTCAATGGAGGCCAGGGCGTTGTTCGTCATCCACCTCTGAACGACACTTAACATCCGGTCAATGTGTTTACCGGCGGTGGTGTCAAGCACTTGAATATTGTTGGTCAAGTCGTACACCGGTTGGCTCGCGAACGAGCAAGCCGTCTGATCACCGGTGAGCAGCGAAGGAACCTGACCCAAGTCTGCCTTTGTCAACTTCCCTTGTACGTTTCGATTGTAAAAATCGAAGGACTCGTTGACCGCGAACGCGCACGGCTTGAGGTCGTTATTGATCGTTCTCAAGGTGGCGTCCTGAGAAGCGGCGTCCTGCGCCTTGGTTAACGGGTGAGGGAGATCGGTGATGACCGAAATCGCCACGATGAGAAGGATCGCGACGGTGACGAGAAACCACGGTCGCTTGTACCAAACGGCCTTGGCCATGCCCAGCGACGATGTCGCCATCGAGGCCGGATCGAAGGGAATCTCTTCGAAGCCCGAGAGGTCATCGCTCACGGCATCAGACTAACTGCCGTCTCCGCAATCGCTTGAGCGTAGTGATGAATACTCGAATCGTTCAGCGAGAATCGTCCGGAGTTGCTTTCCGTCGCGAACGGCATGGCGTACGCGTCCAACTGTCCATCAGGTCCGATGAAGTACAGCACATTGTTGTGCGTGACTTCATTGGCCCTGGATCCGACGTCGACCTTGACGCCGTACATTGTCCAGACGCGGTCCAAGTTCGTGAGGTTTCCGGTAAGAAAGGACACGGAGTTGACCTTCGAAAGCCCAGGTTCAAGCAACGCCTCACTTTGGGGCGAAGCGGAGAGTTGATTGGGATCGGTATTGACGATGGCGAACACCACCTTGGAACTTTGGAGACCGAGTAGTTGGTGCGCCTCTCTGATCTCGGCGCCCAGAACCGGGCAGATGTCGTTGCAGATCGAGTTATAGAAGGTCAAGACCACTACTTTGCCCTTTTGCGAGGCGAGGCTCCACGGCTGAGTCGCCTGATTTGTCAGCGAGAACGTGCCGGCCTTCGCGGATCCGATCAATTTAAGGCCCATGTACCCCTCGAGAGCGACGAGACCATCTCCCTTGGAAGGAGTGGTTGTGGTCGATACGTGAAGATCGGGTGACACTAGCGACGTGGCGGTCACGTTGCCGCCGAAGCTGCCGAAGTAGTGATCAATGATTTCGCCCGCGAGGCCGATAGCCAACAAAATGGCGACAGTCCAAAGAATGAACCTTGGTGGTACGGGCACTCGGCCCGTTCGAAACGCCGCGCTTCGATCCGCCTTCGTGTTGGCGGCCCTGAAAATTGAAGTTCTTTGCTCTTCGGTGAGTTCACCGGAGACATCAGAACGCTCGCCATTCGTATCAGCCATCTAATTGCCGATCACTCTTAGTTATTTTTACTATAACTTTCGTATTCCAATGAGCTCGCCGCCAAAGAGAAACTGATGGATTCCCACGACCACGCTTCACAATCCCGGAGTCCATGTTCGTTCATCGACGTCGCGTGATTCGTCGTTTCGTCCGAGGTAGAGTGACCTCGTGAACGGGGCTGAAGATGCCAATGACGCTGAATTGAGATCTGAGACCGTGTCGCGCTTAACCGGAGCGGCTGCCTACAAGACCCACCTCACCCTGCTTTTGGGCTTGGCGTTGTGCGCGGGAGCCTTTTGGTTCGAACTTGGGCGAGCGGAGCGGGGCAACGGTCTCAGTTGGGCGTACGTATTTGAATGGCCGCTGCTAGGAATTTTCGCGGTCTACATGTGGTGGAAACTTCTGCATCCCGGACTCGAGAGCAAGCGACGACGGCCTGGGCGTCCCGCCATCGCGCCGGAGTACGAGGGCATGCTCGCCGCTTGGCAAGATCACCAGCGAGAGCTTGAGGCGACGCAACGCGCGGAGGATCAAGATGCCGCGAGACTTCGTCGCGACCCCGATCCGACTCGGTGTTCCGATTAGCCAGCGAGTACTCCCATGGGGTTCCTCGCTTACGCCAATACGGTACCTTGACGTCATCGCGTAAAAAATTGAGGGGAGGAGTCGCCAGGTGAAGTACATCGCTCAACACTGGTCCTTTGACCCGTTTGTCGTGATTGTAGTCATCACGGTCATCGCGAATGAATTGGGACTTGGTCGCCTTCGTGAGCATTCACTGCCCGCGCGCACTCGAAAGCGAAGAAAACATTCGCTCGTCTTCTACTCCGGACTGGTCGTGCTGTTAATAGCGATTGACTCCCCGGTCGATTACTGGTCGTCGAACTACTTCTTCGTACACATGATCGAACACCTTCTTCTAATGTTCGCCGCGCCGATTCTGATTGTCGCAGGAGCGCCCTGGATACCACTGATGTTCGCCTTTCCGGTCGCGGCACGGCGCAGAGTCGGCCGCTTCTTCTACTTGAGCGACAAGGCTCGAGGTTTCCGTGCCTGCTGGCGGTTTGTTCGATCGCCCTGGTTTGCGGTGATCTCGTTCAACGCAACTATGGTGCTCTGGCACATTCCCGCGCTGTTTGACCTCGCGGAGCGAAATTCCTCGGTGCACGTATGGGCGATGCACGGCAGTTTCTTGGTGACGGGTGTGCTGTTCTGGCTTCAAATTATCGACTCGTATCCGATGAAGCCCGCGCGAGGAGCAGTGTGGCAGGCTAGTTCGATCATTGCGACCAATGTCGTCATGACACTGCTCGCCATATCCATGAGTATTTTGACCACGGTAAGTTGGTACGCCACGTACTCCCACGTCCCAGGCGTGAGCATGTCACCGTTCGCTGATCAACAGATTGGCGCCGCCATTCTTTGGGTCTGTGGTGACTTCTGGGCACTGCCGGCACTCATCGTGATTCTTCGTCGAGCGATCTCGGAAGAGGGCTCGTTCTCGAACGTGATTGATCGACTTACCGGGCGCACGTCGGCACTGACCTTGGCGTCATTTCGCCCTACGCGCCAGCCCACCGCGCCATCTAGCGACACGATGGAAGAGACCTCGGAGCCCTAGTTCGTCAGCGGAGCGCGCTTTTGCTAGAGTGAATCGAAGATTGTCGTGAAGCAGACCCCGTGAGGTTCGTACGACAGGAGTGACATGGGTACCGATGACGAACGTCAGGCGCGCGAACGCGGCCTGACGTTTTTTGCAAAGAGCCAGCTACTCTCATCGGACGACGTGGCTCGAGCGCTCAAACGGATGGCCCACGAAATCGTCGAGCGTAATCGCCTGGTGTCAAATCTGACTCTGATCGGCCTGCAGACCGGCGGAGAGCCTTTCGCTCGGAGGCTCTCGACGGTGCTGAGCGAGGTGGCCGGCGAGCCGACGTCCTTAGGTCTGTTGGACGTCTCGTTTTACCGTGACGATCTCTCACTCAACCCGGTACCTCAGACGTCGACCACGTCGATCGAACACGACCTCACGAATAGGACGGTGGTCTTGGTCGACGACGTTCTCTTCACCGGTCGAACCATTCGCGCGGCGCTCAACGCACTGACCGACTGGGGCCGTCCCCGTGCGGTTCAGCTCGCGGTGATGGTGGATCGAGGGCATCGCGAACTGCCAATCCGACCCGACTTCGTGGGTAAGAACCTTCCCACGTCCCTGGACGAAGCCATCGTCGCCACGCTCGACGGTGTTTGGATTGGCACGAGGTCCGCGCCATGATCCAATCACTGCGTGGCGAGAGTCTGATCTCGCTCAATGATCTATCGCGCGAGGCGATTGTCGAGATACTCGACACCGCCGAATCGTTTGTTGAGGTCAATCAACGCACGATCAAGAAGGTCCCGGCGCTAAAGGGACGTGTTGTGGCTTCTCTCTTCTTCGAAGAGTCGACTCGCACGCGCCTCAGCTTTGAGACCGCGGCCAAGCGATTGAGCGCGGACGTGCTGTCACTGGCCATCGCGTCGAGCAGTGTGAAAAAGGGCGAATCGCTTCGCGACACCATCGCGACGATCGACGCGCTGGGTATCGACGCCGTGGTCATGCGTCACCAGTCCAGCGGTGCGGCCCTCCAAGTGAGTCGTTACGTACCTCACGTACGGGTCATCAACGGCGGCGATGGACAACACCAGCACCCTACTCAGGGCCTGCTCGACGCCTTCACGATTCGCCAGATTCTCGCGGAGCGCTCGGGGACCACGGGACGAGAGTCGGGCGCCGCGCTGTTCGACGGACTGAAGATTTTGATCGTCGGGGACGTTCGCCACAGTCGCGTGGCGCGAAGTGACGTCGCGGCGTACGTGGCCCTGGGAGCTGAAGTACGCGTGGCCGCACCTGGAACTCTCCTTCCCGATGAACTTGAGAGTTGGCCCGTCACCTTGGCCACTGACTTCGACGATGCGTTGGCGTGGGCCGACGTCGTGGGTCTTTTGCGCTTGCAGCGCGAGCGGGGGTCGGGATCGTTTGTCCCGACGCTGCGGGAGTTCACCACGACCTACGGTCTGACTTTTGAGCGAGCCAAGAGGCTTCGACCCGACACGCTCATCATGCACCCCGGGCCGATGAACCGCGGCGTGGAGATTGACTCGAGGGTTGCCGATCTGGATGCCGCGGTGATCGAACGTCAGGTCGCCAACGGTGTGCCCGTTCGAATGGCCGTGCTCTATTTGAGCGTGGCGGGAACTAAAGGGGATGCGCCGTGAGTACCTTTGTGCTTCGTCAAGGACTGGTCGTAGGCGAGACTTCCAGTGCCGTGCGAGACGTCTGGATTGAAGACGGTCTCATTCGTGAGGTTGCGCCGCACGTGCAGGCACCCAAGGGGTCCACCGAGATTGATGTGGAAGGCTGCTGGGTGGGTCCGGGCCTCGTTGACGTGCACACGCATCTTCGAGAACCCGGTCACGAAGAAGCCGAGACCATCGAATCCGGCGCCCAAGCTGGCGCACTGGGTGGCTTCAGCGCCGTCGTGGCGATGCCCAATACCGAGCCCGCGTTGGACAACCCGGCGCTGGTCTCGTACGTCTTGGACCGCGGCGCGCGCACGCCGATCGACGTCGCCGTCGCGGGGGCCATCACCCAGGGTCGACGAGGCGCGTTGCTCGCGCCCATGGCCGAGATGGCCGCGCTCGGAGTGCGGCTCTTCACCGACGATGGCGTGGGTGTGCAGGATCCCTCGTTGATGCGACGAGCGCTCGTCTACGCCAAGCCCCTCGGAGTACGCCTGGCGCAGCACTGCGAGGACGAGCAGTTGGCCGGGGGAGGGACAATGAACGAAGGTGTGGTCAGTAGTCGCCTCGGCCTCGTCGGCCGACCAATGCTCGCTGAAGAGCTGATGGTGCTACGCGACATCGAACTCGTTCGATTGACGGGCTGCCCTATGCACTTCATGCACCTTTCAACAGCGCGTTCGATCGCTCTGGTGAGCGCTGCGCGTCTCGAAGGTCTGCCCGTTACCTGCGAAGTGGCGCCCCACCACTTCACGTTGGACGAGGACTCGATGACGACCTTCGATCCGATCTTTAAGGTTCACCCGCCGCTTCGAGGCGCCGAAGAGGTAGCGGCACTTCGTGCCGCGCTGGTTGCCGGTCACGTCGACGCCGTGGCTACCGATCACGCCCCGCACGCGCCCGAGATGAAAGATCTCCCCTTTGACGAGGCGCCGCCGGGAATGTTGGGCCTTGAGCACGCGGCGGCGTTGACCTATGAAGCGCTGGGCGCGGAATCGGCGAGCCCCCTGACGTTCTTTTCACTGCTCAGTCGAGGTCCGGCGCGCGTTGCGCAGCTTCGCGCCCGTGACGCGCGTCTGCGCCATGGCGCCCACGGCGGCGCCATGCTCGCTGGCGAGGACGCGAACGTGGTGGTCTTTGATCCCAACGTGCGATGGACGGCTCGTCGCGATGCACTTAAGAGCCGGGCCACGAATTGCCCCTACGACGGACGCGCGATGCTTGGCAGGGTGTGCGTCTTAATCGCCAAGGGTGAATTGGTTGTAAACAACGGAGCACTCGTGTGAGCCGCCCACCCGCCCAACTGGTCCTCAGTGACGGAGCGACGTTCGAGGGTTACGCCGCTGGCCACCTCCCCGAGAAGGGCGTCACTTCGGGTGAGTTCGTGTTCAACACCGCGCTGAGTGGCTATCAAGAGATCATCACCGACCCGAGCTACGCCGGTCAGATCATCTCCTTTACGTATCCGCACATCGGCAACTACGGCGTGACGCCACTCGACGAGGAGGCACTTCGTCCATGGTGCGAGGGTGTCGTAGTGCGCGACCTCACTGACGTGCCGTCGAGCTGGCGCAGCGTGGGTCCCCTCGAGGGGTTCCTTCGCCAACACGGCGTGCCGGCGATCGTCGGGCTCGACACGCGACGATTGACTCGACACTTGCGTTCGCACGGCGCTCTGGCGGGCGCCTTTGGCCACGGTCCCCTCGACCTCGTTCAGCGAGCGGCGAGCGAGGCAAAGGGCACCGATGGCGCTGACTACGTGACCGCAGTTACCACGACAGAGCCCTACACCCGAGGCAGCGGTGATCTTCATGTCGTTGCGCTCGACTACGGCATCAAGACGACCATGGTGCGCGAGCTCGCTCGTCGCTTTCGTCTGACCGTGGTGCCGGCGGGGGTGGGGGCCAGTGAGATCGGCGCTCTGAATCCCGATGGCGTCTTTCTCTCGAACGGGCCCGGCGATCCTGCGGCGCTCGGCGCGCAGATTCAAGTGCTGGAAGAACTGCTCGGGAGGGTGCCAATCTTTGGCATCTGCCTCGGCCACCAACTCTTGGCGGACGCGCTCGGCGGATCCACGTTCAAGTTGCCCTTTGGTCATCACGGCAGCAACCATCCGGTCCAGGATCTCCTCACGGGCAAGATCGAGATCACGTCGCAGAACCATAACTACGCGGTGGTCCCGGAGTCACTGCAGACTGCGATCGTCAGTCACGTCAACTTGAACGACGGCGTGATCGAGGGTATCTCCAACGCGAGCGAGCGATGCTTTTCGGTCCAGTACCACCCCGAAGCCGGACCCGGTCCTCACGACGCTCGCTATCTCTTTGATCGATTCGAATCGCTCTTGCGAACGAACTCATTGGAACTTACCTAATGCCACGCCGGAACGACATTTCGTCGATCCTGGTCATAGGTTCTGGCCCCATCGTCATTGGTCAGGCGTGCGAGTTTGACTATTCGGGAACTCAGGCCTGTCAGGTGCTGCGTAGCGAGGGCTATCGCGTGGTGCTCGTGAACTCGAATCCGGCCACAATCATGACCGACCCCGCGACCGCCGACGCCACGTACGTCGAGCCCCTCGACGCGGACGTGCTGGTCGACATCATCGAGCGAGAGCGACCGGACGCACTGCTACCCACGCTCGGCGGACAGACCGCCCTTAACTTGACGATGGAGCTCGTTCGTCGGGGCGATCTGGAACGCCTGGGCGTCGAAGTCATTGGCGCCAGGCCCGACGCCATCGCCACCGCCGAGAATCGAGAGCGCTTCAAAGAGGCGATGGCCGAGATCGGACTTGCCGTGCCGGAGTCGGGATTCGCCCACTCGATCGACGGCGCGCTGGAAATCGCCAAGTCCATTGGTTGGCCGATCATGATTCGCCCGAGCTTCATCTTGGGCGGTGCGGGCACCGGCATCGCCATGAGCGACGACGAGTTGGTTCGCTTGGCGGGCGAGGGCATCGCCGCCTCACCCATCGGTGAGATCCTGGTCGAACGCTCGATCGCGGGCTGGAAGGAGTTCGAACTCGAGGTCATGCGTGATCACGCCGATAACTGCGTCGTCATCTGCAGCATCGAAAACATGGATCCGATGGGCGTGCATACCGGAGATTCCATCACCGTCGCACCCCAACAGACACTGTCGGACGTCGAATACCAAGAGATGCGCGACGACTCCTTTCGCATACTGCGCCGCGTGGGCGTAGAGACTGGCGGATCCAACGTGCAGTTCGCTGTGAATCCCGACACCGGTGAGCGTCTGGTGATTGAGATGAATCCTCGCGTCTCTCGTTCGAGTGCGCTGGCCTCCAAAGCGACCGGCTTTCCCATCGCGAAGATTGCCGCCCTGCTGGCGGTTGGCTACACCTTGAACGAAATTCAAAACGACATCACCAAGGTCACGCCCGCCAGCTTCGAACCGGTGATCGACTACGTGGTCACCAAGATCCCTCGCTGGGCCTTTGAGAAGCTGCCGGGTTCGTCGCCGCATCTCGGCACTCGCATGCAGTCCGTGGGCGAGGTCATGGCCATTGGTCGGAACTTCGCGGAGTCGTTGCAAAAGGCGGTGCGCTCGCTCGAGCAAGGTCGTGAGGGTTTCGCCCTCGGTGCGGAGTCGGAGTTCGTCGCGCTCGACCTTGACGCGCTGTGGGATCGCTGCGTGGTGCCCACGCCCGAGCGGCTCTTCGCCTTGCACGAAGCGCTGTGGCGGGGGATCTCGATCGATGAACTCGCCACGCGTACGCGAATCGACCAATGGTTCATTACTCAACTCTCCGACATCGTCGAGCGTGAACGTGAACTGGTCGGCGGAATCGACCTCGCGACCTTAGATGCGAGGGGGTGGCGGCGCTACAAGCAGTGGGGTTTTTCTGATGTGCAGATCGCCCGTTTCGCCGCGAGCACGAGTGAGCACGTCGCGGCGCTGCGCCGAGCCCGAGGGGTCGTCACGACGTTTAAGACGGTCGACACGTGCGCCGCGGAGTTCGATGCCCAGACGCCCTATCACTACAGCACCTACGAAGACACCAGTGAGGTCCAATCGTCCTCGCGAGACCGTGTCATCATTCTCGGCTCGGGGCCCAATCGCATTGGCCAAGGCATCGAGTTCGACTACTGCTGTGTGCACACTTCACTGGCGTTGCGTGATATGGGCTACGAGACGGTGATGGTGAACTGCAATCCCGAGACGGTCTCGACCGACTACTCCACGTCGGATCGTCTCTACTTCGAACCCCTGACGCCCGAGGACGTGGCCGAGATCATCACCGCCGAGCAGGCGGCCTGCGTCGAAGGCGCCCAGCTCCTGGGCGTCATCGTGTCCATGGGTGGACAGACGCCACTGAAACTCTCGCACTCGATCGATCCTTCGCTCGTGCTGGGTACGCCGGTGAGTTCCATTGATACCGCGGAAGATCGAGAGCAGTGGTCGGCGATGTGCACTTCCTTGGGTCTGCGCCAGCCGCCCGGCGACGTGGCCCTCTCACTTTCCGACGCTCGGGCCATCGCTCAACGAGTGGGCTATCCACTCTTGATCCGTCCGAGTTACGTTCTCGGGGGACGGGCGATGGAGATCGTCTACGACGACACCGCGCTTGAGCGCGTGATGCGCGATCTGACCAGTGCGCACGGATCACTTGCGCGCGAAGGCGGCGTCTCACAAAGTCGTCCGATCCTGCTCGACAGCTTCCTCGAAGACGCCGTCGAAGTCGACGTCGACGCCGTTCGTGACGGTCAGGGCGACGTTTTCGTGGCGGGGATTATGGAGCACGTCGAAGAGGCTGGCGTGCATTCGGGCGACTCGGCCTGCGCGCTGCCACCCCAGACCCTCAGTGATGAGGTCGTGGCGACCTTGCACGCGCACACCAAGAAGATCGCCCACGCGCTGGGCGTGATTGGACTGATCAACGTGCAGTACGCAGTGAAGGACGAAGAGGTCTTCGTTCTCGAAGCGAACCCCCGCGCCAGTCGCACGGTGCCCTTCGTGGCTAAAGCTACGGGAGTGGCGCTGGCTCAAGTGGCCGCGCGCGTCATGATGGGCCAGACCCTCGCGGTGTTGCGCGATGAGGGGATGGTGCCCACAGGCACGCCCGTGCCCTCCTTCGTCAGCGTGAAAGAGGCGGTCTTGCCCTTCAGCCGTTTTCCGGGTGTGGACACGCTGCTCGGACCCGAGATGCGCTCGACCGGCGAGGTNNTTTATGTCGCTCGCCGATCGAGACAAGGTTGCCGGACTCGAACTGGCCCGTGAGCTCACGCGACTCGGTTTTCGCCTGGCGGCGACCGTCGGCACCGCCGGTTTTCTGCGCTCGCACGAGGTCAAAGTGGACACCTTGGTCGGCAAGGTCGGACTGGGAGATTTGGGCGTCGACGCGGTCAAGATGATCTCGTCGGGCGAGGTGCAGTTGGTGGTGAATACTCCTTCGGGATCGAGCGCTCGTTCCGACGGCGCGGAGATTCGCACGGCCTGCGTGGGCCACGGCGTGGCCTGCGTGACGACACTGAGCGCGGGCTTCGCCGCGGCGAAGGGGATTGCCGATACGCGTGTCCAAGGTTGGCGCGTGCGTTCCCTTCAAGAGCTGCACTCGTGAGTGATCTCTCTACCTTCGTCGGGAGTGTGGCGCTGCGCTCGCCAGTGATGACCGCCTCGGGCACGGCGGGACACGGCGACGAACTCGCCGGTTACGGAGAACTCAATGAACTGGGTGCGGTCGTGACCAAATCACTGGCGGCCTTCGCGTGGGAAGGCAATCCTGCTCCGCGTATCGCCGCGTCGAATGAACATCTCTTGAATTCGGTGGGCCTCGCCGGTCCGGGCGTGGAGGCGTGGCGCGCCAACGACCTGCTCTCTTTGGTGCGCCGTGGCGCGACGGTGGTCGGTTCCATCTGGGGAAGGTCGGTGTTGGAGTTTGAGCAGGCCGCGGAGGCGATGAGAGGAGCGGACATCGTCGCACTGGAAGTAAACACCAGTTGTCCGAATCTCGAGAAGGGACGAGAGATCTTCGCGCACTCGCCGTCCGCCACGGGAGAAATCGTGGCGGCCGCGCGCGTGGCCGGTGTGCCACTGTGGGTCAAGCTCAGCCCCAACACGCCCCAACTACTCGAGGTCGCTCAATCAGCGATCCACTCGGGCGCCGCCGCGCTCGTTCTGGTCAACACTGTCCTTGGTCTGGGCATCGACGTCGAAACACGCCGTCCGACGTTGGGCAGCGGCGGCGGGGGAGTCAGTGGGCCGGGCATTCTTCCCATCGCGTTACGCGCCGTCTTCGAGTGTCGTGAGGCCTTTCCCGAGACGCCCTTGGTGGGTGTGGGCGGTGTGCGTTGCGGCGAAGACGCGGTGGCGATGTTGATGGCCGGCGCGAACGCTCTCGAGGTGGGCACGGCGACGTTCGCGAATCCCCGTGCGCCGTGGATCGTGCAGCGCGAGATAGATCAGTGGATGACTCGCCATCACGTGGGTACGGTGCAAGAGCTGATAGGAGTAGCGCATGGTTGAGACCTTCGGTAGTCGGCTCCAAGTCCGTCTCGGCGAGCAAGGTCCGCTCTGCGTGGGCGTCGACCCGAGCAGCGATCTGCTCACGTCGTGGGATCGCTCCGACAGCGTGGAGGGACTCGAGTTCTTTTCGCTGGCGGTGCTCGAAGCGGTCACCGGCGTGGTCGCGGTGATCAAGCCCCAAGTCGCCTTCTTCGAGCGATTCGGCTCGGCGGGCTACGTCGTGTTGGAGCGACTGATTCGCGACGCGCACGACGCCGAACTGCTCGTGGTCGCCGACGCCAAGCGCGGCGACTTCAACGTGACCAACGAGGGATACGCCCAAGCGTGGTTGCGTGACGGCTCACCCCTGGCGGTGGACGCCGTGACCGCCAGTCCCTATCTCGGCGTCGACGCGTTGTCGCCGCTCTTTGACGCGGCGGCGGAAAGTGGACGCGGGGTATTCGTCCTGGCGGCGACGTCGAATGAGGAGGGTCGCAGCCTTCAAGGGATGCGCACGCGAGACAACGTACGTGTCGAAGAGATGGTCCTTCGTCGAGTGGCCGAGCTGAACCATCGAGATGAAGGGCTGGGGTCCCTGGGCGTCGTTTTTGGGGCTACGCGCGAGCCACCGGACTTTGATCTCACGACGCTGTCCGGTCCCTATTTGGTGCCGGGCGTCGGAGCTCAGGGCGCCGACGCGAAGGACGTCGCGCGACTTTTTGAACGCTGCGCCGAGGGAACGGTGTTGGCCAGCGTCTCTCGGGCAATCTTGCGCGCCGGCCCCGATCGGCGAGCTCTTCGTGACGCGGCTTCTCGCTGGCGTGACGAGTTGCGGGCCGCTCTCTAGCCAGCGTGACGCCAGCGGAGTAGTCTGACCTCGTGACACCGACTCCGCCAACACTGTCGCAGGAACAGCGCGTCGAAGCGTCTCGTTTGGCAGTAGCGAATCGCCGCCGGCGCGCAGAGGTGAAGCGTCTGGTGAAGTCGGGTGAACTCTCGCTCGATGAACTTTTTACTCTGGCGGCGCGAGAAGAGTGCGTCGCCCAGATGCGCGCGTACGACTTGATCAGCGCACTGCCCGCCATTGGCGAAGTGAAGGCAGAACGCATCATGAAAAGCGCGTCCATTGCCCAGACCCGTCGAATTCGTGGGCTCGGACCTAAGCAGCGCGCCGAACTGTTTCGAGCCCTTGTCCGCTGATCCACTGACGGTCGTTCTCATTGGCCCCGGTGGAGTGGGAAAAGGGACCCTAGCGCGTCGCCTCGTTGCTGGCGACGACCGGCTGTGGCTGAGTCGTAGCTGGACCACCCGCGAACGACGCCCCGGCGAACACGGTGACGAGTATCACTTCGTGGACCGCGCGACGTTCCAAGACGCCATCGATGAGGGGCGATTCCTCGAGTGGGCGGAGTTTCATGGCAACTTGTACGGAACGCCGTTGCCCGACGCGCCCGATGAGGCGGACGTCTTGTTGGAGATTGAAGTTCAAGGCGCCGAGCAAGTTCGCGCTCGTCGTCCCGACGCCGTGGTCTTTTTGATCTTGCCCCCATCGATGGAGCGACTGAAAGAGCGCCTTCGAACTCGAGGTGACGACGATGAACACATCGTCGATCGACTGTCCAGCGCGCCGGCGGAGCTAGAAAAGGGTCATCAACTGGCCTCTCACGTGATCGTGAATGACGATCTACAGCGAGCGAGTGCGCAAATTCTCTCTATACTGGAAGAACTTCGCCAGCTGCGGCGGAACCCCTCCACAAAGGACTGACTTTCATGGCCGAACGCCCTACTCTCGTTGACCCGCCCATTGAGAACCTCCTGGAGAAGGTAGGTGACTCCAAATTCACGCTGGTCGCGGTGACGGCCATTCGGGCCCGAGAGATTAATGAGTACTACAACGGCCTGGGCTCGGGCCACGGCGCCCTGATCCCGCCACAAGTCACGTCGTTGTCGAATAAGTCGCTGTCGCTCGCGATGGAAGAGCTCCACGAAGGCAAGTTGCTGTTTCACCGCCCGACCAGCGAAGAGTTAGAGAACGAGCGACTTCAGGCCGAGGCCGTGGAACAGGCTCGCCAGGACGCCAATAGTGACCTGGACGCCTTCACCGATGCCCTCCGCGACGCCTAAGTCGTCGACCCCCCGCATTGTCCTAGGCGTCGCCGGCGGAATCGCCGCCTATAAATCCGTCGAACTGCTGCGCCTCTTGCGCGACAAGGGCTATCACGTCGCACCGGTACTGACGCCCGACGCCACCCGCTTTGTTGGTACGGTCACGTTTTCCGCGTTGGCCAGTGAGCCTGCGCGTACGAGTCTCTTCGGTGATCCCACGACTCCAATTCCTCACACGTACTTGGGCTCTGGCGCCTCACTCGTCATCGTGGCGCCCGCTACGGCGCATCTCATCGCTCGTTACGCGATGGGCTTGGCCGATGACCTCTTGACCGCGACCTTGCTCGCCACGCGCGCGCCGGTGCTGTTGTGCCCGGCGATGCACACTGAGATGTGGGAACAACCTTCGGTACAAGAGAACCTGGCGACGCTGCGCCGACGTGGTGTGCTGGTACTCGAGCCCGAGATTGGTCATCTGGCCGGCGGGGACGAAGGAACCGGCCGTCTCGTTGAGCCGGTGCGAATCGTCGAACTGGTGGACCGGATCATTCAGGGATATCGCGGTGCGCTGACGGGCGCGCGAGTGCTGGTGAGTGCCGGCGGGACGCGCGAAGCCATCGATCCGGTGCGCGTACTGTCCAATCGATCCTCGGGCAAGCAGGGGTACGCTCTGGCCGAAACGGCCTGTCGAATGGGCGCGCGCGTGACGCTGGTGACGACCATGGAGCGAGCACTCAGCCTGGATACCGTCAACGCCATCGAGGTCGTGGCCGTTGAGAGCGCTGCTGAATTGGGCGAGGCGATGAGAACACACTCCCGTGAGAGCGACTGCGTAATCATGGCCGCGGCCGTGGCCGACTTTACGCTCACCGCCGCCGGTGAGAAGTTGAAGAAACGTGAGGGAGCGCCCGAACTTCACTTGAAGTTGTCGCCAGATATTTTGGCCGATCTCGTGGCCCATCGTACGAAGGGCCAGATCATTGTGGGTTTTGCGGCCGAGACCGCCAAGGTGCTGGAGAACGGTCTATTGAAACTGCGTGAAAAGGGTGTCGATCTCTTGGTTGTCAACGACGTTTCAGCGCCGGGCGCCGGTTTTGAGCATGCGACCAACGAAGTTATTCTGCTCGAGCACTCCAAAGAGCCCGAGCGAATCTCACTTCGATCGAAAGAAGCAATTTCCTGGGAGATCTTGGCTAGGGTGGCAGCATTGTTACCTCCCCGAGCCCCATGAACGACCGCACCCTGTTTACGTCTGAGTCGGTGACCGAGGGGCATCCGGACAAGATTGCCGACCAGGTTTCGGACAGCGTGCTCGACGCCATTCTCACCCAAGATCCCATGGCGCGCGTGGCCTGTGAGACGCTCTTGACGACGGGGCTGTGCGTGGTGGCCGGCGAGATCACCACGAGCGCCGTTGTGGACATCACTGCGACGGCGCGGCGCACCATATTGGACATCGGTTACGACGACGGCGCGAAGGGCTTTGACGGAAAGAACTGCGCCGTGCTGGTCTCGTTGGATAAGCAGAGCCCCGATATCGCTGGCGGGGTCGACGTGGCCCTGGAAAAGCGCAGCGGCGCGGGCGACGAGGACGAACTCAACGCGCTGGGCGCCGGTGACCAGGGCATGATGTTCGGCTACGCCTGCAGCGACAACGACGACTTAATGCCACTACCCATCTGGCTAGCGCACCGCTTGTCCATGCGCCTCTCACAGGTACGGCGATCGGGCCAGGTGCCCTATTTTCGACCTGACGGCAAAACCCAGGTCACTATCGCTTACGAAAACGGTCAACCCGTCGCCATTGACACCGTGCTCGTCTCGACCCAGCACGAGGACGGCTACGACCACGCCACCATCGAACACGACGTGATGGAACACGTCATCCGCCCAATGCTGCCGACGGACCTCGACTCGAAATCGATGCGCGTGTTCGTGAATCCTTCAGGCAAGTTCGTACTCGGTGGGCCCCACGCCGACGCCGGTCTGACTGGACGAAAGATCATCGTCGACACTTACGGGGGCATGGCCCGTCACGGCGGCGGCGCGTTTTCGGGCAAGGATCCGACCAAGGTCG
>PKWA01000006.1 GCA_003131665.1 Acidimicrobiaceae bacterium
CGCGCCGACATCGACTACGGCTTCCGGGAGGCCCGCACGACGACCGGGCGTGTCGGGGTGAAGGTCTGGATCTACAAGGGCGACATACTGCCCTACCAGTTGACCAACGACGAGAAGATCGTGCGCGAGGCGGCCATGGCCGCGGGCGACGCGATGCCCCTGGGGTCGAGTTCGTCGGCGCCGAAGGGCGTCGTGCGTGCCGGAGGCGGACGCCGTCGCGTCGAGGCCGAGCCCGAGCCCGTGCTCGAAGAGCCGATTGTCGAAGAGATGCAGGGCAGCGTCGCGGACAAGGTCCACGACGCGCTCGAGAGTCCGTCCACCAACGAGATCCTTGACGAGATCGACGACGACAACCCCGTGGACGCTCCGGTCGCCGACCTGTTGGCTTCGACTCCCGAGGTCGAAGCCCAACTCAGCGTGGAAGAAGAGATCGAGCGGCGCACCGCGAGCGATCACACTGACACCCCGCACTTTCGAAAAGACGCGGAGTAACCATGTTGATGCCCCGTAAAGTCAAATACCGCAAGCAACAGCGTGGCCGCATGCCCGGTAACGCCAAGGGCGGGGTTGACCTCAACTTCGGGGACTTCGGCATTCAGGCCCTCGAACGGGGCTGGCTCACCGCTCGACAGATCGAAGCGGCCCGTATCGCGATGACCCGTCACGTGAAGCGTGGTGGCAAGGTCTGGATCCGGGTCTTTCCCGACAAGCCCGTCACCCAAAAGCCGGCCGAGACCCGCATGGGTTCAGGCAAAGGTAACCCCGAGTTCTGGGTCGCCGTGGTCAAGCCCGGTCGGATGCTCTTTGAGCTCGGGGGCGTCGACGAGGCGCTCGCTCGCGCCGCGATGGACCGCGCCATTCAAAAACTGCCCATCAAGGCCAAGTTCGTGGTGCGACCCGGCACCCACGGTGCCCCGGAGGTGACGATCTAATGGCCAAGACCAAAGAGAAGGTCGCCGAGATGCGCCTGCTGGGCGACAGCGAACTGCTGGGACGCCTCGCCGAGACGCGCCGTGAACTCTTCAACCTGCGTTTCCAGCTGGCGACCGGTCAACTCGATAGCTCTTCACGGCTCACCTCGGTGCGCAAAGACATCGCGCGGCTTTCTACGTTCCTGCGTGAACGCGAGATCGCGGCCGCCGAGGCCCTAGTAGAAGGCGAACAGTCATGAGTGACGAAACCAACGACGAAACATTCGACGTGTCCAACGACGTCACCCTTGAGGTCCCCGTCGACGCGACCAACAACGTGACCAACAACGCGTCGAACAGCGAGACGCGCAGCAATCCCCGCAAGGTTCGTGAAGGTGTGGTCGTGTCGGACAAGATGAACTCGACGCTGGTCGTCGCGGTGAACGAGCGTGTCAGCCACGCTCGATACGGCAAGACGGTCCAGCGCACCAAGAAGCTCTACGTCCACGACGAGAAGAACGAAGCGAAGGTCGGCGACAAAGTGCGCGTGCAAGAGACGCGTCCTCTTTCGAAGCTCAAGCGCTGGCGTCTCACCGAGATTGTGGAGCGTGCGCGATGATTCAACAAGAGTCCCGGCTCAAAGTGGCCGACAACAGTGGCGCAAAAGAAGTGTTGTGCATCCGCGTACTCGGTGGTTCGCGCCGTCGTTACGCCTCGATCGGTGACGTCTTCATCGGAACGGTGAAGGACGCCATTCCCGGGGCCGCGGTGAAAAAGGGTGACGTCGTTCGCTGCGTCGTCGTTCGCACCGCCAAGGAGAAGCGCCGTCCCGACGGTTCTTACATCCGCTTCGACGAGAACGCCGCGGTGTTAATTAACGAGCAGCTCCAACCGCGAGGGACGCGCATCTTTGGACCCGTCGGACGTGAGCTGCGCGACAAGAAGTTCATGCGCATAATCTCGCTCGCGCCGGAGGTGTTGTAATGAAGATCCATAAGGGTGACGACGTGTTAGTTCTTGCGGGCAAGTTCCGCGGTGAGCGCGCCAACGTCGAAGAGGCGTTACCTTCCGTCAACAAAGTGATCTTGGACGGGCTCAACGTCGCCAAGCGCGCCACCAAACAGACCGGGCGCACCATGCAAGCCGGCATTATCGACAAGTTGATGCCCCTCAGTGCCTCGAACGTCGCCGTGTGGTGCCCTAAGCACAAGGGCCCCGCGAAGATTGGCTATCAAGTCGTGGATGACGTGAAGCGTCGCGTCTGTCGCAAGTGCGGAGAGTTGCTATGAGCACGACGACCCGCCCACGCTTGAAGGTCCGTTTCGACGAGGAGATCCGCCCGGCGCTGCAGGCCGAGCTGGGTCTGGACAACATCATGCAGGTACCCCGCCTCGAGAAGATCGTGCTCAACTCGGGCGTGGGACGAGCGACCCAGACGGCGTCACTGCTCGAAGGGGCCCAGCGTGACCTCGAGCTCATCACCGGACAAAAGCCGATCGTGACGCGCGCCAAGAAGTCGATCGCGAGTTTTAAGTTACGCGAGGAACAGCCCATCGGCGTCAAGGTCACCCTTCGAGGTGACCGCGCCTGGGAGTTCTTCGACCGACTGATCAGCCTGGCGATTCCGCGTATTCGTGACTTTCGAGGGCTGTCGCCGAAGTCCTTCGACGGGCACGGTAACTACAGCTTTGGCGTGAACGACCAGTTGATCTTTCCCGAGATCGACTACGACAAGATCGACGCGCCACGGGGCTTTGACATCACCATCGTCACCACGGCCGCGACCGACGAGCAGGGGCGCGCGTTCCTGCGCGCCTACGGCTTCCCCTTCAAGCAGGAGACTAAATAAGCATGGCGAAAAAATCTCTTCGCATCAAGCAGAAGAAGACCCCCAAATTCTCTACGCGGGCCTACACGCGCTGTGAGCGCTGTGGACGTCCACGTTCGGTGTATCGCAAGTTCGGCCTCTGTCGAATCTGCCTACGCATGATGGTTCACGCCGGCGAGATTCCCGGCGTCACGAAAGCAAGCTGGTAGGAGGACTGTTATGACAATGACTGACCCGATTGCCGACATGCTCACCAGAATTCGTAACGCCAACGCCGCAATGTTCGACAGTGTCAAGATGCCCAGCTCGAAGTTGAAGGAGAACCTGGCTCACGTGTTGAAAAAGGAAGGCTTCATCTCCGGCTACACCGTCACCAAGGTGGAGAACAAGCCCGGCGCCCAACTCGAAATCAGCCTCAAGTACTCCGAGGACCGCAAGAAGACGATCATCGGTATCAAGCGGGTCTCCAAGCCCGGTCTTCGTATCTACAAGAAGTCCGACCAGATGCCCAAAGTGCTCGGCGGCGTCGGCGTGGCCGTCGTCTCGACGAGTCACGGGCTCATGACCGACCGCGAAGCTCGCAAGGCCAAATTGGGTGGCGAGGTGCTGTGTTATGTGTGGTAGTTCGCTCAACTCGAAACCAGAGGGTCGCTGATGTCACGCATCGGTCGTAATCCCATTGCCGTGCCGGCCAACGTCACGCTGAGCGTCGGTGACGACGTGGTTACCGTGAAAGGCCCCAACGGCACCATGACCCGTCAGATCCCCGACGGCATCACGCTCGTCGCCGAGGGCGACACGTGGATCGTCGATCGGCGCAACGACGAAACCCAGTACAAGGCGCTGCACGGACTGACGCGCACGTTGGTCGCGAACATGGTCACCGGTGTCACCGACGGCTGGTCCAAAGAGCTCGAGATCATCGGCGTGGGGTATCGCTGCGCGACAGCCGGTCCCGGTGCGATTGACCTGCAGTTGGGCTTTTCGCACCCCGTTCACTTCACCGCGCCCGAGGGCGTCACCTTCGAGGTCCCGGCCCCCACGCGCGTGATCGTCAAGGGCGCGGACAAAGAAGTAGTCGGACAGGTCGCCGCCAACATCCGCAAGCTTCGCAAACCCGAGCCCTACAAGGGCAAGGGCGTGCGCTACCTCGGAGAACGAGTGGCGCGCAAGGCCGGAAAGGCTGCCAAGTAATGTCGCGCACTACTCGTGAACTTCGTCTACGCCGACACAAGCGTCTGCGCCAGCGTCTTTCGGGCACGCCCGAACGTCCGCGCGTCGCGGTGAGTCGCACGAACAAGCACATCTCGGCCCAGATCATCGACGACGTCGCGGGCCGCACGCTGGCCTCGGCCTCGTCGGTCGAAACCGCGTTGAAGGGCGCCACCGGTGGCAACGTCGAAGGCGCCAAGGCCGTGGCCACGTTGCTCGCCACGCGCGCCAAAGAGGCCCATATCGTCGCCGTGGTCTTTGACCGCGGTGGCTTCGACTACCACGGCCGGGTCGCGGCATTCGCCGACGCCCTGCGTGCCGGTGGACTGGAGTTTTAATGAGTGAAGTAGAAAACTACGAAGAGCGCACCATCAAGGTCAATCGCGTCTCCAAGGTCGTCAAAGGCGGACGGCGCTTCTCCTTTACCGCACTCATGGTGATCGGTGACGGCAAGGGCCGGGTCGGTCTGGGCTACGGCAAGGCCAAAGAGGCCGGCCTGGCGGTGCAAAAGGGTATCGAAGAGGCGCGCAAGAACCTCTTTGACGTGCCCTTGGCCGGTACCACGATCGTCTATCCCGTGATCGGGACCTCGGGCGCCGGGCGAGTCTTGATGAAGCCCGCGGCGCCGGGCACCGGCGTCATCGCCGGCGGCGCCGCGCGTGCGATTCTCGAGATGGCGGGCGTGAAGGACATCATCGCCAAGTCCCTCGGCTCGTCGAACGGCATCAACGTCGCTCACGCCACGATCCAAGGGTTGAAGCAGTTGCGTCGCCCCGAAGAGCTCGCCGCGTTGCGCGACCGCCCGGCCGAGGAGATTGTTCCTTCGGGCACGCTGCGCGCGTACCGCGAGCGCCAGCGCGACGGCGACCTCTTTAAGGTCACGGAGAGCTAAGCCATGGCGCTAAAAGTCACTCAAATTCGCTCGGCCATCGCCACCAAGCCCAAGCACCGCGCGACGCTGCGCGCGCTCGGGCTGCGCGGCATTGGCAAGTCCAACGTGCTGCCGGACCGACCCGAGATTCACGGGATGATCGCTCGCGTGCCGCACCTGATCAAAGTAGAAGAGGTCAAAGAATGAAGTTGCACGATCTCAAATCGCCCCCCGGCTCGATCAAGCGAAAGAGAATCGTCGGGCGCGGCATCGCCGGCAAGGGTGGCAAGACCGCCGGACGCGGCACCAAGGGTCAAAAGGCTCGCCGCCAGATTCCCGCGGGCTTCGAGGGCGGACAGCTGCCCCTGTTGAGCCGCATCCCGTTTTCGAAGGGCTTCACCAACCCCTTCCGCGTGGAGTACACGCCGGTCAACCTCGACGCCCTCGCGCAGCTCGGGCTGAGCGAGATTACGCCCGAGGTGCTCATCGAAAAGGGCCTCATGCGAAAGAAGGACCTCGTCAAGGTGCTCGGACGTGGCGAGCTCTCCTCGGCGCTCAACGTCTCAGCTCACCGCTTTTCCGCATCGGCCAAGGCCGCGATCGAGGGCGCCGGGGGCACGGTGACCGTGCTGGATTTGCCCTTCGCCGTTCGTCCACCCGCGTCGGGTAACCAACACCAGAACCGTTAGGGTCGTAAAGTGCTGACGCGACTGGCCAACATCTTTCGTGTACCGGACCTACGTAACAAGGTCCTGTTCACGATCGGGATCATCTGTCTCTACCAACTCGGCGCCAACCTGCCGATCCCGGGGGTCAGTTGGTCCCAGGTCCGGTTGCTCCAGTCCAAGGCCGGCGCGAGCGGGGTGCTCGGCTTTTTGAACCTCTTCTCGGGGGGCGCGTTAACGCGCTTGGCCGTCTTTGGTCTGGGCGTCATGCCCTACATCACCAGCTCGATCATCATCCAGCTGCTGTCGACGGTCATCCCCAAGCTCGAGGAGTGGCGGGACCAGGGGGCCGTCGGGCAGAAGAAGATTACCCAGACCACGCGGTACCTGACCGTAGCGCTGGCCCTGATGCAGTCGACCGGGCTCATCTACGCCTTCCACGGCCACGACTCGGCCCTGCTCGGCCAAAACATCAACCTGATGGTGTCGAGCTTCACCGTGTGGACCGGCGTGTTCATGGTCCTGATCCTCACGGCCGGTACGGCGTTCGTGATGTGGCTGGCCGAGCTCATCACCCAGCGGGGCATCGGCCAGGGCATGTCGATCCTGATCTTCGCCAACGTTGTGGCGGCCATCCCCTCTGGCGGCAAGGGGATCTACGACGAGGGTGGTGCGCTGAAGTTCGGGGTCATCGTGGTGGTGTCCTTGGTCCTGCTGGTCGTCATCGTCTTCATGGACCAGGGCCAGCGCCGCATCCCGGTCACGTTCGCCAAACGGGTCGTCGGCCGACGAATGTACGGGGGCCAGAGCACCTACATACCGCTCAAGGTCAATCAGTCCGGTGTGATCCCGATCATCTTCGCCAGCTCGGTGCTCTACATCCCGGTCCTGCTCAGCAACGTCATCCCGTGGAAATCGTTCCAGTCCTTCGTCTCGAACAACATCCAGCCCACCAGCTTCTGGTACATCGGCTTCTACTTCCTCCTCATCATCGCTTTTACCTTCTTCTACGTCTACGTGGCCTTCGACCCGCACCAGCAGGCCGACATCATCAGGAAACAAGGAGGATTCGTCCCGGGCATCCGGCCCGGGCCACCGACCGAGCGGTACTTCGCCCACATCCTCAACCGGATCACCGTTCCCGGCGCCCTCTTCCTCGGCTCGGTCGCGGTCGTCCCGTCGATCATCATGGCCCTGTGGAACCTGAACCGCTTCCCCTTCTACGGCGTCACCCTGCTCATCTCCGTCGGCGTTGCCCTCGAGACGATGCGCCAGATCGACAGCCAGTTGATGATGCGCAACTACGAAGGCTTCCTCA
>PKWA01000011.1 GCA_003131665.1 Acidimicrobiaceae bacterium
GACGTCATCGTCGAGCGCGGCCTGGCGCGACGCAAGGATTTCGTGAAGGTTCTCGGTCGTGGCGAACTCACCACGAAGTTGAACGTGACGGCGCACCGTTTCTCGGCGTCGGCCAAGGCCGCCATCGAGGCCGCTGGCGGTACGACGACGGTGCTCGACAAGCCCTTCGCCGTTCGCCCTCCTGCGTCGGGCAACCAGCACCAGAACCGCTAGGGCTGAACCGTGTTTAAGCGCCTCGCCAATATCTTTCGGGTTCCGGACCTTCGTAACAAGGTCCTGTTCACCATTGGCATCATCTGCCTCTACCAGTTAGGGGCGAACCTGCCCATCCCTGGCGTGAGTTGGTCCCAGGTGCGCTTGCTGCAGTCCAAGGCCGGTGCCAGTGGCGCNNTCATCCAGCTGCTGTCGACGGTGATCCCCAAACTCGAAGAGTGGCGTGACCAGGGCGCCATCGGTCAGAAGAAGATCACCCAGACCACCCGTTACCTGACGATTGGCTTGGCCCTCTTGCAGTCAACCGGTCTCATCTACGCCTTCCACGGCCACGACCAGGCGCTGCTCGGGTTCAACATCAACCTGATTCCCAAGTTCACGCTCTCGCTCGGGCTTTTCATGGTGCTCATCATGACCGCCGGGACCGCGTTCGTGATGTGGCTGGCCGAACTGATCACCCAGCGCGGCATCGGCCAGGGCATGAGTCTGTTGATCTTCGCCAACGTCGTCTCGGGCCTGCCCTCGGGCGGCAAGGCGGTGTGGGAAGAGGGCGGCCCCTTTAAGTTCCTGGTCATCCTCGTGGTCTCGCTCGGACTGTTGGTGTTGATCGTGTTCATGGACAACGGACAGCGCCGCATTCCGGTGACCTTCGCTCGACGAGTGGTCGGGCGAAGAGAGATGGGTGGCAACTCGA
The DNA here is from genome assembly GCA_003131665.1 of Acidimicrobiaceae bacterium. GTDB lineage: Bacteria > Actinomycetota > Acidimicrobiia > Acidimicrobiales > RAAP-2 > RAAP-2. The sequence continues at coordinate 908 of PKWA01000011.1, forward strand.
CGTACATACCCCTCAAGGTCAACCAGTCCGGCGTGATTCCGATCATCTTCGCCTCGTCCGTGCTCTACATCCCGGTCCTGATGTCCAACATCGTGCCGTGGGCGAGCTTTCAGCACTTCGTCACGACGTCGCTGACGCCGACGAACTTCTTTTACATTGCCGGCGACTTCTTGTTGATCGTGGCCTTCACCTTCTTCTACGTCTATATCGCCTTCGAGCCCCACCAACAGGCCGAGATGTTGCGCCAACAGGGCGGTTTCGTGCCTGGTATCCGGCCCGGACTGCCGACCGAGAAGTACTTCGCTCGCATGCTCTCGCGCCTGACCGTGGTGGGGGCGGTCTTTCTCGCCTCGGTGGCGGTGACCCCGAGCATCTTGATGGCGCTGTGGAATATCAACCGCTTCCCGTACTACGGCACCACCTTGTTGATTGCGGTGGGCGTCTCGCTCGAAACGATGCGCCAGATCGACAGCCAACTCATGATGCGCAACTACGAAGGCTTCCTGAAGCACTAGTCATGACCGCCCAGCTCAATCTCGTCGTTCTGGGTAAGCAGGGCGCCGGCAAGGGAACCCAGAGCCAGCGCCTGGGCGAGCACTACGGACTGGCGCACATCTCCACCGGGGATATCCTGCGCGCCGCCGTCCAGGCCGGCACGCCGCTCGGGCGTGAGGTGAAGTCCGTGCTCGACTCGGGACGGTTGGTCACCGATGATTTGGTCAACAAACTCGTCGAAGAACGTCTCAAAGAGCCCGACGCCGTCAAGGGGTGCGTGCTTGATGGCTTTCCACGCACGATTGGCCAGGCCGAGGCGCTCGAGAAGTTACTCGGCGAGAACGGCGTCAAACTCTGTATCAGCATCGATCTGCCCGACGAGTTGGTGTTGGAACGCCTTTCAGCGCGTCGGGTCTGTCAAGAGTGCGCCACGACCTATCAAGATACCGACGTGGCCGCCATCTCGGGCACGTGCGAACTCTGTGGCGGTGACGTGGTGCAACGAAGTGACGACCAACCCGAGGCGATCAAGAAGCGCCTGGAGAACTTCGAACGCGACACCGTGCCGCTGCTGACGTTTTATGAGTCGCGAGGTCTCCTCGTCGCCGTCGACGGTAATCAGAGTATCGACGAGGTGACGGCGTCGATTGAAGCGGTGTTGCACGCGAGGGGTCTCACGTGATCCGAAAGAAAGACGAACTGGACAAGATGCGCAAGGCCGGCAAAGTCACGGCCGAGATGCTCGAGGTGACCCGCGCCGCGATTCGCCCGGGCGTGACGACCCAGGATCTCAACGAGCTCGCCCAAGGGGTCCTCACCAAACGCGGGGCGCGTTCGAACTTTCTGAACTACCACGGCTTTCCGGCGGTCATCTGCACGAGTCCCAACGACATGGTGGTGCACGGAATCCCGGGGAGCTACGTCTTAAAAGAGGGCGATCTCATCTCGATCGACGCCGGCGCGATCGTCGAGGGTTACCACGGTGACGCCGCGTTCACTGCGGGCGTGGGCGAGATCACCAAGGGCGCTAAGAAACTCCTCGAGGTCACCGAGCGTTCCCTGTGGGCGGGGGTTCAACATCTGGTGATCGGGGGGCGCCTCAACGAAGTCGGTCGCGCCGTCCAACAGGTCGCCGAGGCGGCTGGCTTTTCGGTCGTGCGCGAATACGTCGGCCACGCCATCGGCACCGAGATGCACGAAACCCCCCAAGTACCCAACTACTGGCCCGGCTCGCCCGGCCCGACGTTGAAAGAGGGCATGGTCTTTGCCGTCGAACCGATGGTCAACGTCGGCTCCTACGAGACGTACGTGCTCGACGACGGGTGGAGCGTCATGACCGAAGACGGCAAACTCTCCGCGCACTTCGAGCACACGATCGC
>PKWA01000105.1 GCA_003131665.1 Acidimicrobiaceae bacterium
TGGCCGTCTCGGTCCCGTCAAAGCCAACCCGGGCATGAGAGCCATCACAGAACGGCTTCGTGCCGGACTGTCCGCAACGACAGAGACTGTACGTGGCCCTCGCCTCGATCTCTTCACCTTCTAGCCACTCGACCGAGTCTCCGGCGTCATTTGTCACGATGGTTTGTCGTGCGAGCGGCACCGAACCTTCCACCACATATGGGCCATCTTTTGTAACGTTAATTTTCATATCATTTTAGGGTTGAATACCGGCAATCACGATGCTCACGAGTCGCTGTAACGACTCGTCGTTGTTGCCGGTGTGGCTGGCCGCGCNNGCGCGCTGGCGAAGTCGATCGATGCGCGCATTCAACTCTTCTATCTGATCGGAGAATCTTGACTTGATGTCGATGCCCGCCTGGCTGAGCGCCTCGAAGAGATCCTGCTTTTCTGCCGCCTGGCGGGCGAACTCGCGAAGAAAAGCGCACAACGCGTGACCGGGATCAGCGTCGCGAGTGAACGTGTCGGCGGTCGCCAAGAGACTCGTGAGCCGGGTCGTCACGATGGCCTCGTAGAGCGACTCTTTGGTGGGAAAGTGACGATACAAGGTGCCAATACCAACGCCGGCGTGCTCGGCGACCAGATCAATGGGCACCATGACGCCCTCGGAGGCAAAGATCTCCTCGGCCGCTCGCAGAATTTTTTCGTGATTCCTCACGGCGTCGGCCCGCATGGGCTTGGCCACCTCGGTCTCAATCACGGTCTGTGCTGTTTCTTTGGTGTGCATGATCCCATTTAATTCGTTGGCAGTTCCACCATTAAGTATGGACGCCGGAAAGCTTTCCATCAAGTAGTTGACAAACGGAACCATCGTTNNTTATCCGGAACCATAGTTCCGATTTAGGTGCGCCGGCCCCCAAAACAGTGGGAAATGTCCTTGAAACTGGGCCTTTCCAACGAGGCGGATACGAAGAAGAAGGAGAAGTACATGTCAACTGACACACTGATCGAAGTTCTACCGGCGGAGCCGTCTGAGCTGGATCCCAAGCGCTACTGGTCCCTCGCGATTATCGCCATCGCCCAACTCATGATCGTGCTCGACGCGTCGGTCGTCGTTGTGGCGTTGCCCTCGGCCCAACACGCCTTGCACATTTCGATCGCCAACCGTCAGTGGGTGCTGGGCGCCTACACGTTGGCCTTTGGCAGTCTGCTGCTGCTCGGCGGACGCATCGCCGACTACCTCGGACGCAGAAGGATGTTCATCGTCGGACTCTTAGGTTTCGGCGTGGCCTCGGCCCTGGGCGGAGTGGCGCAAAATCAAGCCATGCTCTTCAGCGCCCGAGCCTTGCAGGGCGCGTTCGCCGCGATCATGGCGCCGGCCGCACTCTCACTGCTCACCGTCACCTTCACCGAATCTCGCGAACGGGCCCGCGCCTTTGGGGTCTACGGCGCCGTCGCCGGGGGAGGCGCCGCCATTGGTCTGGTCTTGGGTGGCGTGCTCACGCAGTTCGCATCGTGGCGTTGGACACTGCTGATCAACGTGCCCATCGCCCTCTTCGCGGCCATCATGGCCCGTCAAGTGATCACCGAGAGTCGGGCCGAGGCTAAGCACGGCTACGACATGCCAGGCGCCGTGACGGCAACCGGCGGACTGTTCTTATTGGTCTACGGCTTCACCATGGTGGCCTCGCACGGCTGGAGTTCGACGCTCACCGTGTCGCTCTTTGCCGGCGCGCTCGCGCTGCTGGGTGCCTTCATCGCCATTGAGCTGCGCTCGCAGCACCCGTTGTTACCTATGCGAGTGGTGTTGGATAGGCGGCGCGGCGGCTCGCTGCTCGCCTCGCTGTTGGTCGGGTGTGCCATGCTCGGCACGTTTTTGTTCCTCACCTATTTCCTCCAGGGCATCCTCGGCTACAGCGCGCTGAAGACCGGCTTCGCCTTCTTGCCCTTCTCGGGCGGCATCATCTTGGGCGCCACCACGGCCAGTCGGATCCTGCCGCGCAGTGGCCCACGGGCCCTGATGCTCACCGGCCTCTCCATGGCGACGTTGGGACTGCTCTGGTTCAGTCGCCTGGGCGTGCACAGCACCTTCGCTGCGCACATCTTGCTGCCAGAAATTGTGGTGAGCATCGGCATGGGACTGGTGTTTGTGCCCATGAACAGCACGTCGCTCTACGGCGTTGACCCCCAGGACGCGGGAGTTGCCAGTGCGCTGGTCAACACCACCCAGCAGGTGGGCGGTGCCCTGGGTACGGCCTTTCTCAACACCGTGGCCGCGTCAGTGACCGCGACGTACCTGGCCACTCGGATTGGATCTCTCTCGATGCAGCGCGCAGCCGCGGTGCATGGTTACACCACGGCCTTCGAAGTAAGTGCCCTACTGGTGGCGCTGTCGGCGGCGGCGGTCGCGGCCTTCATTGGTCCCAAGCGCCGCCACGTCGAGGTATTGAAGGACCACAGCCTCAACTCGACGTCTCGCCACTTTATTTCGATTAACTAATCCGATCGACGTCCCTACAGCGCTATGGCCTCGTAGAAGTCGACGACGCCGCCACCGATAGACGGTGCATTCCGGCCAAACCTCAAAGTTCCATGGCGGCGGCGCTCACGTCCAGCCCACTGGCGCCACTTTCAACGAGATGGCGCCAACGCCGGGCAATCTCGGCGCTGATCGGTGCGGTGTCGACACCGGCGTCGACTCCGACGAGTTCAAGATCCTTAAGTGCCCAATCCAGCGAAAAGTCCGGACGAAAGTCTTCGTCCAGCATCTTTTGAAGTTTGGCCAGCGCGTAGGGCGAGGCGAGGGGGCTGTCGTGCAACGCCTCCAGCAACATCTGGGGGTTCACACCCAGGTGGGTCGTCAACGAAGCCGTCTCGGCTGCGCCCTCGACTTGGAACGCCAACCAGGTGTTCAATATCAACTTCAGGCGACTGCCCACGCCAACGGGGCCGAGCCACATGGTCCGTCTCCCAATCTCGCGAAAGACACTTTCGAGCATCGGTGCGCGCGAAGAGTCACCCGATGCCAGGATCAGTAGTTGACCCGACTCGGCCGGCTCTCTACTACCAGACACCGGTGCGTCAATGAAGACGACGTCAGGACGCTGATCCAACACGCGCTCGGCGAGGTTCGCCGTGGCGATCGCGCCAATGGTTCCCATCTGGACCCAGACAGCGCCCTCGCGCATCGACGCCAGTCCCTCGGCGTTCAACATGACCTCTTCGGTCACGTCGGCCGTGGGCAAGACGCTCAAAACCACGTCGGCCTTCGCCACGGCGTCTCGGACGTCTGCGTAACTCAAACCACCGAGCTCGACCAAGGGCGACGTCGACGACTGCGACCGGGACCACAGGTCGACTTCAAAGTGAGCGGCGAGTAGCCGCGTCGCCATTGCGCCGCCCATCGTGCCGGCTCCGATTACGGCCACGCGAGGCTGTGGGGAAGTGGATTCTGGTCTGGTCATGGACATCTCCTTTTCAAGGGGTTGGTGGTTCGTCTTGACTTCGCTCAGGGCATCTCGGGCGAGGGCCCCTCAACGGGTGCGCCGTCGCGCATGATTTCGTCAATGCGAATCATGATGCGCTCGTCGAGTTCGAGGTCAACCGCGGACAGGGCCTCTCGCATGTGTGTGGGGTTTCTCGTACCGACGATCGCGACGTGCACCGCGGGGTTGGCGAGCGTCCACGCCACCGCCAGTTGTCCCACGTTCACGCCGAGTTCGCTCTGCGCGAACACTCGAAGCTCCTCCACTCGCGCGAGATTGCCCTCGTAGGTGGCGCCGGTAAAGTCGGCGCTCTTGGCTCGCCAGTCACCGGCGGCGAAACGAGTGTCGGCGCGAAGGTTGCCGCCTAAGAGCCCGTGCGCCAGAGGCCCATAGACCAAGACCCCGATGTCGTGGGCGCGAGTGTATGGAAGAGTCTCGGCTTCGATCTCGCGGTGAAAGAGGTGGTACGGGGGCTGGAGCGTCTCGACCGCCAATGTGGAACTGAATGTCTCCATCTGCGCAGCGTTGAAGTTCGAGACGCCCACGTGGCGAACCTTGCCCTCGGCCACGAGCGCAGCGAGTGCGCCCGCCGTTTCGTCAAACGGTGTCTTCGGGTCCGGCCAGTGAACCTGAAAGAGGTCGACGTAGTCGGTGGCGAGGGCTCGCAGGCTCTCCTCCACTCCGGCTCGAATCCATTTGGCGTTGGCGTCACGCACCACGCCCGTATTCGTCTCTCGTAACCCGCCCTTGGTGGCGATCACCAGCTCTTCGCGCGGTAGACCACGCAACGCCTCGCCCAGCAACGTCTCTGACGCGCCAAAGCCGTAGGCCTGGGCCGTGTCAAAGAAGTTCACCCCGCTGTCCGCGGCCCCTCGAATAGCGCTCGTCGCGGCCGCCGCGTCAGTCGCTCCCCAATCGCCGCCCAGTTGCCACGTCCCAAAGGCGAGGCGCGACACCTGCAAATCTGACTTACCCAACGTGACGTATTTCATCTGCTCCTCATTCTCTCCGCGTTGCTTTCATTTCTCGTGGTGGAGACCGTCTCAAAAATCCGTGCGGGCAACGTTGACGACGCCGAAGGGCCGAACGATGGTGCCCCGGACATCGCGACCAGAGTGCCGCTCAGCGCAATGCACGCAGCCACCGCCATGGCCACTCGATCACCGTGGACGCTCGAGGCACCGGACGCGGCGTGGGCACCCTCGGCGAGAGCGATGAGCACCGCGACGCCGAGGGCGGCGCCAACTTGGCGAGTGGTGTTGATAACACCTCCGACGAGTCCCTGATCCTCCTCGGCCATGCCCTGGGCCGCCATAATCGTGGTGCCCATGACCGCGCCGACCGTGCCAAAGCCAACCAAGATGACCGCGGCGAAGACCGCGCTGAAATGTCCACTCGAGGGCAGATCGGTCAGCAACAAAAAGCCAACCCCCGCAGAGAAGGTTGAGGCGATGAGAAGTCGTCGTAGGCCGAAGCGGCGAACGAGGCGACTGCCGAACATGCCCGTGGCGAATCCCACGATTCCCTGGGGGGCGATCACGAGTCCCGCCACCAACGGCGAGTCGTGCAACGTCTGTTGGAGGTAGAGCGACAGCACCACCAATTCTCCCGCGCTCCACGCACCCATGAGGAGCGAGACAATGCCCGCCGTTCGAAGACCGGGCCGAGCGAGAAGACGGAGGTCAATGAGTGGGTGGGCGTGGCTCTTCTCGACCTCAATGAGTCCCACGAGCCCGATCGCCGCTAAACCCAGCGCGCCGAGGATCAACGGATGCACCCAGCCAAGCACCGTGCCTTCGGAGATGGCGAACACTGCGGCCGTCACCGTGACGGTCGTCAAGACTCCGCCGGCGACGTCCAGGTGAGCGAAATTACCTCGTTGGCGGTCACTCGCGATGACGCGCGTCGCGAGTAGCGCCGCCACGATGCCGACGGGCACGTTCACCAAGAAGATCGAAGCCCAACCCGCATACTGGACAAAGATGCCGCCCAACACTTGTCCGGCCACGAAGCCAATGGACGCGGTGGCCCCGTACAGCGCGAGGGCGCGAGTGCGTCGCGGCCCTTCGGCCAGGCGCGACGTAATGAGCGACAGCGACGCGGGAGCGACCAGTGCGGCGCCTACCCCTTGAAGGGCCCGCGACACAATGAGCTGTGCGGCGTCGCCACTCCATCCCGCGGTGAGCGAAGCGACCGCGAAGAGCAACAGACCGGCAACAAAAACTCGACGGCGCCCGAAGAGGTCGGCGATCCGACCACCCAGAATGAGCAATCCGCTGAAGGTGATGGCGTACGCCGTGACGACCCACTCCACCGAATCGCCGCCGAAACCGAGAGCGTGTCGAATCGAGGGCAGAGCGACGTTCACGATGCTGAAGTCGAGCACGACCATGAACGACGCGATCAGCACCAGGACGAGCGCCGGGGTCGGCAGTCCCCGCGCGCCGCTCGACGACCCGTCGCGCGACGTCGGTTCGTCAGGCGCTCGCCCGTTCCCGGCAGTGCCCAACCTCGTAGTGGTTCCGGTTACCGTCTGACCGCCCAAGTGGTCAGATTCGATGTTGGTGTCGACGTCGAACACGGTTTGCCTCCTCATAATTACGAAACGATACGTATCGTATCATAAGAAGCGGCTAGTATGCAAGTCGATGGCTGAACTTTCTGATCCCCCAGTAGCGGGCCGAGGCCGGCCCCGGAGCAAGAACGCCCATCGCGCCATTCTCGAAGCAACCCGCCAGCTACTCGAAGAGCGTGGCTTCGTTGATCTCACCATCGAAGAGGTCGCGCAGCGAGCGTCAGTCGGCAAGGCCACCATCTACCGGCACTGGCCAACGAAGGGCACCCTCGTCTTTGAGTCCTTCACCGTCCAATTTTTGGCCCAACAGCCGCTTCCGGACACCGGTAGCCTGCGCGGCGATCTCCTCGCCTCGTTGCGGGCCTGGATCCGTAACGTCAAGGGTACGGTGACCGGTCGCACGCTCGTGGGACTGATCGCTGAAGTACAGCGGGACCCCGAGTTGGCCGAGCTGTGGAGGGACCACTTCGTGGTTCCGGTACGAGCTCAGCATCGTCTCATGATCGAACGAGCCATCGAGCGACATGAGATCTCATCGAAGACCGACGTCGACGTGACCCTCGACCTCGTTTTCGGTGCGGCGTATCATCGACTTCTGCAATCGCACCTCCCCCTCAGTGATCGATTCGCGCAGTCAGTCGTCGACACCATCGTTGGGGGTCTGGCGTCAGAGGTAGAGCGCAGTCCCACTCATCGGTGAACGGCCAAAGTGTCATTTGGTCAAGAGATCATGAGGCCCTGGGGTTGAAAGTCGCGGTATAAGATTGCGAATTAACGATGACGCGATTGCGTTAGCGCTGACTGCTCCAAGTTCACTCAGAAAGTCGAGGACTCGCCATGAAACTGACGTCGCGTGGGAACCGTTGGTTCTCGATACTCGCCGCGCCGATCGGCGCGACGGTCTTGCTGGCAACGCTCGCGACCGGCGTGCCAGTGATTACGAGTTCTCCGGCTGCGGCAACGACGATTGCGAAGTGTTCCGCTGCTCACACCATCGTCTGGGCAGCGGTGGAAGGCTCGGCAACGGCTGGCACTACCTACTACCAATTGGAGTTCAGCAACTCTGGAACCACGAGTTGCACATTCTTTGGCTTCGCCCGCGTGTGGGCCGTCAGTAAAACTGGAGTTCAAATTGGAAAGGCCGCCACCGACCGTAGCGTCGCCAAGACGGTGACGGTCGCTCCCGGTAAAACGGCGNNGGCGTTGAAGACACCGGAGCGGTCTGCGGTAGAAGTGGCGTTGAGTCTGCGGGACTAAGAGTCGTGCCCCCCAACCAGAATCTTCCCAAACCGGCGGGCGAAACCGACGAGGTGGCGAACTTCCCACTGAAGATCTGCGTTAGCAAAGCGTCGTTGAACGTTCTCCCCCTGTACACCGGCACTGGAATCCCCAACTACACGTTCACTTGAGCGATCGGCCACTCTCGAGGTCCGATCTTCTGGGTGTAGAAGGGTGTCGTGACACTTTGTTCAGACTGTAAACAAGAGACCGTTGGATCCGCTCATTTCTGCAGCAACTGCGGTGCGCGATTTTCTCTGATCAGAACCTCGAGCATTCGACGTTGGATCTTCCTGGCCCTGGCATTCGCCTGGGCCGGGATAACGGTGGCAGTGTGTCTTCGCTATCACGTTCCCCAGCCGTCGGGGGAGTTATCCGTCACGACCAACGGGCACACGTACTACGGAAATCCGCCTGCTCTCACGATGTACCAGAGCGACCCGGTCTCCTTTTGGAACATCGTCGTGGCCCTGAGCGCAGGTCTACTGGTCGCCACCGTCGATCTTGTCATCCGCGCCATTCAGCACAGCAATCGAATGGGCGGCGGCGCCGTCACAATCGGAGCGCTCGTCATCCTCTTTTCGTTCTTTGGCCTGCTGCTCGGCGTTGCCTCCATCGGTGTCGTGGGTGCAATGCTCGTCTTGGCTGGAAGGCCAATAAAGCAAACGAACTCGAAACGAGCAACGGGCAACGCGCCGTCTTGGAGAGAACCGGGATCCCCTGAGCGCACTCCGAGACTTGGCGGCACGAACGAAACGTAATCACTGAATCGGTGCCACGCACGAGTGACGACCGCGCTGACCTATCAAAGCTGTCTCGAGGCTCTTCACCTCAGGCGTTTGGAAACAACTGTTGAATCGACTTCGGCGCTCGCAAGAGATAACTATCGAGCAAGAGCGCCTTGAGAAGTCCTTCCTCAACCTCGTCCAGGAGAATCAGCACCGAACCATGTCCGTCATAGTGCGGTGCCGTAAAGACAGAGCCATCACTCTCGGCGAGCAAGAACTCCTTCTCGTCAAGTTCACAGTGGACCACCAAGACTTCGGCGTCGCCAATGTCACTCTTGGAGGCGTCGCGGGGGCCCCACATCCGACAGAACGCCTTGCCCCTCACCTTCAGAGCAGGGGTTGCGTACGAAGTCGAGACGGTGACTTCTGGTAGTTCCGAGCACAGACGCACTACATCTACGAACGTGGCCATTGGTCCCCACCTTGTGGTGAAAGTTGGGCCAATTGTAGTGCGATGCCGTAGACCGCCCGACTTGCGTCGTCGTCATCGCATAGCCTCGCGTCATAAGTTGCCATGATGGAGAGATGGAGCCAACCTACGTCAGCGGCAAGCCTCGCCTTTGGTTGCGACTTGACGGCGGCGTTCTCTTCGTTGCCTCGATCTTGCTCTTTGCTGCAACGAATCAGCCGTGGTGGATCTACCCGGCGTTGCTGTTCGTGCCCGACATCTTCATGATCGGCTACCTTCGCAACACGAAGATCGGCGCTTTTTTCTACAACGTCGGCCACAGTTATTTCGTGCCCTCGCTCGTGGTGCTGGTCGGCTGGGAGTGGCACCACATATTGGCAGTCGCCGTGGGGGTCATCTGGCTCGGACACGTTGGGATGGACCGCTTGCTCGGATACGGTCTGAAGTTCGACGACAACTTCAAAAGCACTCACTTGGGCGACCTCGCCAAGAAGAAGGGCTAGACCACTCGCCGCACCCTTCCGACCGTTCGCCTTGCCAGCGACTCGACGCGACGGCCTAAATTATCTGACACGGTGGTGCGTGGCACGTTAGGTTTCTTCCATGCCCATCACGCCCGACACCAAGGACTGGACCTGGGTTCTCGATCGTCCGTGTGGCGAGTGTGGCTTCGACGCCGCGCAGTTCGAAAGGCAGCGGACATCCGAAGCCATACGAGAGAACGCGGCCGCATGGGCGTTGATACTCCAACGTGACGACGTCAGGGTACGTCGACACGAAGACCGCTGGTCTGACCTCGAATACGGCTGTCACGTCCGTGACGTGTATCGAATCTTTGGCCAGCGCTTGGATCTGATGCTGACCGAGGATCATCCGACCTTCGAAAACTGGGATCAAGACGTGACCGCCATCGTCGAGCATTACGACCTCCAGGACCCTGCCGTGGTGAGCCGTGAACTCCTCGTCGTCGCGCGGGACTACGCCAATAGATTTGACTCGGTCACGGAGTCTCAATGGTCTCGACCGGGATCTCGATCCAACGGGAGTCACTTCACGGTGGCGACCCTCGCCGTCTACGGATCGCACGACACCTTCCATCATCTGTGGGACGTCACGTCATCGACGTGAGCCACTGCTGCCTTCGCCGGGCAGTCGTTTTCAACGTTGCGTTATAAATCGGGCAGGCCAAAGTCGAGACTCGGGACGTCGGTGCCGCCGTCGATCTCGAGTACCTTGCCGGTGAGAAAGGCCCCCGCCGGCGACGCGAGATACACCACGCCGGCGGCAATCTCTTCGGGATCAGCGATTCGATGAAGTGGGGTGAGCTCTTCCATCATCGACTTGAGTTCGGGCGTGGAGGTCACGATCTCGAGCGCGGAGGTCGCGGTCGAACCCGCGGGGATGGCGTTGACGCGGATGCGCGGCGCGAGGTCCTTGGCGACGAGCCGCGTGTAGTGCGAGAGGGCGGCCTTGGCGGCCCCGTAGGCGCCGTACCCTCGGCCGGCGACCCGACCCATCACCGAAGAGATATTGACGATGGCGCCTCCGCCGTGCTCCAGCATCAACGGCACGGCCACCAGATTGAGCGCGTGCGCCGTCGTGACGTTGAAGTGGAAGGCCTCCTCCAGATACTCAGGCGTGGTGTCAAAGAAGGGGAGAGGAATAGCGCCGCCGACGTTGTTCACGACAATGTCGAGGCGTCCGAACTCACGTTGGGCCTCCGCCGCGAGCGAGCGCACGACGTCGAGGTCACTGAGGTCACCGGCCACGGTGAGCGCACGCCGTCCCGTGGCCGCGACGAGATCACCGACGGCGTCGAGGTCACGTTGAGTGCGTGAGGCGATAACGACGTCCGCGCCGCATTCGGCGAGCGCCACGGCACTCGCGGCGCCAATGCCCCGGCCGGCGCCGGTGATAACGGCGACCTTGCCGTCGAGGCGAAAGAGGTCGAGAATCATGATTTTCTCCTGGAGAACGTTGGTAGAGCAAGGCTATTCATCACGTAGAAGGGCCCTCGTTCACAACGGGCCGCGAGAAACGACAAGGCACCAAACGACTGAACGTGACGAGAAGCGAGCAAAATTCCTGGCCAAGGGCATAATCGGAAAGCCCAAGTCTCTGAGAGCAGAGGTGCGCCATTTCTTGAAAGATGGCTCGTCATACTGTTGATGACTGGAGAAAGCCGGGCACGTCAAAATTCTGGCTTGTTTCAAGGCCAGCCATACGGGGCGAATCAAGTCGATTGATATTCAGGCGGTGGGCTGAGATGAAGATCAACGTGGCAGGACTCAAGGTCCAAGGTGCGAGCGCGTTACTTTTCGCTTGCCTGCTCGTTAGCTTCGCGGGAACACCGGTCAGCGCCGCCGGGCTCATCCCCCTGAACAATCCCAAAACCAACTTCACACCTCACCCGAACTTTCTGACCACGGTGTCGTGCACGAGTGCCCCGGGAGGTTGGAGTTGCGCGAACCCGTGCGCGTCGTCTCAGACCGCCTCGTTGCCCGTCTACACCAACAATCCGACCTGCACGCAGTACCTGCTGCACATTATTAACGCCGCGCGCAAGAGAGAAAACGTCAAACCAATGGTGCTGCCGACGAACTGGTACTCGTTGAGTGCAGGAGAGCAACTCTTCGTCCTGGCCGATCTGGAGCGAACCGCCCGAGGACTACCGCCATACCTCGGGATCAACAGAGTTCTCGACAGCTCGGCCCAACGAGCCGCACAAATTGGCACCGACCCCTCGGTCGCGCCGGGATTCCCCATTGGCCTTGACGCGCAACGGGTTCCGGGCATGGGCGGCACGTGGTCGACGGGATTTATGACACTGGAGGCGGACTTCGAGTCGATGTACAACGACGGGTGGAACGGAAACCGCGCCACTACCTTCAACGTTCTTTGCACCTCTGCGCGCGCGGCCGCCTGTTGGGGACACCGAGACGAACTGCTTGGCTACGACGGGCAGTACAACCCCGGGGTGGGACTGTCGTGCCGGAACTGCGAAATGGGAACTGGCTTCGCCAAAGTGCACGGCCAGAGCTCGTTTGCCGATCTGGTGGAGTTACCGGCGACCGGCGCGCCACCCATGATCTTCACGTGGGCCAAGAACGTCGCGCCGTATCTGACGTCCTAACAGTGGCGAGATTGAGACCGGAGAGGATCTCGCCGAGGTTGCCATGACAAGCTGACGAGGTGAGGACCGCCGACCACCTAAGAGTTCGAACTCTCGAAGAGAGCGAAGTCGACACCGTCTCACGGCACCTGGGATTGGCCCGTTTGCATCAAGGTGACGGGGCCTACCTGGTTGCCTGGCTCGAAGAGTTCCCGGTCGGCCATGCATATCTCACGCGCACGGATCCACCTCAGCTGCAAGACGTCGAAGTTCTCACAGCCTTTCGCCGTCAGGGCGTCGCTCATAAATTGGTGGCCGCGGTCGAGGCGGCAGCGAGTGCACGCGACGCGCGGGCGCTGCGGGTTTCGATGAGCGCGCGAGACTCCGATGTACAGAGGCTCTACCGATCGTTGGGCTTCGTCGACGTGGGAATCGCGCCGGTTGAAGTTTGCGGCATCATCACCATCCGAACCGGGCCAATTGAGGTCAACGACACCCTGTTGACTTGGGAAAAGGCACTCCCCGACGCTGGATCACTTTTGTCATGAACTCTCAGGCTCACAATGGACACTATGGGACCACTTCTTCGAGCGACGTCGACTGACTCTGCTAAGCATTGGGACTGGCAGTTTCTTCAAGACAGCATGTCTTAATTGACTTCAATGATCGGTGGAATTGATATGCAAAAAGTCACTCTGAGGTTTCCGTGTCAACCGGGCATGGGTTCAGTCTTGCTCGAAGGTTTGGCCGCCACTCTCGCCGAGACCCGATCCTACGATGGTTGTCACTCAGTTGAAGTCTTCGTCGACGCGGACAATCCCGACAACGTTTTACTCGTAGAGGAGTGGGAGACCCGAGGTCATCAAGAGAAGTACATGGAGTGGCGCGTCAGTACGGGCATGATCGAGATGATCCAGCCCATTCTCACGGCGCCTGTGGAGTCGCTCTATCTTGACGGACGGCCCATCTAGGAACGGCTAGAGGTCGGCCCAGCGATCTCGGCGCTTCACGATTTCTTTCAACTGGTTCTAAGGAAGTGTCGGAACGGCGCCCCGTCTAGAGACGAAACGGCTCCAGCATCGACGGCACACCGCGCGTCATGGAGAAGTCCCACGTGCCCATCTTCTCAGAGTTCGCACGGCCCCAATCGGCGCCCATTGCTCCCGACCAATATTCCGCGACCACACCCGTCAAGATGTCATTACCGCTTTAAGCATGAAGCATCGCCACCTTCTGGAGCCTGATGAAATTTCATAGTCGATCGTCGCCACTCCGTTTGCACCCTTTCGTGCCCGCAGTTGGCGTCGTGGCCGTTTCCATCGTTCTCACTATGTCGAGCAGCGTCATCGGCATCGCGGCAGGCGCCACGGGGGGTGCGGTGCCCCATTTAGGAACGCGAGTGTCCGCCGCGCCCTGTACGTCGCAAACGGTGCGTGAAACGACGTCGACCAATGAAAACTCCTACGGGCCTGGAGCCGTCGTCACTATGATCTCGTCACTTGACAACACATCCGCCCAAGCCTGCACGGTCGCCGTTGGTCCGACGTCTCCTTCTCTCACGGTGACCAATGCAAGTGGTGTTGAGGTGTGGAGCAGCTGCGGGGGCGCAGGCGAGACCCGTCCCTGTGCGTTGTACCTCATCCAAGAGACTCTCCAGCCCGGTGACACCTACGCAAGATCGGCGACGTGGGACCAACGTTCAGGGGACCCGACGGCGCGCGTGCCCACGGGTAAATACGTACTGACCACAAACTTCCTCGGCGTCAGCGGCCAATCCTCCACCACGTTCACTCTGACGGCATCCGCCCCGCCACACGTCCTCCACGTGACACTGGCCGATAGCGGACGGAAATACTCAATGGCCCGTGGCTCTAAGTTGTCGGTCCAACTCTCGGGTTCGACGATCTATACCTGGAGCGTGCCCGTCTCATCTAGCCCGGCCGTGCTAAAACGCACGGCAGGTTCATCGGGCGACACCGCACTCGCTACCTTTGTCGCTCAGGCGAAAGGCGACGCGCGAGTGACGGCGGTGGGTAACCCCAAGTGTTACCCGCAGTGCCTGATGCCGAGCCGCCTCTTCAGTTTCACCGTATCGGTGGTCGAATGAGGGTAGTCAGTGCGAGCGGCCTCGCGCAGTGGCGAGGTGCACTTCTTTTGTGACGCGCGTAGCCGTCGCCGCGGGGCTAGTGGTCGCCTACGAGTGGTGGGCCACGGGTATCGCGCCTTTTTCCACACTCGCCTACGCGCTCGTCGCTGTCCCATCGATCATCGCGCCGGTGCTGTACGCATCGATGGGCGCCTTTTCTTCCAATCGGGCGGATATGGCGAGCTACACCATTCCCCGCCATTGACTTGGCCATCGCATAATCAGAGTGGTGTGAAGGATGGTCGTATCAACCAGCAGCGCCAAGCGTTGTCGTGGTGGTTGAGGTCGTCGAGGTCGTCGTCGTAACCACCTTGATTATTGTCTCATTCAGTTTTTTCGCTGTGCTGCTCTTGAAATCTGCGCTGCCACTGTACACGGCGATAATTGAGTGAGGGCCCACGTCAAATGAAGAAATGCCGCCTTGGCCAGACGTGAAAGTGGCAACAGCCCGGCCTCTAGTCGGTCCCTTCGATTTCGCCACCACACTGACCCTGGCGAGTCTCGTCGAGCCGTCGTAGAACTGAACCCAACCGCTTGGGATGGCCCCGACAGATTGTTCGCCGACCGTCACGGTAGCGGTCAAGGTGACCGACTGGCCGAACACCGCCGGATTTAAGGTCGATACCAACGCCGTCGTAGTGGACGCCTTACTGATCGTGCGCGCGAGAACATTCGAAGTACTGGTCTTCCAGGTGCCGCCACTCGGGGTGGCGACGTAGATGGCGGAGATCTGGTGTGTTCCCACCGAAAGAGGGGCCAAAGTGCCGGTAAAAGTAATCGTAAAGGTGGACTCTCCTTTGCTTAGCTTGCCGGTGCCGAGCTTCTTTGAACCGTCCAAGAACTGCACCACGCCGGTAGGAGTGCCACTTCCCGAAGCGGCCACCACCGTCGCGGTGAAGGTGACGCTCTGTCCGTACACCGACGTGGTCCCTGACGACGTGAGGGTCGTTCGAGTCGACTTCAATGCGTCGGAGTGATAGGTGGCCGCGGAGGCNNGCCTCGCCATCGGGACGATCGCGCCAAGAGAGACCAGAATGAGCGACGCTCCGAGCCTACGTACGAGACAGTTCATCATCGCGCCACCTTCCGAGAGTCTCCCGTGTGCAGGGGAAACTACTGCCTCAGTACAAAAGAGGACCGCGTCATCGAAGGACGACCGCGCTCCTCCGAGGCGTGAGTCCAAATACCTCTCGACTGGTCTATTGACTCTATCCGCGCCGACCGAGCATTTTGAACCGGACTACCACTCGTGCCAAGAGGTCGTGACACTGGCGGAACCACGNNAACAAGCAGCGTCACAAGTAGTAACGGGACTACAGTCGAGCGTTGATTGGACCACGTACCGGTCTAAAGGAGCCAATGTGGCAAATCATGAGGTGTCAATGCCTCCACGAACCTCGTGAAGACCCTGCTTCGTCGAACTACCTTTTTGGTGCTGAGCGCACTATGCGTACTGGTGCTACTCACGAGCGGGATACTACGCACCGTCGACGGGCTCGTCGGCACGCCCAAGAGCTTCGCCGATACCGTGATCGCCACCGCGACCGCACGGGGAGTCGAAAAGAGCTTGGCGGATTCCGTCGTCACCAACATCTCAAAGAACGCCAGTCCTAGCGTGCGCGTCGTCATCGACCAGAAGCGACCCCAGATGGAGTCGGCCATCATTCGAGCGATGAACGAAGAGGCCAACCAAGCAATCGTGCGACAGTACCTCGAGCGGTTCTACAACGCGTTCACCAGTGATCACGGCGGAAAGATCAATATTCGACCCGCCGTCGAGCGATTTATCTCTGTCCTGCACCAAGTGGACCCGTCCGTCCCCACGATGCCGATCAAACTCAAGCACAGCGTGGTTCGCGTCAAGGCGGTCAAGTGGGCCGGCAACCTCTCGAGGTCCATTGGCACCGCGGCCTGGTTCGGGATACTGCTGGGACTCGCGCTGGCCATCGTCGCCGCACGATTCCTGATTCGCCGACCCTCGCGGCGACCGTGGGCCGTTGGAATAACCATTGGCGTTCCGGCTCTCTTACTCTTCGGCCTCGCGGACGCGACACGCTCTCGCTCGGGTACCGTCCATCTCGCGAACAGCACGGCGAGAATTCTGGTGCGCCATACGATCTATCGCGTTGACAGTGGTCTGACGGACAGTGCGCTGATCTTGTTCGTGGCCGACGTGCTGATTGTGGGCGGCTGGCTCTTCTTCGCTCGACTTTCGCGCCGACGAGCGGCGCCGACACTCCCCAACGCACCGGTCCTGTAACGATGGTCAACTCCGCTCGACCTAGTGTCGATGAGATGTCCGACCAACTCGCCGCGCTCCCGAACTACTTCTTATGGGGCACTGCCACCTCCGCATATCAAATTGAAGGCGGCGGCGTCAACACTGACTGGTGGCGCTTCGAGCACGCCGCGGAGACCGGGGCCGTCGAACCCTGCGAGAACGCCTGCGACTCGTGGAATCGCTTCGAGGAAGATCTCGAGCTGGTCGCTTCGCTCGGCCTTAACTCGTATCGGCTCTCCGTGGAGTGGGCGCGAATCGAGCCCGAGCAGGGCGTGATCTCTCAGTCGGCCCTCGATCACTACCGCCAGGTGCTTGAAGGATGTCATCAACGATCCATCCTGCCGGTGGTAACCCTGCACCACTTCACTTTGCCACTTTGGGTCGCCGACGCCGGCGGCTTCGAAAATCCGGAGATCGCCGCGTGGATGGGTCAGTACGCCCGCGTCGTGGGCGAGGCACTCGGCGAGCAGATCGGCGTCGCGTGCACGATCAACGAACCCAACATCGTGGCCCTCATGGGGTATCTCCTCGCCCGCTTTCCGCCACAGGTGACCAGTTGGGAGAGATTCTCCAACGTCAACACCGCAATGCGTGAGAGTCACGTCGCGATGCGCGATGCCCTGCGAGCGGGACCCGGCAACTTCCCGATCGGACTCTGTCTCTCAATGCAAGAGTACGAAGCCGTGGATAACGCGGAGGACCTGCTCGCCTCGTTCCTTGATGAGATGGAGGACAGGTACTTACGTACGACCAGCGACGCCGATGACTTTCTGGGTGTGCAGTGTTACACCAAGATTCTCATGGGTCCCGAGGGCATGGTCGAGCCCACCGGTGAAACCACTGAGATGGGGTATCTCTTTTGGCCCCAGTCGGTTGAATACTGCGTTCGTCGAGCCGCTCAAGTCGTGACGATACCGCTCGTCGTCACAGAAAACGGAATCGGTACCGACGACGACGCGCAACGTATTCGTTATCTAGGCGAGGCGCTCGAANNTCGAGGTTCGTGGCTACTTTCAGTGGTCCCTGCTCGACAACTTTGAGTGGACGCTCGGATACCGTCCAAAGTTTGGCCTGGTGAGCGTGGACCGCGACACCTTCGCGCGAGTAGCCAAGCCGTCGGCCCAGTGGTACGCCAACGCGACGAAGAACTTTTCGCCTTAACAAGAGCCCCGGAACTTAGGTGACGGGCTCTCCGCGGTAGGTCCCGAACGACCAGCGATTCCCTTCGGGGTCGACTACCGAGAAATCTCGCGAACCGTGAGGGCTGTCGTGGATCTCGAACACGATCACCGCACCGGCCTCTTTTGCTCGTTGGTACAGCGCGTCGGGCTCGTCGGTGACGACGTATGCCCCCGAGGCTCCGGGGATCGGGACCATCGAGTCGTCGTCGCCTTCTCGAACACTGCCCAGAAAGATCCCGCCGCCGAGCGGCCACGCCAGTTGGGCGTGGTCCACGCGATCGCCCTCGCCAATGATCATCACGACCTCGAAGCCAAAACCCTCTTCCAGGAACTTGATAAGGGCACGGGCGTTTCGAGCGCGCAGGCTGTGCCAGACCTGCGCCGGTGGCGTTCCCTTGGTCATGTGGCGACTCCTCACTCTCGCTCCATTTAATCGCGCTAGAGGGACTCACGACAAAAGGGGACCAGCCCCGACCTGCGCGGAGGTGATCCACGTGGAGCGTGGAGAGGACAGCTCAGCGCTCGCGAGACGCCCAATCAATCACCGTAGAAATGTGCGAAGATGCGTCATGGGTTCTTCCGGAGATAAGCCAAGAAAACGTAGGTTTCGAATGCCTAAGGTACCCAGGGGCGAGGAGACCAACAACATCCAACTGGCCGGTCTGACCAACAGCGACGGCAGCGTCCACGGACCCCGCGTCGGTCACGAAGCAGCGCACGGTCGAAGTGAAAACGTTGGAAGATTTGGCAAGTTCATTCTGCGTCGCCTCGGACGATGGCCCAAAGAAGACGAGCCAACCCAGTCGACGTGACGGCGAAGTTCGATAACCGCGGCACGCCTTAAGGGGGTCACGCGGCGATGAAGGTCTCGGTACTCGATGACTACTTCGACACGTTGCGCACGCTCAACTGCTTCACCAAGTTGGCCCGACACGACGTCACGGTGTGGAACGATCACCCCGACAACCTTGATGAGCTGGCATTGCGGCTACGTGATACCCAAGCCCTCGTTCTGATCCGTGAGCGAACCGCCATCCGCGCCGCGCTTCTCGAGCGTCTGCCCGAGTTGGTACTGATCAGTCAGCGCAGCGTCTACCCGCACATTGATATTGACGCGTGCACCCGACTCGGGATCGTCGTCTCGTCTGATCTCCATCAAGGTTCGCCGTCCTACGCCACCGCGGAGCTGACGTGGGGACTGATCATCAGCGCGATGCGCCGCATCCCCCAACAGGTGACGTCGATGAAAGAGGGCCACTGGCAAGACGGCGTGGGCCTCTCGCTACGCGCCAAGACCCTTGGCATCTACGGCTACGGTCGCCTGGGCAAGGTGGTGGCCGACATCGGAGAGGCCTTTGGTATGAACGTCGTGTTCTGGGCCAGCGACGCGTCGAGGGTTCGAGCCACCGGCGACGGCAAAACGGTCGCGCCCTCCCGAGATGAGTTCTTCGAGCAGAGCGACGTGATCTCTCTTCACCTGCGCCTCGTCGACGCCACTCGCGGCGTCGTGACCCGCAGCGACCTGGGACGCATGAAGACGTCCGCGCTCTTCGTCAACACCAGTCGCGCCGAGCTGGTGGAACCGCACGCGCTGGTCGACGCGCTTCGCACCGGACGACCGGGCATGGCTGCTGTCGACGTCTACGAGAGCGAACCAATGCGAGATACGAAGGACCCGCTGCTTCAAATGAACAACGTCGTCTGTACTCCGCACGTTGGTTACGTGACTCGCGAGGAGTGGGAGATTCAGTTCTCTGAGGTCTTTGATCAGATCAACGCCTTCGACGCCGGGACGCCGACCAACGTCGTCAACCCCGAAGTGCTTTTGCACCGTCGAAGCACCTGAGCACATTTTCGAGTGGTGAAGGTACTCGGGAGTTCAGCTCCGGTGTACCGCTCGGCATGCGCAGGCCCGATTCACCAATCACCCGACCGCTTTCGTGCCGCCGATAGGCTCGCCTGATGTCGCCGCTGCTGGTCGTTGTGCTCATCTCGGCCGGGGTCTGCGCTTTTACGTGGATCGCGTCGCTGCTCACCGGGGCGACGTCGTGGGTCGACCAAATGTGGTCAATCGCACCGATTGGCTACGTGTGGGTCTTCGCGGGGTACGCAGATTTTGCGAACACCCGACTTGACGTGATGGCGTCGCTCGTGACGTTATGGGGCGTTCGACTGACGTACAACCTCGCGCGAAAGGGCGGCTACACGGGCGTCGAATACTACCGCTGGGCCGTGCTTCGAGACTCTATGGGCCGCGCGCAGTTCCAACTCTTCAACTTCTTCTTCATCGTGATCTATCAAAACGCCATCCTCGTACTCATCACCTTGCCCGCCTTCATCGCATATCGGGACCGCGCTGCTACGCCCTTTGGTGCTCTCGACGTGTTGGTCGTGGCCCTCTTTCTCGCGTGCACGCTCGGAGAGACGATTGCCGATCAACAACAGTGGAATTTCCAGAGGTGGAAACACGACGAGGTCGCGTCCGGTCATACCCCGAGCCCACAGTTTCTCCAGTCGGGCCTCTTTCGCCTCTCGCGCCACCCCAACTACTTCTTCGAGCTGGCCCAGTGGTGGCTCTTTTTTCTCCTAGGAGCGCTCGCGGCCGATTCTCTGTTTCAGTGGAGCGTGCTCGGAGCGTTCCTCTTGAGTGTGCTCTTCGTCGGCTCGACCAACTTCACCGAAAAGATCACCCTCTCGCGCTACCCCGAGTACGCGCACTACCAGCGAAGTACGTCGGCGATCGTGCCGTGGTTCTCTAGAACGCGGGCCTACGACGTGCAGGCGTTGTAGCGCTCACCAGTTACGCAGCAACTCACCCGATCCGCNNCCGGGTGAGTCGGGTCGAGCTCTAAAAAGGTGAGCAGTTCAATCTCGACGCTTCTACTTCGAATCGCTGAAGACCGCGAGCTCGGTGTCCTCGGGCGTGCGTCGAGCGTGCCAGAGACCAAGACCGACTAACAACAGCATGATCCCCGCCAGGACAAATGACGCGATCGCGGCGTACATGGCGATGAGTCCGAATTCGGAGAAGGCGTAGGCCTCGAGCAACAGACCGCGCAAGGTCGTGCCTTGGAACGTGGTTTGCACTTCGGTAGCGAGCGCGGTGTTCGTGGGATTGGCCCGCGACGCGGCACTCACCTTGGCGTATACGCCGCCGTAGGGCATCTCAGAGAGGTGCACCGCGATGAAGTGGTCGGCGTAGGCCTCGGCCTGGGCGCCCGTCGTCAACTCTTGACCGGCGTACTTCTCGAGATAGGGCAGCATCGCCGGCGTGATCTCGGTGTCGGCCTTGGCCTGAGCGAACTCCGCCCTGGTCGGGAAGACGATGTCTTGCTTTACCAGCTGATTGCGCACGCTGGTACTGGTGAAGCTGTTGCCCCATAACAACAGGCCACCGGCCACCAAGAGCATGACCACGATAAGCAGACCCGCGGCGCTGGCGAGGAAGTCAAACATTTTGCGTTGCATACAGTCTCTCCTTGAACTTGTTCCGTACTCTCAGTGTTGGTCCTCGCCCTTCCACCTCAGTAGGGGCAAATGTCCCCACTAGTGGGGACTTTCGTCCCTAACGATTTGCCCCTCGTGAGGCGCATACTGAATCTGTGACCTTAGAAGTCGTTGAATTACCCATCAGTGAGTGCGAAAACGACGGCCAGAACTTAAGAATCAGTGGCCGCAACCTCGCTCGAAAGAGTGAGTCAGCGCATCGCTCATCGACCTCGCCCCGTCACATTTTCCTTTAAGAGATCAAGAAAGAGGTTCATCATGAAGGCACTCGTATATCACGGACCGGGATCCATGTCCTGGGATGAAGTTCCCAACCCGACGCTGCTCGCTGACACGGACATCATCGTTCGTGTTGATGTCACCACCATCTGTGGGACCGATCTTCACATCTTGAAAGGCGACACACCAGAAGTCACCGCGGGACGAATCCTCGGCCACGAGGCCGTGGGCACCGTGACCCAGGTGGGATCAGGCGTGAAGACCCGCTCCAAGGGAGATCGCGTACTCGTCTCGTGCATCACGGCCTGTGGCGCCTGTCGATTCTGCCGCGAGGGCCGCTACGGCCAGTGCCTGGGCGGGGGCGGCTGGATACTGGGCCACCTCATCGACGGCACTCAAGCCGAATTCGTGCGCGTGCCCTTCGCCGACACCTCCACGTACCTGGTACCGAAGAACGTCGCCGACGAGGACATCCTCATGCTGGCCGACATCTTGCCAACCGGCTACGAGGTGGGCGTATTGAACGGTCACGTGCAACCGGGCGACACCGTCGCCGTGGTGGGCGCTGGGCCCATCGGGCTGGCGGCCATCACCGGGGCGAGGATGTTTTCACCGAGCAACATCATCGCAATCGACCTGGCAGACTCGCGCCTCGAGGCCGCGAAGCGCTTCGGCGCCGACCTCACGTTTAACAACACTCGCCAGGACGCGCTCGCCTACGTGCAGAGCCTCACCGACGGCCTGGGCGTCGACGTCGCCATCGAAGCGGTCGGTGTGCCGGCCAGTTTCGAATTATGTACCGCGCTCGTGCGCCCCGGAGGTCACGTGGCCAACATCGGCGTGCACGGCAAGCCCGCGACGTTGCACTTAGAGAGCCTCTGGACTCGCGACGTCACGATCACCACCGGACTCGTCGACACTTACGCCACCCCCACACTGTTGAAGCTGGTTGCGTCGCGTCAAATCGACGTCTCGCACTTTGTCACCCATCATTTTGGATTGGACGACGTCATGTCGGCGTACGACGTGTTCGCCCGAGCGGCGGACACTGGTGCACTGAAAGTCGTGCTCTCTCGCTAACTCTGGTCGGCGAGGAGCTGAAGAAGTTTCGACGATCAAGGAGTTTCTCATGGAGAACACTCGAACGAAAGGTAGGGGAAGCGGGTCTATGTACGTTGCTCTACTTCTGACCGCCCTCGACGACTGGAACGAAGATCTCAGCGACGACGCGCTCATTGAGTACGTCCTCGCGTGTCGCGAGGAGATGCTCGGCGCACTGCCGCGTCGCGGTGAAGGTACGTACTCGGCCCTCGCCTCGGAGATTGCCTACGATCGCGCGCTGATCAAGCTGTGTGAAGCGCACGACCTCGAAGTGGTCGCCGCAAACTTCGCGCACCCAAAGGAAGAGCGCGCTCACTTGGAGTTCGAACTCGGGGCCGCAGGTTACGACCTCAACTCACTCGCTCGTCGGCGGCGAACTTAACGTTCCGTCGAATCAGCGTCGTGGGTGTCGATCATGAGTCTCGTAGCAAAGACCGCCGCTTCAGTTCGATTGCTCATATGCAGTTTGTTTAAGAGTCCCGTGATGTAGTTCTTGACGGTCTTTTCCGAGAGAAACATCGACTCGGCAATCTGGCGGTTGGTAAGTCCCTCGGCAATGAGATCCAACAGGCGTCGTTCCTGGGGCGAGAGAATGCTGAGCGGCGAGAGGGTCTTGGGGGGATGAGTGATGCGCTCGACGACTCGCGCGACAGCTCGAGGATCCATCAGCGAGCCGCCTCGGGCCACTTTCTTCACGTCCTCGACGAAATCATGCGCCTTGATCTGCTTCAAGATGTAGCCGGCGGCACCGGCCATCACGCTCGCATAGAGCGCTTCATCGTCCGCGAAGAATGTCAACATGAGACAGGCAATCTCGGGACGAGCGGATCGAATCTCGCGACAGACTTCAATGCCGCTCCCATCTTCGAGTCGCACGTCCAAGATCGCCACGTCGGGGTTGGTCATCGGAATTCGATGAAGCGCCTCGGCGGCCGAGGACGCTTCTCCGACGACTTCGATGTCATCGTCGAACTCGAGGAGACTGCGAATGCCCTCACGCACCATCTCGTGGTCGTCGAGCAAAAAGACCCGTATCGTCACAACTCCCATTGTGCCAGTGTTTCGACCATCTCCCTGACGAGGTGACGGGACCAACCTCGCTCCCAATCCTCGTTGGTACGCTCAAGGCCGTGCCCCATCGAAAAGTCAACGACCCGGTCAAGTTACGACGTTTGCTCGACGCGATATTGATGATCGAGGCCGATCTGGAACTGGCGGTCCTACTTCGCCACTTCGTTGAAGAGGCCTGTTCCTTGGTGAAGGCTCGCTACGGGGCTCTGGGCGTGCTCAATGACACGCGCACCGGTCTGGAACAGTTCATTACAGTCGGGCTCTCCGATGACCAAGAACAGCTGATCGGCACACCACCCACAGGACGAGGGGTGCTCGGTCTACTCATCACCGAGCCGGCCCCGCTGCGTCTGGACGATCTCACGGCCCATCCCGACAGCTACGGTTTTCCAGCTCATCATCCTCCGATGAACTCCTTTCTCGGGGTACCGGTGCGCGCGCGCAACGACGTCTACGGCAATTTGTACCTCACGGACAAAATAGGAGCCAAGCGCTTTACCGACGAGGACCAGTTCCTGGCCGAAGCGTTGGCAACGGCGGCGGGCATCGCCATTGAGAACACGCGCCTCCACGAGAGAATTCGAGCCGTGAGCGTGCTCGAAGATCGCGATCGCATTGCCAAGGACCTGCATGACCGCGTCATCCAACGCGTATTCGCCGTCGGCGTGACCCTCCAAGGTGCGACGCGACTGACCGATCTCGATCAAGTGATTCAAAAGGTCAACGATGCGGTAGATGGCCTCGAGGCCACCATGACTGAGATCCGCTCCGCCGTCTATGAACTCGGCGGCGCGGACATCCCCGGCGGTCTTCGCCAAGGGGTGCTCGAACTCACCGCCGAGCTTTCACCGATGCTCGGCGCCCGGCCCCACGTGTCGTTCGTTGGGCCCATCGATAACGCGGTGCCCCAGCGAACCGCGGATAACTTACTCGCCGTGTTGCGCGAGGCACTTACCAACGCGGGCAAGCACGCCCGGGCGACTCGCTACGTTGTCACGCTGACGGTCACGGATCAGGTGAAGCTCGAGGTGGTTGATAATGGAGTCGGCGTCGAGCTGGCGACCGAAGACGCCGGGGGTATGGGGCTGAAGAACCTTCGCACTCGAGCCGAAAGACTCCACGGAACGTTCGAGGTGCAGGCCGACGAGGCTGGCGGCACTCGAGTGACGTGGTGCGTGCCGATCTAGATCGGCGCAACTGAATGAATCGGCGCTAGGTTTCGACCGTGAGCACTGACAAGGCATTTGTTGACAAGGTCCTCATCGAAATGCTGCCGCTGGAAGTCAGCGCCAAGTCGATGTTCGGCGAGTTCGGCCTCTACCACCGGGCCAAGAACTTTGCGCTGATTTGTGACAACACTCTCTTCATCAAAGTCACCGAACCCGGCGCGAAGATCGCCGGCCGTATCACGAAAGAGTCACCGTACCCCGGGGCAAAACCGGCGTTCAAAGTCTCATCGGCCAGACGCCGCGACCGCGACTGGCTCGTTCAACTGATTGAAGTCACGAGTCGCGCACTCCCGGCGCCCAAGCCGAAGCCCAAGCCCAAAAAGAAGTAGAAGCCTTCAGGCGGGTCACCTTTCCGGTCAGGTCGATGGCGTCCTAGTGCGGCGAGAGAACCATCGCCCGGGCGCTGCTCCCCACGCCGATGCTGATGACTGGGCGCAGCGACGGGCGAAGCCAACGCATCACGAGATTCAAATCGTTCGCGGAGATGGCAACGCAGCCTTCAGTGGGGGCGCCGAAGCTCACGTGGAGAAAGAAGCCCGAGCCCGCCCCCTTGATAACGGGATCAGTGTTGTAGTTGATGACCACGGCGTGTGCGTACGCGCTCCCGGCGTAGAACAGATTTTCGGACTCGCCTCCCGGCGAGACCGGACTGATCACGTGGTGGTTGTACTGCGCCGAGGCGGGATTCTCATCCCACCAATCGTCGGGACCGGCGCGAAAGTACGCCAACCGGGTGCCGTTGTTGGCCTCGTTGCCAAAGGCTTGGGTCAACGTGAACACGCCCGCGGGCGTTCGACCGAGTCCCTCTCTCGTTGCACCAACGCCGTGAATCCCCACGTAGGCGAACATGGGGCCAAAGACTTGCACGAAGTGACCGTCACGTTGGCGTTGCCACGTTCTCACCACGGCCACCTCGGAACGCGACGAGGCCGCCTGCACCGTAATGACTTGGCCCGGCGTGACGTCCGTGGACGCGCCACCCGCAACGTCCCCTAACGAAAGACCGAGTGCCACGGCGGCGAGCATCAGCAGGTGTTTCTGAAGAATCTCAACACTCCTCGATGATGGTCAGTTGGTCGCTAGGCGCGGCGCATCCATCCTAAATTCGCGCGAGGAGTGTTCCGAGTGACTCACTCGTAGGACGCGTTGGTCCCGTCGCGGTAACTGCTCAGCACGGTTTGGCCCGCGCCGTTGCGTACACGTATGCCAGTTATCTTGCTGAGCGAGACGGCGCACGTCATCGTGGCATCTACCCCTTGACCCGACACCGTGCGGTAAGTGCCCGCCGTCCACCACGTACCCGAGGATGTCGACATCGACACGGTGTAGACGCCGCCACCGGGCAGACCGCTCTCGTGCAGATCGACCTTGGTCCCCCACGACTCGTCTATCAACATCACGCTGGCCTTCACCGTCGGGGCGCCACGTAGCGCCACCGTGCGCTGAACCGGCGTAGTCGGGTGCGCGGCGAACACCCCAATCAGTATCAACGACGCGGCGACGGCCCCCACGCCGGCCAACGCCGCCATACGTGCCACCCGTCGACGTCGTCGGAGAATGTCGGCCTCGTGAAGATCACCCAATACCCGCTCAAATAACGCTGGAGGAACCGCGGCCGTCGATTCCACGGCACTCGGATCGACGTAGCCAAGCGCCGTGAAGGTCTGGGCAAGCTCGACGGAGATGGCTCGGCATTCGACACAGCCTTCAAGGTGCGCGAGGAGACCGATCTCTTCTTCCCTCGAAAGATCGCCAAAGACGTGCATGGCCATCGCTTCGCGCCACTTTTCGCACCTCACCTCGTTCACTGATCCCACCCCGCCTCTTCCATCATGAGGCGCAACAACCGCAGAGCGTAAAACGCGCGACTGCGCACGGTCCCCTCTGGGAGAGCGAGGAGTTCGGCGACCTCGCGCCCCGAACGTCCGTTGAAGTAGAGCTCGGTGATGACGACGCGATGATCGGGATCCAGGCGCTGCAGGGCGAACTNNCTCGCGTCCGCTTCGACCATTGAAGTACAGCTCGGTGATGATGAGGCGATGTTCGGGGTCTAGTCGCTGGAGCGCCGACTCCATCTGCCAGCCGAGCATCGCACGCTCCACGTGGTCCTCGGTTATGGGCTCTAAGCCATCTTCGAGGGGGAGTACGCGCAGTTTTCTCTGCTGGGTACTTAGGTCCAGAATCACGCGCCGCTCGATCGTAAAGAGCCACGTGCGCAGCGTCCCGAGGGTCGAATCGAAGCGAGACCGGGATCGCCAAGCTCGAACAAAAGTCTCTTGCACGACGTCTTCGGCGCTCTCCTTGGAGTTGAGTGAGCGTCGAGCGAATCCGTACAGCTCACCGCCGTGGGCTAAGAACGCCTCACGCAGACCGACTTCATCGGAGGCCTCTGGGCGCGTCTCGAGCGTCGTTCTTGAGGTCGTTCGCTCTCCGCTTTCGGACGCCACGGGTCGCGACTACCCGCGCCAACGAGAGGGACGATGCAGCCGAGGACGCATCAGATCAGCGACTCGAACAGCGACGACACATTTAATAGGCAATCCCACCACCGCCCGAAGCGATGGTGGTCGTTGTGGTGCCCGTCGATGCCTTCTTAAAGATCGTCGCGCTGGACGAGAATGACGCCGCCTTTACGAGATACCAGGTACCGCCAAAAGCGGCGATGCCTTCACCGTGGGACTGCAGTGAACCACTGTCACCGGCGTACGTATACAGCGGATACGAGTTGAACGTCACCTGCTTCATGGTCGAACTCCTCGTGACAAAGCCGATCTTTCCCTTGACGTTGGCCCCGAGCGTCACCTTGGTCACCGAAGCCTTCACGAGCAGGGGCGGCCACGTGGAAAGACAGGCGCCGCTGCACTTGATCTTGGCGCCTTTTTCCGAACTCAGGATGTACAACGTGCGCGACGAGTGATTGACCAGCGCACCCGAAAAGCCGGTGACGTTGGCCGATTTCAAGGTCGCCGACGTCGCGCCCGAAGCGCTCACCATTGGCACCAGCAAGACCGCGCTCGCCGCGAGCGCCACCGTCCAAAGTCGGACGTGCCGGGGTCCGAACCAACCTCGTTGAATCCGTGGTGTTTGCACCTTTGACATTCGATTTCTCCTTCGGACTTCGCTCCACACCGGCGAAGTGCCCTACTTATGAATACCTAGAACGCACTCGAAATGTTCAGACGAAGTTCAAATTACCGGAAAACGCCCAAGTTGACCACATGAGCAAGTTCCCTCGAGCGGTTCCAGCTCGTGAACTGCGACTCAGAGGTCCGAAGGGATCAAGGCAAAGTGGGGATTGAAGATGAAACCAACGATCGATCCTTGGGGGGTCTGGACCGTCGCAGTGATAATGCCCTCGCCCACGTCACCGACCGGACTGTGCTCGATCGCCCCGGCCGCAAGAGCAGATTCTACGGCGCGAGTGACGTCGTCTACTCCCCAATAGGTCAGCGCTCCGGCAGCCTCATCGCCGTCGGGGAGTAAACCCAGTTCGTAGCCGCCGGGATTGAACCCGACGTAGA
This sequence comes from Acidimicrobiaceae bacterium, assembly GCA_003131665.1. Taxonomy (GTDB): domain Bacteria; phylum Actinomycetota; class Acidimicrobiia; order Acidimicrobiales; family RAAP-2; genus RAAP-2. The sequence continues at coordinate 27,883 of PKWA01000105.1, forward strand.
AGGGTTCATTAAAGTACGGCGCCATGCCCAGAAACTCGCTCCACCACGCGGTGGCCGCGGCCAGATCGGGCACCGGGTAGATCACGGTTCGTAGACCCAAGAATCGAATGCTCACGTTGGCCTGTTTAGCAGATTCATCGCGAAAGTGTCCGAAGGGGACTGCGAGGTGGTCGGAGCGAGGCGAGATTCATCAGCGCGTCGACGATACCTTTCAGTATGTTGCGCTGGCGAGCTGCAGCGCGAGCTTCGGCCATTCCACGAAGATCAAAACTTTCTCCTCGATTAAGTTGGTGACGTGGAGCCACAAAAAGTCATTCTCTACTACTGCTTCACGCCGCTCGAGGACCTCGAGGCGACGCGGCTGTGGCAACGTACGCTCGGTGATGGGCTCGGTCTCAAGGGTCGCGTTCTTCTTTCACCGCACGGGATCAACGGCACGCTGGGCGGTGCCATGACCGCTTTGAAGACGTACGTCAAACAGACCAAGGAGTACCCGGGATTCAAGCACACGGACTTCAAATGGTCCGAGGGTACCGGCAGTGACTTCCCGCGCCTGCGGGTCCGCGTTCGAAAGGAGATTGTTACTTTTGGCGCGCCCGGCGAACTCAAGGTCGATGAGCACGGCGTGATCGGAGGCGGAGTTCGCCTGAGCCCACGCCAGGTCAATGAGCTGGTCGCCCAGCGCGGCGCCGACGTCGTGTTCTTCGACGCGCGCAACGCCTTTGAGGCCAAAATCGGTAAATTCAAGAACGCCGTCGTGCCCGACGTGAGAGCCACGCGCGATCTGGTCGCCGAACTCGACAGTGGGAAGTTCGACCATCTAAAGGACCGGCCGGTCGTGACTTACTGCACCGGGGGGCTTCGCTGCGAAGTGTTGTCCTCGTTAATGAAGAATCGCGGATTTAGCGACGTGTATCAGATCGACGGTGGCATCGTTCGTTACGGCGAAGAGTTCGCTGACGAGGGATTATGGGAAGGCTCACTCTACCTCTTTGATGGCCGAATGAATTTTCAGTTCAGCGACCGCGCCGTGACCATCGGCCGCTGCGAGCGCTGCGACGCGCCCACCAGCACCTTCTACAACTGCGCCAACCTCGCGTGCCGCAAACTCATCTTGCTCTGCCCCTCGTGCCAAGCGGACAACGTCAGTACCAACTGCTCACCGACTCACCAAGATCTTTGATCCCTAAGGACCGCCGAGGATGTCTCGAGTCTTAGGTGTCAACTTCGACGAGACGAACGAGCGCTCGGTGCGCGGCCCGACGAACTCGTGGTACGGGGTCGTCTTCCAGTTCCGAGATCGCCTCGAGCGCGTCGTCCACGCGATGGCGCGCGACGACCTTGGCGCCCATCTCGCGCACGCGCCACGACTCATCATGCAACGAATCCACGAGAACCGTGGTGGCGAGCTCGTCCCAGGCGTAGAGCAGTCCACGCAACACCCACACCCTGGGCCAGTAACCCGTGACGCCGCCCGCGTCGCCGCGCAACACGACCGCGGCGGCCGGTCCCGCCAAAGCGAGCAGAAACTCCTCGTCAATCACTTCGCCTTTTAGAATCGACACGCACTTGGCCGCGACGTCGCGCGTCCCGCGTCGGGCGCACTCGCCCTCGATGCTCTGGCGCGGCGTCATGCCCCACTGGCTCACCATTTCGCCACCGGCTCAGCGCGCAGTACTTGCCAACTCACGGTGCCACCTTCACCCAAGAGCCCGCGCCCGACGATTCGAGGATCCCTCGACGCGTCGACGAGGCCAACGCATCGCTACGGGGTCTCCACCCAAATTCGCTTCGCCGCTTCCATCGAGAGCGTGAGCGGCGTGCCCGCAATCGTGATGGCCACCTGATCGGGCTCGAGCCTGGTTGAGCTCACCATCACCTCGGTACCTTCTTTGATGGAGTGCTCGGCGAGCATCAACAGTAAAGCGGGCGCCTCGTGCTCGGCCACTTCGGAGATTCGTCGAATCGAGCCGGGCGTGCCGGGTTCTAAGTCCGCCAACGCCACCAGTACGCCGTAGGGCGCGACGCGCCCGGGAATGACATTCCCGTGTGGGCACGTGGGGGGCGAGCCCATCGACCGGTCGATCTGGTCGACGACCGCATCCGAAATCGATGAGGAGACGCGCTCGGCCTCGACGTCGGCCGCGGCCCAGTCGAAATTCAGCACGTCGGTGAGCCAGCGCTCGAGTATTCGGTGACGTCGAACCAGCGCGGTCGCGATGCCCGCGCCGCTTTCCGTGAGTGCCACAGTACGGTCGGCGCCGAGCACGACCCAGCCATCTCGCTTTAAACGTTGCAACGCGTCACTGACCGTGGGCGCGCTGACGCCGAGCCAGAACGCGAGGCGACTGGGTCGCACGATCTCGCCTTCGCCGGCAATGCAGTAGATCGCCTCTAAGTATTTGTCCACCGTGGCGGAGTGCGATATCGCCATCTAGATGTCCCTCGCGATGGGTCGCCCGTCAAACGTGTGACTCGGGTCCTCTTCTGGTCCTAGGTGGCGCGCACGCTGGTGGCGACGACGACGTCCACTTCGCACAAAGGCCGTCGTGCTCACGGCCACGTACACGACCCACACCAGCACCTGAAGAATCGTGGGGCGATCGGCGTAACCCAAAAGGGAGTGGAGGACGTCACCGATGCTGCTGCCTTCTGAGACAACGTGGCTCGAGTTCCACAACACGTGACGGCCAAAGGGCAGCCAACCAAGCCCTTGCATGTTCTCAACGGCGTCGGCGAGAAGGCCGGCGGCAAAGACCATGAGCACCACGCCCAAGATCTGGAAGAAGCGGCGAAGGTTCAATTTCGCACCGAGTCGGTAAATAGCAAAGGCCACGCCGAGCGCGAGCGCGAGTCCGAGGCCAGCCCCCAAGAGTAAGTAGTTGCCATGCAGTGGCGCACCCGCCTGCTTGGAGCTGGCAAAGACAATGGCCAACGTGAAGACCATGGTCTCGAGACCTTCTCGTCCAACGGCCTGAAAGGCCAGGAGCCCGAGTCCCGCTCGGGCGCCTCCCGAGAGTGCAAGGTCGCTTCGACGCTCCAGATCCGTGGCGAGTGAGCGTGCGTGGCGCTGCATCCAGAACGTCATGTAGGTGAGCGCCCCCGCCGCCACCAAGTAGGTGGCGGTCTCGAAGTAGGTCTGGACGTTCGATCCGCTGTACTGATCAATGAAGGCGTAGGCGGCGATGCCCCCGGCCAACACCAGCACCAAGGCGGCGGCCACGCCGAGATAGACGTCACGAAAATGTCGCCGTTGTCCGATTCGTTTGAGGTACGACAACAAGATCGCGACGATCATCGACGCCTCGATCCCCTCGCGGAAAAAGATGACGAAGGTGGGGATCACGCGTTAGGTCCCTTGGCTCGAGCCGCTTCTACCTCGACCGCCCCAGCGACGAGCGGTGACATTGCGAAGCACCGAACACCACCTCGAAGTTTCATTTAGGTTAGGCTAACCGAATGAAATATTGATGTCAACGCTGGCCGCTCCGGGCCAAAGTCGACTGTAGTACCTGATCATCAGGCATGTCTTGAGCAGGGGGCGCCCGTATATACTTGCTTGTTATCAAGCAATTACCTCACCCACGATGGAGTGACGTTCGATGACGCAGATGGCAACCGTGCACCACGATCGGTACAAATGGATTGCCCTCACCAACACGACCTTGGGCATGTTCATGGCGACGATCAATTCATCGATCATCTTGATCTCACTGCCAGCGATCTTTCGCGGCATCGGCATCAATCCCCTCTCGCCGGGCAACGTCGGGTATCTGCTCTGGCTCTTAATGGGTTATCTCCTCGTGACGGCGGTCTTGGTGATCAGTCTCGGCCGTCTCGGCGACATCGTCGGACGGGTTCGAATATTCAACTTCGGATTTGCCGTGTTCTCGATTGCGTCGGTGCTACTCGCACTCGATCCCTTTCGCGGCGCTTCGGGGGCCCTCTGGCTCGTACTGTGGCGCCTCGTCCAGGGTGTGGGCGGCGCGATGCTCTTCGCCAACTCGAGCGCCATCTTGGTCGACGCATTTCCGGCCGACCAACGGGGCTTCGCGATGGGCGTCAACCAAGTCGCGGCGATCGGCGGATCGTTCGTCGGGCTCATCGCCGGAGGACTACTCTCCATTGTCGACTGGCGTTTGGTCTTTTGGGTCTCGGTGCCCTTTGGACTGCTCGGCACGATCTGGGGCTATATCAGCCTGCGCGACAACGGCATCCGCTCACCCGCCAAGATCGACTGGTGGGGCAACCTCACCTTCGCGGTGGGACTGACGTCACTGCTGGTGGGCATCGTCTACGGCATCGAGCCCTACGAGACGAGCTCCATGGGTTGGACGTCACCGCGGGTCCTCAGCGCATTTGTCGTCGGCATCATCTTTCTCAGCGCGTTCTTCGTCATCGAGACTAAGGCCGTGGCGCCCATGTTCAACTTGCGGCTCTTCAAGATTCGCGCCTTCTTTATGGGCAGCGCCGCGGGTCTCTTGGCCGCGATTGCGCGCGGTGGGCTGCAGTTCATGCTCATCATCTGGCTCCAGGGCANNTCGGGTTATCTCTCGGATCGACACGGCGCGCGCATACTCTCCACTACGGGTCTGATGGTCTTCGGCCTGAGCTTCGTGGGACTGCTCACCGTGCCCACCAACTTCGCCTATTGGATCTTCGCGGCCCTGGTGTTCATGAACGGCGTCGGCGGCGGGATGTTCTCCGCGCCCAACGCCGCTGCAATCATGAACTCCGTTCCCGCTGACCAACGCGGCGGCGCGGCG
>PKWA01000079.1 GCA_003131665.1 Acidimicrobiaceae bacterium
GCTTCGAAGAGCCCACGAGCGGGCGCATCCTGCTCGATGGTCGCGACGTGACCTTTGAGGCGCCGTACCACCGCGGCGTGAATACGGTCTTTCAGTCCTACGCACTCTTTCCGCACCTCAACGTCTATGAAAACGTGGCTTTTGGCCTGCGGCGTCAGCGCGTCACCAAGCCCGACATCGCTCGGCGCGTCGGCTCGATATTGGAGATTGTCGATCTGCCGCACTTTGAAAAGCGTCGGGCATCGCAACTCTCGGGCGGCCAACANNGGACGAGCCGATGTCGGCGCTCGACGCGAAGCTTCGTCGACAGATGCAGATTGAATTGAAGCGGATCCAGTCTCAGGTGGGCATCACCTTCTTATACGTCACCCACGACCAAGAAGAGGCGATGACGATGTCGGATCGGCTGGCGGTCATGCGCAACGGCCAGATTGAGGGAATTGGATCGCCGCGTGACGTGTACGACAGTCCCTCCACGGAATTTGTCGCTTCATTTCTGGGCGCGTCGAATCTCTTGACCGGCGAACTCTCGGCGACCAACGGGCCATACGCGACGGTCACGCTGAATGATTTAGAGACTGTNNGACTGTCATGGTTCCGGTGGAGCGCATGCCCGATCTCAGTGCTTCGGCCAAAGTGAAAGTCGGTGTACGGCCCGAGAAGATCACCATTCAGGCCGCGGGTTCGCCGCCACTGGCCAATCACAACTCGCTGCGCGGGCGCGTGCGAGTGTCGACCTTTACGGGCGTTGGGAATCAGTACCTCATCGACAGCGACTCGGGAGTCGAAGTCACCATCTACGCCCAGAACATTGGCCAGGATTCGGCGCCACGAAGTGGCGACCAAGTGGTACTGACGTGGCCGGTGGAGCATACGTTCGCGGTTCGACCAATGGAAGTCGGTCGTGACGACGAAACTTAGTTGAGGGGGAGACAACGATGAGTGAAGACCAGATGAGTTCCAATGACGACCGGATCATCGACCCGGCGTTCTGGCGAGGCTTGACCCAACGGCGTCTGTCACGCCGTCAGGCCCTCGGTGCGGCCGGCGTCGGTCTCGCTTCGTCGCTCTGGTTCACGGGACTCGGTCCGTCGGTGCCCTCGGCCTTTGCCGCGACCTTGCCCAACGCCGACGTGGGAACGAAGGCCTGGTGGAAGCGTCAGAAACTCCATGACCAGGTGAATTTTGCTAACTGGCCGTACTACATCGACGTGCTGAATGGCAAACACCAGTCGCTCGAACACTTCACCGCGACGACGAAGATCAAAGTCAACTATCTAGAAGTCGTACAAGACAACGCCTCGTTCTACGCCAAGATTCGTCCCTCGCTCGAGGCCGGTCAGGCCACGGGTTACGACGTGATGGTCATGACCAACAACAACCCCGAACTCAGCTACTTGATCGAGTTGGGTTGGCTCATTCCCCTCGACCGATCACTGATGACGAACTTCGACAAGTACGCCAGCCCCCTCGTCACGAATCCTCCCTACGACCCCGGTAACAAGTACACGATGGCCTGGCAGTCCGGTTGGACGTCGATCGGCTACAACTCCAGCGTGGTCAAGGACCCCGGCGACAGTGTACAGATTCTCTTTGACAAGAAGTATGCCGGCAAGGTCGGCATGCTTGATGACCCCTTCGAAATAGGAAGCGTCGGTCTCTTGGCGATTGGCGTGGAGCCGGCCAAGTCGACCGAGTCCGACTGGGCGCGGGCCGCTAAGAAACTGCAACAACAAAAGAGCGACGGGATCGTGGCCGCCTACTACGACCAGAGCTACATCCAACACCTCAAGAACGGTGACGTGGTGATATCTCAGTGCTACTCCGGCGACATCTTCCAAGCGAACTTGAACAGCAAGTACCGCGACCTCGTCTTGATGATCCCCAAAGAGGGCGTCATGATTTGGACGGACAACATGATCATCCCGCTGTACGCGGCCAATCCGCTCGACGCCATGACGTGTATGGACTACTTCTACAGTCCCTTAACGCAGTCTGTCGTGGAGTACTACGACGACTACATCTGCCCGGTGCCCGACGCCAAGCAACAGCTGTTGCACCCTACGGGCTGGAACGCGGCTGCGCTGAAGGCCCTCAAGAGCGAGATTCAACTCCCGACGTCGGTGACCGCGGACTCACTCGACGTCTTTCCCTCGCCCTCGCGCATCAAGGCGTCGTTGCCCTACTACCCGTTTAAGAACCAGGAGGAGATAACGGCGTGGACCAACCTGTTTCTACCGATCATCCAAGGCGCGTAGAAGTCCCGCGTCGCGGCGCTGGTTGGGGAAAGAGGCTCGCGCCGTATCTGTTGAGCCTGCCGGCCAGCGTGTGGCTGCTCTTGTTGTTCATCGTGCCCATGGGGGTCATGATGATCCAGTCGCTCGAGACCTGCAGCCCGGCGACGGGCCTGTGCGTGATGACCTGGCACTGGGGTGAACTGCCGAGCCAGGTCAGTCTCTATCACCAGCAGTTCATCACCAGTTTGATCTTTGCGGCCGTGGCGACGACGATCGATCTCATCATTTCGTTTCCGATCGCGTACTGGATCGCGTTCTACGGCGGGCGCCGCAAGAACTTTTTTCTGATCATGTTGCTCGTGCCGTTTTTCGTCTCGTTCATCATTCGCACCATCGTGTGGGAGTTCATTCTCTCGAACAACGGCATCGTCTTGACCTTCTTGAAGCATCAACACCTCGTACCCTCAGGCTTTCACGTACTCGGCACGAGCTACGCCGTGATCGCCGGTCTCGCCTACAACTACCTGCCGTTCACGGCGTTGCCGCTCTACGTGGCGATCGAGCGCATCGATCGTCGAGTCCTCGACGCCGCTTACGACCTCTACGCCAATCGCCGGGCGGCCTTTTTACGCGTCATTTTGCCGCTGGCGATTCCGGGCATCTTCGCGGCGTTTCTACTGACGTTTATTCCGGCCTTCGGTGACTACGTGAATCAGGAGATCTTGGGCGGCGTTTCCAACACCATGATCGGCACCGTGATTCAAAACACGTTTCTCGTGAACTTCGACTACGCCGGCGGGGCATCGCTCTCGGTCGTGCTGCTCGCCGTCTCGCTGGTGGGTATCTGGCTCTACGCGCGGCTCCTCGGGTCTCGCACGATTGAGGAGTACCTGTGAGCGCCGAGGTTAAAGCCCCACGTGACGTGAACCCCGCGCGCGAGAGGCTCCTCGCGCGTCGGCGTCGCCTCGGGCGCTACGTGCTGCCGACGTACTCCTGGCTGGTCATTGCCTACCTGGTCTTTCCCATCGCCATCATGATCGCCTACAGCTTCAACAAGGTCTTCACGGGACTGCAGTTGGTGAGTTTCAGCTGGAACGGTTTCACCACCGAGTGGTATCGCCAGTGGAGCAACGTGCCCGGTCTGACCTCGGCGTTCTGGCTGTCGATCCGCTTGGCCTTGGTCTCGACGGTGCTCGCGACCGTACTCGGGACGTTGCTGGCGATCGCGCTGGTTCGTTACCGCTCGAACAAGTTCCGCGGCCGAGTCGCCATCGAACAAGTTCTGTTTTTGAACATCGCCGCGCCAGAGATCGTCATGGGGGCGTCGCTGCTGGGACTCTTTGTCACCTTTAACATCGCTCGCGGCTTCCTCACGTTGGTGCTCGCTCACGTCATGTTTTCCATCGCCTACGTGACCGTCACCGTGCGAGCGCGCCTCTCTGGTTTCGACCGCTCGCTCGAAGAGGCGGCGTACGACCTCGGGGCGAATCCCTTGACGACCTTTCGGCTGGTGACGTTGCCGCTCATCATGCCCGGCGTCTTGGCGGGCGCCCTTATGGCTTTTGCCCTGTCAATCGACGACTTTGTCACCTCGAACTTCGTGAGCGGATCGAACCCGCCGTTCCCGGTGTGGGTGTACGGCGCAACCCGCGTCGGGATCCCGCCACAAGTTTTTGTTTTTGGTACCGGAATCTTCGCCATCGGGATTGGCTTCGCCCTCATGAGCATCGTGCTCTCTCGAAGAGAGACCTAGGGGATACCTCGGCGACCTGAGTGAACTTGCTCTGGTGTATCGATCAAAGGGCTCAATGGTTCCAGCACGGAAAAACGACCCGGGCCAATGGCCCGGGTCGCGCTTTCATTTATTTCAGTTCATTCATCCAACGGATACCTTGTCGCGCTGAGCGGCCGTCTCGTCGGTGGTGGTCATCACCGACTGCTTGACCCTCAAAATAGATATGGGACGATCAAAGTAGCGGTTAAGACGTGAGTCCTCGTGACGTTGGCGGTAGCCATAGATGAGACCGTCCACGCCAATCCAGCTCGAGGTCTGCCACGTGGCGAGAATCACAATCGAGAAGAGTGCGTAGAACGCGCACACGCTGGCCGTACCGGACATCACGTAGGTGAACAACAGCGCCAAACTACCCAGCGCCGCGAGGGGAGTGAGAAATCCAAGGACCAAGCAACAACCAATGGCGAACTCCGCGAACGCTACCGTAACGGCAATCCAACTCGCGTTGGGCACTACAAAGGCGTGCATGAAAAGGCTCCACCAGCTGTAGGCCCCGACGCCGTGGGCGAAGCCGGCGACTCCGGCGCCGTTGTTGTGCAAGAAAGCCGAGTTCTCGGCACCCCACAACTTAGAAATGCCCGCTTGGAGCCACATGATCCCGAGCCATATGCGCATGGCAGTCCAGACCAGTGACGCCTTCTTGTTGCGCTGTAAACGAACCAACAAACTGGGAGTCTTGACTCTCGCCGGGTCACCAATGAGACCTAGGAGTTTTTCCATGGAACCACCTACTTTCTGGTCCCGAGTGTCAAGACCTCAGTAGCATCATGCCTTTATGTGAAGTTCTTCACATAGGGCTAAAGGTCCCATTTGGAGGTGACTTTCGGCATTCCGCCATCGAAAATGGGACTGTCTGGGTCACATTGACAACCATAAAAGACGCCGATTGGTCAATCCAGGGAGAGCCCGAGGCGCCCCAGGTAGCCCACGCCCATGACGGCCGCTTCGCAGCCCACCCGGGCCAGGTCCGCGAGATCGTCGTCGTTTCTCACGCCGCCAGCCGCGACGACGGGAATGCCGCTGGCGCAGACCTTCTCGTACAGCTCGAGATCCGGTCCTTGCATGGTGCCGTCTCGCTCCACGGCCGTCACGTGCAAACGAGCCACGTCGGCGTGTTGACATCGTTCAAGCGCTTGATCAAGGGTGAGCGGCGCGTAGGCGACCCAACCGCGAACGGCCAGTCGGCTGTCTTTGACGTCCAGGGCGACGACCAATTGGTCGCCGAGAGCCTTCACGAATGAGTCAAGATTCGCCTCGTCCTTCCAAATCTGAGTGCCGACGACGACGCGAGCGGCGCCGGCCTTCAGTGCCTCACGGGCTGATTCGAGCGAGCGCAACCCACCCGACACCTGCAGGGGGACTCCTCTGGCCGCGCGACTACACCGTTCGATGACTGCGGGGCGCAGCGCACCGTCGCGCGCACCTTCTAGGTCGACGACGTGAATGAGGTCGGGTTGGGTGGCGATCAGGCGCCCCATGAACTCCTCTATGGGTTGGCGGAAGAGGACGCGGTTGAAATCGCCCTGCTCGAGACGCACGGCGTCGTCGCCAAGGAGGTCGAGGGCGGGGATGACTTGCATAGTAGCGAATTAGCATACTAGCATATGACCATGACCAGTGGAAAAGTAGTTCCGGCTGGCGCGAGCCCGGAGACGGCGACGCGTTTTGACGAACTCGTAGATGCCTTTGCACGTCTGCGAAACGCTGACGTGGTGGCGGCCTTCATGCGTGACCTCTGCACGTCCACCGAGCTCGACGCCATGGGTCAACGTTTGCAGGTGGCACGTCTCGTCGACGAGGGCGTGCCCTATCAGGAGATCTCACGTCGCACCGGCGCCTCGACGGCCACGGTCACACGTGTCGCGCAGTGGTNNTGGGTATCGGGCTGTGTTGAAGCAGGTCCGACGATGACGCGCCGATTGACCTTGGCGTTGCCCTCCAAGGGCCGGCTGCGCGAGCCGTCGTGGACGCTCCTCGAAGCGAGCGGCGTCTCGCCCCAAGAGCCCGGTGAACGGGTGCTGCAGGCCCACTGTCGTAACGCGGACATCGACCTGTTATTCGTTCGCGCCGACGACGTACCCGAGTACGTCCAAGACGGCGTCGTGGACTGTGGCATCACGGGACTGGATCTGGTCTTTGAGCGCGAGTGCAACGTCGAGGTACTCCTGCGCCTGGGCTACGGCACGTGTTCGCTCCAAGCCGCCGTGTCCAGTGAAGACCCAGCGACGCGTATCGAAGACCTCGAAGGTCGTCGCGTCGCTACCTCGCACCCGCGCGTCGCCTCCAAGGCCCTCGCCGACCGGGGCATCGGCGCCGAGATCGTGACAGTGGCCGGTTCGGTGGAGATCGCGCCGCGTCTCGGACTCGCCGACGCCATCATCGACCTGGTCTCGACGGGCAGCACGCTTCGCACCAATGGACTGCGGTCGATCGGCGTGCTCTTTGAATCCGAAGCCGTGCTCATCGGGCGAGTGAACTCTCAGGACTTCGAGGCCCGACGCGTCCTCACCACAGTGTTGGGATCGGTCATCAACGCCCGGGCCAATCGGTATCTTCTGTGCAACGTGGCGAAGGACCGTTTGGGCGAGGTGACCGCGGTGCTGCCCACGGTCGGCTCACCCACCGTGATGGATCTGGCCACCCCGGGGATTGTCGCGGTGCACGCGCTCGTTCCCGCGGCCGATATCTGGTCGTTGTTGCCCAAACTGGAGGCCGCTGGCGCGAGTTCGATCATCACCTTGCCGGTGGAACGGTTGGTGCCATGAGCACGCCGGTCAAGACCGATCGAAAAGTCTCGATAGAAGAGATTGTCAACGACGTTCGACGCCGCGGTGACGCGGCCGTCGTTAAGTGGTCGAAGCGCTTTGACGCGACGACGGCCAACTCGCCCGAGCGTGCCGTTGCGAACGGCGAGATTCCTACTGACGCGGTGCTGGCCGCCGCGGACGCGGTGCGCCGCTGGCACGAAGCGCAGCGTCCCTTGAACCTGGTGATGGAGGTGTCACCCGGGGTGACCTTGGAGCGGCGTTGGACGCCGCTTCGCTCGGTGGGTGTGTACGTGCCAAAGGGTCTGATCTCGTCGTTAATCATGGGCGCGGTTCCGGCCCAGGTCGCCGGGGTCGAACGCATCGTGGTCTGCACGCCGCCTTCAGGCGCGGGCGCCGTCGCCGCCACGGCGGCGTTACTGGGCATCGAAGAGGTCTGGGCGATTGGCGGGGCTCAAGCGATCGCCGCCCTGGCCTACGGCACCGAGTCGATCGCACCGGTGGACAAGATCGTGGGTCCCGGCAGTGGCGCGGTCAATGCCGCGAAACTGCTGGTGAGTCGTGACGTCGCGATCGACCTGCCGGCCGGTCCGAGCGAGATCGTGGTCGTCGTCGACGAGGGAGTGGACGAGGCACTGATCGCTCAAGAGATCGCCGCGCAGATGGAACACGGCGCCGACTCGAAGGGCTATGTCGTGCGCGTGGGCGAGGACCTCGACGTCGCGCTCGCAGAAGTCGAGGGGTACGCCGCCGAGCACGTGGCGCTGATAGGTGAGCGAGCTGAGTCGTTGGCCGGGCGCATTCGTAACGCGGGCGCGGTGTTCGTGGGCCGATACGCCCCCGTGCCCGCGGGCGACTACGCCACCGGCGCCAACCACGTCTTACCCACCGGCGGGTGGTCCAAGTCCACCGGGGGTCTGGGACTCGAAACGTTTATGAAGTGCGTCACCGTGCAACGAATCACGAAAGAAGGGCTTGAGGCCATCGCCCCCACCATCGAAGCGCTCGCTGCGTTCGAGGGACTCAGCGCGCACGGGGCCACGGCCCGGAGATGAAGCCCGAGGCCCTCGAGGCGTACCAGTGGCCCCCTTCGAGCGAGGTCATCGCTGAGCGTTGGGGAGTTGATCCACGCTCGATCGTGCGCTTTGACGGCAACGTCGCGGCGAGCGCGCCGGCGAGTGCTCGCCCGGCGGCCATCGCTCGAGCCTTGGCCGATGTCAACGAATACGACCGCGGGCGCTACCAAAGATTGCGTGAGGCAATCGCTCGTCGCCACGACCTTGACGTCGAGCAAGTGGCGCTCGGGGCCGGGAGCGACGAATTTATTGTCCTGCTGGCCCGACTCTTCGCAGAAGGGGGCAANNTTCATACTCGATGTACCGCTTCGCCGCGATCATGGCCGGCGCGACATTGATCGACGATCCCGCACAGGCCGACCTGGTCTTTGTTTGTCGGCCGAATAATCCGACCGGCGAACTCCCCAACGTGCCCGACGTGCCCGGTCAGCTCGTGATCGATGAGGCGTACGCCGACTACGCCGGGGTCGACGCGCTCGATCGCCTCGATAGCGGCGCGATCGTGCTGCGAACATTTTCCAAGGCGTACGGGCTGGCCGGCGCGCGGGTGGGCTACGCGCTGGCGACGCGAGATCTCACGAGGGTCATTACCTCTCGACAAGCGCCGTTGTCCGTCTCGTCGCTCTCGGCGGCGCTGGCGCTGGCGTCGGTGTGGATCGGGATCGCGATCAGCTATCGCAGCGCGGCGCTGCCGCCGAGCAGCGCGATGCCCGCCCGCTGACCGAGCCATGGCCTGATTGTCGCCTGATAGCTGACGTGGGGCGTCTTGATTGCGGAATCGATCGCCGCATCGATCATCGCTCCGGGGTTGGCGATGCCGATCAGCTTCTTCGCGCCGGCGTTGATGCCGGCGGCCAGCGGGCCGCTCGGCAGCCACACGGCGAGCCCGATCACGAAAGCGACCGGCAGCCCCACGGCGGCGGCGAGTCCGGCGGTGGTCGGCCTGGCGGTGGCGGCCACACGCAGGCCGACGGCGCCGATGACCACTGCGACACAGATCGTGTCGATCGCGAGCATCCACGCCTGAGCGACGTCGGTGCCGGTGCCGAGGCCGTGCACGAGCGCCAGCGGCCAGCAGGCGTACGCCAGCCAATGCACAGCGCGCCAGGTGCCCGCGCCGATCCGCGCGCGCAGCAGACTGGTGATGATCACGGCCACCAGCAGGTCGAAGGCCGCCGCGCCGAGCCCCAGCCACAGTGGCCGGTAGGAGCCGTGGAACGGGATCACGGCGTCGATCAGGCTGATCGACGCGTAGGCGTCGAGTACCGAGGTGATGATGTGGATCGCCAGGAAGACCAGTGCCAACAGCGACATGCGCCGGTGCACGCCGTCGGTCACGAATCGCGGCCAGCGGGCTGAGGAGAGACGCGCGACGTCGGCCACGCCGAGCGCCACCACGAGCGTCAGCAGCACCAGCGCGACGACCCCGGTGGCGCGCGTCAGGTACCAGTAGGCGGTCGAGGAGGAGCCGAACGCCGGCAGCAGCATGCGGTCAGCTGCCTCCGGAGACGACTGTCGGGGTGGCGGCGGGGGTGACCACCGGCGTGACGACCGCGGGGGNNGAGTCGTTCGACGAGCTCGAGTGGTCCGACGAGCTCGTTACGTGCGAGTTCGCGGCCGTGTGCTTGGCGGGGGTCGACCTGTGCGTGGTGGACGCAGACTTCGTGGTGTTCGCCACCGCGGACGTGGACGCGACGTTCCGCGTGCTCGTGTGGCCGAGCGGCGCGTTGGCGACGACATCGACCAGAAGGCCCGTGCCGACGACGGCCGCGATCGTGAGTGATCGATTGACTCGCCTCAGCCGCATGAGGGCCGCGTCGCGAGTCGCCTGTGCACGTGTGCGCATCCGCCCTCCTAGTGGTCGCCGAAGTGGTGGAAGTGGTGCACGCCAACGGCGGTCCAGCTGTGCACGTCGGGCAGGAAGAGCACCGCCAGAACGCCCCCGGCAATCAGCGAGCAGACGACGGCGAGCCCGCGGCCACTCGATCCCGCCAGGCGCGCAGCCCGGCCCTCGTCGCGGCTCACAGCCTTCAGCGAGCCGGGCAGCTCGACCAAGTGGCCGAGCACGTGCAGGCCGACGGCGACCAACCACATGAAGAACGTGACCTTGTGGAGCAGCCGCAGCGTCCCGGAAGCGTAGGGGCCGTCGACCAGCAGCAGCAGGCCGGTGAAGAACACCGCGACCGTCGTCAGCACGACGAAAGGTCCGAGCACGCGCATCAGCGCGTGTGGCGGCCCCTTGCGCCGATATGCGGCGTTCGCGGTGTAGTAGCGCGTGAAGCGGTAGCTGGTGCTCCCGAGCTTGAGCGCGACAGGCCCGACCAGCAGGACCCCGAGGAACAGGTGCCACCACAGCAGCTGGCCGATGCGGA
>PKWA01000026.1 GCA_003131665.1 Acidimicrobiaceae bacterium
TCTGGCCAGTCGAGATATTTCTTGGCTCGAGCAAGAAGGACGGTGCGTCGCCATGAAGTCCGAGGAGACTTGGAAGTACATTCACTCCGAACGGGCCGAGATGGCCACGACCTGGAGCACGTTAACGAGTGAGCAGTGGGCGACTCAGTCTTGGTGTGGTGCCTGGACCGTCAAGGACTTGGCCGGCCACGTGTTGGCAGCCGCGGAGCAGACCTTCGCTGGCTGNNGCTGGCTTCTACAAAGAGATGGCCATGGCCGGCTTCAAGTTCAACGTTTTCGCCGACCAAGGAGCGAAGCGCCTCTCAGTTCTTACTCCCGACGAGTTAGTTCGACGTCTACAAGCTCGAACTACGACCACCAATCATCCACCGGCCCCGGTCAGTGCGATGCTCGGTGAGATCGTGGTACACGGCGAAGACTTTCGCCGCCCACTCGGTCTCACGCACACGTCGCCACCTCAAGCCCTCATCGCCATCGCCGATAACTGGAAGAATGCGAACTTTCTCATCGGCTCAAAGAAGCGAATCACCGGGCTGAAGCTGCGAGCGACCGACGCCGACTGGGTTCACGGAGCGGGGCCCGAGGTCTCGGGACCATTGATCTCACTTATTTGCGCCATGGGCGGACGTAAAGGAGCCAACGCCGATCTCACCGGCGAGGGCGTCGCGATCCTGGCGGCCAGAGATTGATCTCCCGTAGGCGAGTTTGTTCACGAGTGCCGGTGGGCCACTCAGAATTGATAGATGACCTGGGCGGTGAGTCGTGATCTCGTTTCAGCCCGGCGAGGGACTTCATCGAGAGGCCCGCGGCAGCGAGATGTGGTTCAAGGCCACGGCCAACGACACTCACGCACGTTTTTCGCTGATGGAGAGAACGCTGCCGCCCGCGGGACGAATGCCCCCGGCCCATCGCCACGTCGGCAATGACGAGGCCTACTTTGTACTGGACGGGGTGGTGGAGTTTCGTGTCGGCGACGAAGTCCTGGAGGGATCGAGCGGAACGTTCGTGTTGGTGCCGGCGGGCGAAGTGCACACTTTTGGCAACACCGGCCTCGAGCCGGCCCGTCTCCTCATTCTTCACGCGCCCGCGCTGGATCGTTACTTCGAAGAGTTAGAACAACTCTGGGCCGGCGTCGATCCGCCAGCGCGCGACGCCGAGTTGGATCTCATGCGCCGCCACGGCATGGAGCCGGCGTAGCCCGTTACCACGAGCACTCAGCCGAGGGCGGCCAACTGCGTCGCCAAACGAGTCAGCGCGCCGGTGGTTCGTTCTCCCCACCAAAAGAGGTCTTTGCCGTCGACGAACGTGGTCGGAGCCACCGTCTCGAGTTCGCCTCGCTGACGGGTAGAAAATGGATAAGGCTCGCTGGGGGCGAGCACCACGTCCGGGTGACGGCTGATGGCCTCATCTAACTTCAACGTCGGGTATGGACCTTCGCCTTCAAAGACGCTCATCACTCCGAGGTACGCCAGCAGCGAGGCGCCATACGTCGGTGCGCCCAGCGCCATCCAAGGCCGGCGCCAAATGGGGATGAAGGCTCTGAGGCGCGGGGGCGTCGGGTCGTCCAGTGCCAGTGGAATCCAACGCGCGTCGACGCGCGTCGCTAACTCGCTCATCTGGGAGTTCACGTCGACGAGCGATTGCACGTGCAGCACGTGCACGTCGAGCCCTCGCGCGAGCAGTTCATCGTAATCTTCTCGCCGGTTCTCCTCAACGTCGACCACGACAAGATCGGGGCGCAGTTCGACGATGCGATCGAGTTCGGGGTCCTTCGTGCCACCTACGTGCACGAGGTCAACGCGCTCACAAAATCGCGTGCACGCGATTGGCGTACGATCCCACGCGCTCAAGGTTCCGGTCACCGACGGCACGAGACTAACGATTCTCATCACAGCATCTTGCACGCCTTTGGCAATGAACTCACTTCGACCGGTATCGTAGGGCGGGTGAGCGTCACTTCGCGGCCCCCCGGCTGCTCGTTACTAGATTTGCTCGGAGCGCTTAACAGGCTCGCCGAGCGCGCGTAAGGAGAGATAAGAGACCTTGCCACTCCTCCAACGATTTGACGACGAGACGACGCCGTCAATTACCGCCAAAGAGATCAAGCATCGTTGGATTGAGTTCCATCGCCAGATTCGCTTGATGTCCGGCACTCGATTCCAACGCGCCGCGGGTCGAGTTCTCGGCGAAGACACTCTCCGATATCGGCTAGCTCGTTTCCTCTTTCGCCCCGTCCTGAAAGCGATACGCGACGTACGAAAGAAGGAAGCCCGCAAAGTCACCCGGGTCAGCGCCGCCAAAGCGGCCGAGATCTTTCCCGTCAACTATCGCCCGCGCACAATCGACTTTTCCCTCGAGCTCAGCGCGATGGATGTCAATCTCCACGACGTCGCCATCGTCGAACTGAACGAAATCGCCTCGTCACCCGAAGATCTCATCAATACTCTCAATGACACACTCAACGAAACCACCGCCGAGTGGCTCTTTCTCGTTGACGCTTCAATGAGCGACGAGAGTCGCCGCTACAGCGTGGCTTCACTGCTCGCCCAGGCGACGAACGAGGACGACGTGGTCTTCGCCGACGAGTCCGGCGCAAACCCCTTTGCGCCGATTCTGAAGAGTCCCGCCGTTGGACCGCACACCCTGCTCAGCTACAACGTCGTGGGCCGTCCCGCGCTGCTTCGAGTCGAGACGCTCTACAGCGCGGGCGGATTCGATCCCGCGGCCGGATGGGCCTACGAGCACGACGCCTACCTGCGACTGAGTGAGGCGAACGCTCACTTTCGTCACGTCGCGCGAGTGTTGCCGTCGGGTCGCCCGGCGGCTTCCTTTGATCCCAGTCGTCTCAATGACGACACGTGTCGCGTCGTACAGACCGCCCTTGAGCGAAGGAAGTGGCGCGGGACCGTAACGGCGGGCGAACTTCCCGGGCTCGTTCGTTGGTCGCTCGACGCGCCCTCGCCGGCTCCAACGATAGACATCATCATTCCCACCCGGGACCGCATCGACCTTGTTCGCCGGTGCATCACGTCCATCGAAGAGAAGTCGACGTACCAGAACTACGACATCATCTTGTTGGACAACGACTCGGTAGAACCCGCGTCATTGGAGTACTTCGCGACGACGAAGTACCGGGTCGTGGCCTGTCCGGGACCGTTTAACTACGCTGCCATCGTCAATCGAGGGGTCAGCCACTCCACCGCGGACTACGTCGTCACGCTCAATAACGACACCGTGCTCGTTACGCCCGACTGGCTCGAACAGATGCTGGCCCTGGCGGTCCTTTCCGACGTGGGCATCGTGGGAGCGTGTCTCTTAGACCCTGATGGGCGCCGCGAACACGAGAGCATCGTTATCGCGCCCTATCCCCAGCACCTGCGCACTGACTCGAACTACCCACACGTCGACTGTTTCTCGCGCGCCATCCGCGACGTCGCGGCCGTGACCGGCGCGGTGCAGATGGTGGAGCGCGAGTTCTGGCAGTCACTCGGTGGCATGGACGAACAGTTGAGAGTCGTGATGAACGACGTGGACATCTGTCTGCGCAGCCAGATGGAGAACTGTTTCGTGGTGTACACCCCGTACGTCGAACTACTGCATCACGTCGGATCTTCGCGCGGCAACCTTGACCCCATCGAGGATCGCAACCGATTCATTCGCCGCTGGGACATCTTTGGCTCGNNCGTTTCGCGATCCCTACTTCCCCGACTCACTGCTGCTCTTGGGCGAGAAGTTCTACTACTTTTTGCGCTGAACGTCAGTCCCCAAAACACCAAGTCGCCCTTGTAGCCTGAGAGGGTGAAGTCGACCGGGGCCCGAGTGACCGCCTTCTACCGGCGACTTCCCCCCTCCGCACTTCCGATCCTTTTCATCGTTTTGCTCGTGCTGGCCGGCAACGCGATGTACGTACTGCGTCTCGCGAGTAACGACCCCATCTCGTGGACGGCCGGCATCTCGCACTCGTTGTGCCGGATCAAGTGTGGGCGCCCGGCCATCGACCCGAACGTGGGTTTCATCACCCAAACCCTTGGCCACCAGGCAGCGATTGACATACTCCACGGTCACTTCCCGTGGTGGAACTACTACCAAGGACTGGGCCAACCATTGGCCGGTGAGATGCAGTCCGCGGCACTGTTCCCTTTGACGCTGCTCTTCGCGCTCTCGTCGGGACTGGTGTGGTTCCACGTCACGTTAGAAGTGATTGCGGGCGTGTCAACGTACTTCCTCGCTCGGCGCCTGTCGCTACCGGTCTTCGTCGCCACCGCCGGAGGTATGGTCTTCGCCCTCAACGGCACTTTCGCCTGGCTCGGGAACTCGGTCCTCAATCCGGTCGCCTTCTTACCGATGTTGCTACTCGGCATCGAGATGATCTTTGACAGCACGTCGAGTAGCTCAAAACGGGGCTGGTACATCGCCGCGATCGCTCTGGCGTTGTCGATCTACGCGGGCTTTCCCGAAGTCGCCTACGTCGACGCGCTGTTCTGTGGCACGTGGGCGATCGTGCGGCTCTTCACCCTGCCACGAGAGCGTCGACTTCGAGCGCTTCGCCGCCTCGGACTCGGGGGCGTCGTCGGCCTCGTACTGGCCCTGCCCGCACTCGTGCCCTTCGCTGACTTCTTAAAAGTGGCCTTCATTGGCAGTCACACCGCCGCCGTGTCCGGCGTCGAACACCTGCCGACGGCATCGCTGGCAATGTTCTTTGACCCCTACGTGTACGGCACCATCTTCTTTGACCCCAACGTCGCGACGTCGTGGGGTGGAATCGGCGGCTACTTCGGTGCCAGCGTGTGCGTGCTGGCCCTGGTGGGCCTCTTTGGCCAGAGACTTCGTGCGCTGCGCATCTTTTTAGCGCTGTGGACCGTCGCGGGACTGGCCGGTGCGCTCAATTTCTTGCACACGCGTGAGATCTGGAACCTCGTTCCTCTTTTGAGTGCCACATCCTTCCCGCGCTACATCATGCCCAGTTGTGAGATGGCGGTCGTTATCTTGGCGGTGCTCGGACTGAGCGATCTGGTCACGAGTACCCGAGCCAAACGACTCTTCACCACCTCAACTATCTTCATGGTGCTCGCGGTGTTGTTGCTGGCCTATGACGCACGCTCACTCAACAGCGGTGTCGTCATGACCCATACGACCCACGTCGTCTTCATTGGCCTCGGCCTCTTGCCCTTCATTGCCCTGGGGCTTTTTCTCATCCTGGGCCGTTTCACCATGGCCCGCGTGACGCCGCTGCTGATCGCGATTGTCTTGGTTGGCGAGTCGCTGGTGTTGTTCTTTGTCCCTACGGCCCAGTCGCCCAAGGTGATCAACATCGACTACGCGCCCATCCACTTCCTCCAAGCCAATCAGGGCCAGGAACGTTTCTTGGACTTTGCGGTGCTCTATCCCAATTGGGGCACCGAGTTCGGCATCAACTCACTCAGCGCCATCGACTTGCCATTCCCCAAGTCCTTTAAGAACTTCATCGAAACCGATCTCTACCCCGGTCTCACGCCCGGCAACCAGTTCGTTATCAAAGGCGGCATCACCGGCATCGAGGCCCAAGAACACGAGCTCGTCGCGCACTTTCACGCGTACGAGAACGCCTCGGTCAAGTACCTCTTGGTGCCGAGCTCGGTCGTGTTGCTGCCCGCGCTCACCAGGCTCGGCGTCACCGAGGTCTTTAAGGACTCCTTGGCGACGATCTACCAACTCCCCCACACCCGCGCGTTCTTCTCCACCTCGTCGTCGTGCACGGTGACGAGCACGAACGACGACGTCGCCACCGTCAACTGCGCCAAACCGGGCGCGACGCTGCTGCGCACCGAGCTCTCGATGACCGGCTGGAAGGCCACCGTGAACGGCAAGTCCGCCCCGATCACCACGATCGACGGGGTCTATCAACAGGTCGCGCTGCCCGAAGGAACCTCGACGGTGCGCTACAGCTTCTTCCCCGCGCACGAGCGCTACGCCCTGCTGCTCGGTGTCCTCGGTGGGCTCTTTCTCATCGGATCGTTCGTCAACGAGCGACTGCCCTTCATCTCTCGGCGCCGCCGGCCGCCGGAGTACTAGTTCTCTCAGGAATTCTCGCCTTCGAAGGCCCTGGGGTACGTTGGCGTAGAAGGGAGTACCAATGATTCGTCCTCACGTCATCGGATTCACCAGTTGAGTCGCGTCGACAAGATTGATTTGAAGAAGTCGCTCAGCAAGGAGGAGTCCGACGAGCGGGTGATGAAGGCCCAGCGTCGTCTCACCCAACTTCGACTCTTCAGCGCCGGACTGCTCGAGCCCCACGTGGTCGGGCCCGGTCTGCTCGTTCTCTTCGAGGGCTTCGACGCCGCCGGCAAGGGCGGGGCTATCCGACGACTGACCGCCGGCCTCGACCCGCGCCACGTGCAGGTGACACCGATTGGACCGCCGACGGCCGAAGAGTTACGCCACCACTTTCTCTGGCGCTTTCAAGAAGCGCTGCCCGGCAAGGGCGAGATGACCGTCTTTGATCGCTCGTGGTACGGGCGTCTGCTCGTCGAGCGGGTCGAGGGCGACATCGATGAAGCGACCGCGCGCCAATCGGCCAAGGAGATCGTGGAGTTCGAGCGAATGCTGATCAACGACGGCGTGACGCTCGTGAAATTCTGGCTGCACATCTCCGACGACGAGCAACTTCGTCGCTTCAACGATCGAGCAAGCGATCCCTTGAAGCACTGGAAGCTCACCCCCGACGACTGGGAAAATCGCGCGCACCGCGCCGGATATCTCAAGGCCCTCAAATTCATGGTGAAGTCCACTGACGAGCCTCACGCCAGATGGAACTTGATCGCGGCCGAGGACAAGCACTACGCGCGTGTCGCGGTGCTCGAGACGCTGATCGATCGTTGGGTGGAGGACCTCACGCGACGGGGCATGGACGTGCCGGCGCCGAGTAAGGGCGACTACCTCGGCTGAAGTAGCGCGAACGCTGTACATCTGGAACACTGAAACCATGACATCCCGCTACGGCATCACCATTCCCTTCGACGGCGTCACCCTCAACGAGCACCGTGAGTGGTACCACCGTCTGGCCGACCTCGGCTACAGCGATGTCTGGTCGGCCGAAGTCGACGGCGCTGACGGCTTCACGCCCCTCATCTTGGCGGCGGCCGTCGAGCCCCGTCTCAATCTCGGCGTCGCGGTGACCCCGGTCTTCACCCGCGGACCGGGTCTGCTCGCGATGAGCATCGCCGCCCTGGCCGAGGTGGCCGAAGGACGCTTCACCATGGGACTCGGTGCTTCGAGTCAGCCCGTCGTCGAACGCTGGAACGGCATCGCGTACGAACACCCGTATCAAAAGACCCGCGACGTGTTGCGTTTTGTGAAGCGCGCCCTCGACGGAGAGAAGATCGACGAGGTCTTTGAAACCTTCGAAGTGCACGGATTCAAGTTGTCGCGTCCCGTCATTCACCGACCGGAGATCCTCTTGGGCGCACTGCGCCCGGGCATGTTGCGCCTGGCCGGTCGTGAGGCCGACGGCGCGATTCTCAACTGGCTCGCCGCCAGCGACGTCGCCCAATGCCGCGCCGAGGTCGGCGAGGGCAAGACCATCGCGGCCCGGCTCTTTGTCGTCCCCACCGAGGACGCCGACACCGCGCGCTTCATCGCACGACGAATGATCTCGTCGTACCTGACGGTGACGGTCTACGCCGAGTTTCACAAGTGGCTCGGTCGCGGCGAGGCGCTAACGCCCATGTGGGACGCCTGGGCCGCCGGCGATCGCAAACTGGCCAACGAGGTCATCCCTGACGCGGTCGTCGACGAACTCGTGATTCACGGCTCCTACGAAGAGTGTCGCGAGCACGTTCTTCGTTACGTCGAGGCCGGGGTCGCGATCCCCACGATCGCGATCGTGCCCTTTGGCGTCGATCTCAAAGAGGCCGTCGAAGGTCTCGCGCCGCGCTAGACCTTTTCGGCCTCGAGGAACTCCAAGACCTCGGCGTACTTCTCCTTCGCGGCGAGGGTGCGCGTAGGAATGTGGTCGGTGGGAATCTCGGAGGCGTGGTAGNNCCGTCGTAGATGCGCGCCGCACGCGCCGAGCGGTACATCGCCTCTAGTGGCATGTCCGCCGAATAGCCGAGCGAGCCATAGGTCTGGATCGCGCGGTCAATCACGTTGTGCAACACGTTGGCCCCGTAGAACTTGATCATCGCGATCTCGTCGCGCGACGCCGAGGCGCCCACTTGATCCATCTTCCAGGCCGCGTGCA
>PKWA01000073.1 GCA_003131665.1 Acidimicrobiaceae bacterium
TACAAATGGGCCAAATTGCTCTGTTAGCACGTTTATCAGGACTTTCATGTACAATGGCGGACATGACGTACATCCCTAGAACCGTCGATGCAGAGTTGGCCCGCCGCCTGGAGTCAGCTCGAATTGTGGTGCTCGAAGGACCGAAGGCGTGCGGGAAAACGGAAACGGCACTTCAAGTTGCCCAAAGTGTGGTCCGTCTCGACATCGATAGCAATGCTCGACTCGCCGCGGCGGCGGACCCGCTATTGGTCCTCGAAGGAAAGACCCCGCGTCTCATAGACGAGTGGCAAACTGAACCCGCGATTTGGAATCACGCTCGTACGCTGACCGACGATCGCAAGCTGAATGGCCAATTCATCCTGACCGGTTCATCGGTTCCCGAGGATGACCAAAATCGACATACCGGAACCGGTCGCTTCTCCTTTATTCGCATGCGTCCAATGAGTTTGTTCGAAAGTGGTGAGAGTGCAGACACCGTATCGCTATCTGCACTGATGGCTGGCGAACCAGCACATAGCGTCGAGGCGAAACTCACGGTGCCTGACCTCGCGAAGTTGGTTGTCCGTGGTGGCTGGCCGGCGCTGCATGGAGCGAGTATCGACGCCGCGGCCCAAGCAGCGAAGGACTATGTGACGCAAACGCGCCAAGTGGACGTCAGTCGCGTCAGTGGCATTAGGCGGGACCCCGTGAAAGTGGGACGACTTCTTGCGTCACTCGCTAGAAATGTCGCGACGGAAGTCGCGGACTCGACACTTGCTCGCGAGGCCAGTACTGGCGCGGAAGAGATGACGCGCAACACCGTTTTGGATTATCTCGATGTACTAACTCGTCTGATGATTATTGAAGACCAACCTGCTTGGGCGCCGCACCTTCGCTCATCGACGCCGCTTCGGCAAACGCCGAAGCGACATTTCGTTGATCCGTCGCTCGCTGTGGCGGCTCTTGGAGCTGGACCTGCATTCCTAGAAAAGGACTTGAACTTCCTTGGCTTGTTATTCGAGTCGCTCGTCATTCGCGATCTGCGTGTCTTGTCGCAACCGATCGACGGCAGTGTGCTTCACTACCGGGACAAGAAGGGACTAGAAGTCGATGCAATTGTGCAACTCACTGACGGTCGATGGGGTGCATTCGAAGTCAAACTCGGCGGCGAACAATTGATTGACGACGGTGCAGCATCGCTACTCCGATTTGCCAATGGAATTGACACTGCGAAGTCTGGTGCCCCCGCGGTTCTTTGCATTATCTGTATGTCTGGCTACGGTTACATGCGCGAAGACGGTGTCGCAGTCATTCCGATTCGGTCTCTCGCTCCGTAATCTGGAGACCCTACGCCTGTCAGTACGGCGCAAGACGATTCACGCGGTGAATGCCTTTTCCAGCACGCGATCGAGCGCATAGAGCTCGCACAGGTCGCCGGCGGCTCGCGGGGCGGTGGCGACGACCGAGAAGACGTCGTCCTTTCGTACTTTCTTCGTCGTCGCGATCTTCGGCACTCTGTGGGGGTGAGGTGTCTGACGTGGGCGCTAGCGAGTCGGCGGCGCATCAGTGGCCGCGGCGGTCGCGTCGGACGCGTCGGACGTAGGTGTTGGGGCCGAGCGCGAGTCGCCGGAATCGTTCGGGTCCAATAGGACTTCAACAAGTGGGCGAGGGGGGACTTGAACCCCCACATCCTTTCGGACACAGGCACCTGAAGCCTGCGCGTCTGCCAATTTCGCCACTCGCCCTGAGATCTCGCCACAATAGTTCAAGCGATTCCTTGGTCTCTTGACGCCTTCAACTACAAGGGACTGACCGGTACAGTTAAGGGTGTCATGGTTCTGAAGAGTGTCGAAAACCGCCTCGAGCGTATCTTTGAGCGAACGTTTTCGCGACCCTTCAAGAGTGCGTTGCAGCCGATTGAGATCGGCACGCGCATTGTTCGTGAAGTTGACCTGACCCGCCGGCTTTCTGCTCGAGGTCCGATTTCAGCGAACGTGATTCGTGTGTGGCTCGGACCGGCGGACGCGCAACGATTCGAAGGCTTCCAAAAGGCGCTGGTCACCGAACTCGAAGAGTCGGTACGCCAGCACGCGTTGTCCGAAGGGTACGCCTTTGTCGGGCCCGTGAGGGTCGAGATCTTCATCGACGACGTTCTGAAGACGGGCGCCGTAGAGGTGAAGACGGAGTTCGTCGGCGGCGAGAGTCAACCCCGGCTGATCGCCAGTGATGGCCGGTCCTTCGCGCTGGGTGATCTCCCCTTGATTATTGGGCGCAGTCCCGATGTTGAAGTGGTGGTGAACGACTCGAACGTCTCGCGCCAGCACGCCGAGGTGTGGCGCACGAGTCAAGGCGTCGCGATTCGTGATTTGGAGTCCACCAATGGCACGTACGTGAATGGACACAGAGTGTCGGCCGTCTCGCTCTCGCCGAGCGACGACGTGACGGTTGGCAAGCTCCATTTTCGGATTGAGCTCGCTTGAGTTTCATCGTCGCGACGACGAACTACGCGGCGATCATTCGTCCACTGCAGATCCTGGTGATGGTGGTCGCAGTGCTGTTTTTTGCGCGCGTACTACGCGTAGCGTCGCTGCAGGCTCGCCCGGTGGATGGCGAGGTGAAAAACCGTCGTCGTCGCCACTCGCCGTTAGCGCTCGAGTTCATCGAACCCAAGGAGCGAAACGGTGAAAGAGTCGACGTGGAGACCGGCGTGATCATTGGTCGAAGCGGCGAGTGCGACCTCGCTCTTCAAGACTCCTATCTCTCGTCGCGCCACGCCCGCGTGGCCAACGACGAGGGCGATCTGTCCATTGAGGATCTCGGCTCGACGAACGGCACCTACGTCAATCAAGAGCTGGTTCGAGGTCGGGTGCACCTCGAACGTGGCGACGTCGTACAGGTGGGCGGCGTGCTCTTTGAGGTTGTTCGTTGACACGTTGGCGCTACGCCGCGGCGACCGACATAGGACTGGTGCGCCAAACCAATCAAGACGCCCTCTACGCCGACGACACGCTCGCAATCATCGCCGACGGGATGGGCGGTCACGCGGCCGGCGAGGTTGCCGCCGCGATATCGATCGATCTCGTGCGCGAAGGTTTTCGTGAGAGCCCCAGCGTGGAGGGACTCGTCGAGGCCATCCAGGCAGCCAACCTCGCGGTCGTCAGTGACTCCCGGGCGAACCCCGAGCACTTTGGGATGGGCACGACGATTATTGCGGTCGGACTTACTCTCGACTTAGAAGGTATGGTGTCGCCCACTCTGGTGCACGTAGGTGATTCGAGGGCCTATCAACTCCGCGACGGTGCACTGCGTCAACTCAGCGAGGATCACAGTGTCGCCGAGGAGTGGGTTCGCATGGGCCGACTCACCACCGAAGAGGCCGCGGTGCATCCTCGGCGACACCAACTCACCAGGGCAGTGGGCGTCGAAGACACGATTGCAATTGATGTGGCGTCAATCAGCGCTCTGGCTGGGGATCGTTTGTTGATCTGCAGTGACGGACTATCCAATGAACTCGACAATGACACGCTGGCTCGCTTGGCCAGCGCGCCCAATGGACTCGAGATGGCCGTAGAGAGTCTGGTGAGCGAGGCGAAGGTGGCCGGAGGCCGCGACAACATCTCGGTGATCCTGCTCGAGTTTGACCAGGTCAACGTCGCCACGTTTCCGATTCGTCGCACGATGAGTACGGCGCCGCCGCCGGTGGCGTCGAAGATACTCGGGTCGAGTAGACCTCGCCGTCGCCGCTGGACGTGGCGCGTGTGGGCTTCGACGCTCATCGTCATCGCGCTCGTCGCCGGATTCTTCTCGGTGCTGCACTGGTACGCCTATTCGAACTACTACTTGGGCGACGACGCGGGGATCATCGCGGTCTACCAAGGCCAACCGCATGGGTTCTTGTGGTATCAACCGATCATGGTGTTCGATACGACGTACTCGGCGCACCAACTTCTCGCAGGTGACGCGCGGGCGCTCGCGAGGACCATCAGCGAACCTTCGCTCAGTTCCGCGTTGCTCTACGTCAAGTCTCTACATACCGATTGGGAGCAGAGTCGAGCGGCCAGCTCGGCGACGACGACCACGACGACCACCTCGATCCCGACGACTACGACGACCGTGAAGAAGGGCTAGGCCGTGTCTCGTCGACTGAGCATTCTCGCGGCGGTGATTTTGCTGCTCTTTGTGGTCGTAGCGGCCCAGTCGGCGAATCTCCAATTCTTTCGGGCCAAGGCCCTGGACGCTTCGCCTCTCAATCCGAGGGTCTCGCAAGCGTCGAGTAACTCGGCCCGCGGTGAGATAGTCGCGGCCGATGGGACCGTCCTCGCGGAGTCGATTCCCACGGGTAGAGGACAAAACGTCTATCGGCGCGTCTATCCCCTCGGCGCACTCACGGCGGGCCTGGTCGGATTCTCCTCGCCCTTTGGGAACTGGGCCCTCGAAGCCGAGTACAACACCTATCTGTCCTCGCACGCACAACCGCCCCAGAGCCTCGCCCAGGTGCTCGCGCCCACCAGTGCCGCGGACAAAGTGACCTTGACGCTTCTGCCGGCGTTGCAACGAGTGGCCCAACGCGCCATGGCCGGACGAGATGGTGCCGCCGTCGTGCTCGATCCACAGAACGGCAACATTTTGGCGATGTACTCGAATCCGACGTACAACCCGTCGCCGCTGACGTCATCGAACTACACCGTCTGGGATAGAGCGTGGAAGAAGGACAACATCAACAACGCGGAGGGATTCCCGCCGTTGGGACTCGTGGCCACCCAACAGACCTTCCCGCCAGGTTCGACGTTCAAAGTCATCACGACTTCAGCGGTCGTGGTGTCCATGCCCCAACTGTTGCTCAAGCACTACCGCAGTGCCGTTACGATCAGCTTGCCCAACACCAACAAGACGTTGTCGAATTTCGGCTTTGGAAAGTGCGGAGGGACCATCGCTGAAATGTTGCCGCCTTCGTGTGACACCGGTTTCGCACTGGTGGGTCTCGACGTCGGGGGCACCGACCTTTCGCTGGCGGCCGACAGTTTCGGTTACGACGAGATTCCGCCGATCGACCTACCCGGCGCGGTGGCCAGCAATTTTCCCCCGGCGTCGTTCTTCACATTCAACTTGCCCGGCGTCGCGTACTCCGCCATCGGCCAGCAGGACGTTCGAACCAGCGCCTTGCAGAACGCGCTCGTCGCCGCGGCAGTCGGCAACGGTGGGGTCATGATGACGCCGCACCTACTGAACTACGTGACAGGACCTGATGGCACCATCGTCAAGCGTTACAAGCCCACCGTGTGGAAGACGCCGCTCACTCTCGCCCAGGCCGATCAGATTGTGCCGCTCATGGTGGACGTTGCGCTCTATGGCACAGCGGCGGGCGTTTTTCCCACGGCGGACGACGTGGGCGCCAAGACCGGCACCGCCCAAGTCGGCAACAGCGCGAAGAACACCGACGACTGGATGATCGCCTTCGCGCCGGCGAGCGATCCGACAATCGCCGTCGCGGTCGTGTTACCGTTTCAAGTCATTTCGGGGACCGGCGCCTTAGTGGCCGGACCCGTGATGAGATGTCTTGTCGAAGGCGCGCTCGCGATTCAATCTCACCAACCGTTCACCATGACTGGCTCGACCTGTCCCTAGCAACGCCACTTCACGCCTGATTGGTAGGGCCTAGGCTGGGCCTGGTATGGAGCCCGTTAACGACCCACGTCTGTACTCTCACCGCTACGAGGTCACTCATTTAATCGCGCGTGGGGGCATGGCCATGGTGTATCGGGCCCAAGACACGCTCTTGAACCGTGCTGTGGCGCTCAAGATTCTCTACCCCGAACTCAGCGCGGACCCTTCGTTTGTGGAGCGATTCCGCCGTGAGGCTCAAGCGGCCGCGAATCTCTCGCACCCCAATATCGTGCCGGTCTTCGACTGGGGCGAGTCGGAGCGGACGTACTTCATCGTGATGGAATACGTCGACGGGCAGGCCCTGTCGACGATCATCCGCGGGCAGGCGCCGCTCCCCCCGATGCGGGCCGCCGCCATCGCCGCCGATATCGCCAAGGCGCTCAGCTACGCCCATCGCCACGGTGTCGTCCACCGCGACGTCAAGCCGGGAAACGTCCTGTTGACGCGCGACGGCCAGGTGAAGGT
>PKWA01000136.1 GCA_003131665.1 Acidimicrobiaceae bacterium
CAGTGGATGCAGCGCAGGTAGTTGATCTGGTAGACGGCGCCGTACCGCTCGCCGGGGGAGTACCGCTCCTCCGGCGTGTTGTCGCCGCCTTCCACGTAGATCGCGTCGGCCGGGCAGGCCCAGGCGCACAGCTCGCAGCCGATGCACTTCTCCATGCCGTCCTCGTAACGGTTGAGGACGTGCCGGCCGTGCAGGCGGGGCGGCTTCGGCTGCTTCTCCTGCGGGTACTGGCTCGTGACCCGCGGCTCGAACACCTGTTTGAGGGTGACCTTGAAGCCTCCGAGGAAGGGGAACATGCTCATGGGCCGCCTCCGCCGTCGCCGCCTCGGACCGGCCCGAGATCGGCCGGACGGAAGATGCGGGCCAGCCGGTCCGTTTGCTCGTCGGAGGCCTGGAGCTCCCGGCGCCGCCGGCTCACCTGGAGCGCCTTCCAGAGAGCTGCCCCGGCCAGGAGGCACCCGCCGAAGACGGCGAACCCCCAGGCCTCGCCGGCGTGCAGCCTCACTGCGGCGATGACGAGCAACCACGCGAGCGAGAGCGGGATGAGACGCTTCCAGCCGAGGTCCATGACCTGGTCGTAGCGAAACCGTGGCAACGCCGCGCGGAACCAGATGTAACAGAAACAGAAGATGACGGTCTTCAGCACGAACCAGATGATCGGGAACACCCAGCGCAGGTGCGAGATGTTCGGGATCCATCCGGCCGGACCGCCGAAGAAGAGCGTCACGATGATCGCCGACATGGTGATCGTGTTCATGAACTCGGCCAAGTAGAAGATGGCAAAGCGAAACGAGGAGTACTCGGTATTGAACCCACCCACCAGCTCACTATCGGCTTCGACGACGTCAAAGGGCGGTCGATGGAGCTCGGCGGTGATGGCCATCCAAAAGATGACAAAGGGCACGACGCCCAAGCGAATCACGTTCCAGTGCCAGATCCCGTGCGCTTGGGAGGTGACGATGTCGTGGGTGGAGAGCGATCCCGTCACGAGCACGATCGTCACGATCGTGATGCCCAACGCCGCTTCGTAACTGATCATCTGGGCGCTCGCGCGCACCGAGGAGATGAGCGGGTACTTCGAGCCCGAGGACCAGCCCGCGAGCATCACGCCATAGACCGAGATACCCGACATCGCGAGCAAGACCAGAATCCCCACTGGCGGATTGGCGATCTGGAGCATCACCTGATGGCCCCCGATGGTGAGTGTCCCGCCGACCGGCACAATCGCGAAGGTGACGAGCGCGGGGACCAGCACGAGGTAGGGCGCCAGCTTGTAGACAAAGCGATCGGCTTCGGTGGGCATCAGATCTTCTTTGAAGATGAGCTTGATTCCGTCGGCCAAGGTCTGCAAGATGCCAAAGGGACCCCAGCGTTGGGGCCCGATACGGCTTTGCATGTCCGAGATGGCCTTGCGCTCGAACCAGATCATCAAGGTGACCGAGCCCATCAGCACCGAGAACCCGACCACGATCTTGATGAGCACGATCAAGATCACCACTCCGGTTACCCCGTGCAGGAAGAGCGGATCGATGCTGGAGAGCCAGTTCACCTGGTCTCCAGCTTCACTTGGGTGATAACGCTCGAGGGGTCGAAGAGCGAACGGGCCGCGCCGTCATCGCCGAGTTCGTCGATCGATCCAAAGACGACGTCCAGCGTGCCGCGCGGCGTCTGGTCGCTCAGCGTGACGGGCAGACTCAGCGTTTCGTTCGAACCAGTGATGTTCACGACGTCACCGGTCACCAGCCCCAGCCGATCGAGGTCGGCGTGGTGCAAATACGCCGTCGAGCGGGCCACGAGGTTGGCGAGCGCCGGCGAACCTTGAACCGCGACACCGTGGTCGTAGAGCCGGCGCGAGACATTGAGCGCCAGTCCGTACGCATCGTAGGGCGAGACCTCGACGCCACGTCCGGCCCCGACCTCTTCGAGCGTCGCCGTCGTTCGGGGCGAGGCGGTGGCGGCGACCGAGGTCACCATCGCGCCAGAGAGCTCCGCGAGTCCAACGGTGTTGGTCGAGCGAATGCCGGGTATGGCGATCGGGTCGAGAGCGCGGCGAGCCACGCGCTCTTGAACACGCCCGACCAGCGCGCCCTCGTCAGTGACGTCGTTCAGCACGCTCAAGGCGGGATAGCCCGTCGACTCTTCGATGACCTTCGCCGTCTGCTCCACCGAGGTGAGGCCGAGACTCTGACCGCACTGCTCGGCGAGTTCACTCGCGATGGCGACGTCGGGCCAGGCCGAGCCGGGAGCCACGATCTTCGCCGCGACAGCCGTGACCCGACCTTCAATATTGGTCACCGTCCCGAGGCGCTCGTGCTGCACCGAAGCGGGCAATACGACATCGGCGTACGCGAGAGTTTTGCCACCGTGCCCGGTCACGACGACGACGTCGGCCGCCTCCAGCGCCGTCGTGGCGCCCGCGAGGTCCAGCATGTTGCCGCCCAGACTCCCGAGCAACAACACGGCCTTTTGTTCGCCTTCTCGCATCGCGGCCAGTTGTCCTGGCGTGTCGCGACCGGTGTCGTGATTCTCGTAGCCGCGCCCGGGACGAAGCGACGGGCCAAGTCCCATGTCGAGCGCGCCCATCACGTTCGCGCGGCGAAGGGCGGGTAGGAACGTGGCGCGAGTGAATCGCTCGGCCAACGTGCGAATCGCGCTCTCCATCACCACAGCATCCTCGGCCATGTTGGGTCGTCCCACCACGAACACGACGCCGTCGCCGTCGCCGAGGAGCCGACGCGTTTCATTGAGGTCACTCTCGGTGACGTGAGAACCTTTCGGAACCGGGCCGTCACTGCGTGCGAGCGCCTGCGCGACCAGATGCGCTTCACCGGGGCGAACAGATAAGGCCACGCTCGCCAGCGAACGCAGGGCGCTTTGGCCAAAGGCGAACTCGACGAGTGAGTTGTGTCGCTTGATGAAGTTCTCTCTCAGGCGCAAGAAGAGTACGGGCAACTCTTCGCGCAGGTCACCAGTCAAGGTCACCACGACGCGCGCGTGGGCCGCCTCGTCGATGGTGGCTCGGGGCAACGCCTGGAGCAACGCGCCGTCCAGGCCGTCGCCGTACTGGGCATCCAGGTGGTCGCTGCCCAGCACGCCGCGCACGAAGCGCTCCCAAGCGAAGGCCCCCTCGTTGGTCAAGGCCGCACCACCGATGGCGCCGACGCCGTGGGGACTCTTCGCGGCGTCCAGCAAGATCGTCGCCGCGCGCTCTAAGGCGTCGCCCCACGTCGAGGGCGTCAGGACGCCGTTCAAGCGAATGAGCGGCTCGCGAATGCGGGTCAACACGCTCAAGGGATCGCTGGAGTCTTGGTTCCCATCGATCGAGTCGAGAGTGAAGCGGCCCTTGTCGCACAGCCAGCCGTGATTGACCGGCTCGCTATCGACGCCAAGCACGCGTGTCAGACGATTGCCCGAAGACTGCACCGCAACGCGGCACCCGAAAGCGCACGTCGTACAGGTACTTTCGACCTGTTCTAAGTCCCAAGGGCGCGCGCTGAATCGATAGGGCTTGGCGGTCAGGGCGCCGACCGGACAGATCTGCACCGTGTTGCCCGAGAACGTCGAATCAAAGGGCACGCTCGGCGACGAGGCGACTTCAATAAGGTCACCGCGTCCGGCGAAGGCGATCTCGGTGTCGCCGGAGATCTCTGCGCTAAAGCGCGTGCAACGAGCGCACTGAATACAACGTTCGCGGTCGAGCAATACCAGCTCGCCGATCTCGATGGGCTTGACGAAGTGGCGCTTCTCTTCAATGAACCGCGTCTCTCCCGAGCCGTGCGTCAGCGTCTGGTCCTGCAGCGGGCATTCACC
>PKWA01000013.1 GCA_003131665.1 Acidimicrobiaceae bacterium
GTCGTTGGTGTCGTTGAACAGCTTCACGTCGATCAACGCTCCGGGCAGCCACGACGAGAGTCCGGCGTCCACGATCTGCACGCGGCGCGTCATCTGGCGAACGATGAGTTCAATGTGCTTGTCGTGAATCGACANNCTCGATGTGCTTGTCGTGAATCGACACGCCCTGGTCGCGGTAGACGTTCTGTACCTCTTCAACCAAGTACTGCTGAGTCTCACGGGTGCCGCGGAACTTCATCATCAACTTGGGGTCGAGCGGTCCGTCGTGCAACGGCGTGCCCACTTCGACCTCTTGACCATCCTCGACGAGCAAGTGACGGGCGATCGAGATCGACTCTTCTTGGACCTGTCCCTCGTCGCCCACGATGGTCACTTTGCGTTCGCGACCGATCAGCTCAACGCGCACCGCGCCCGAGAACTCGGCCACGGCAGCGGCGCCCTTGGGGGTGCGCGCTTCAAAGAGCTCGACCACGCGCGGCAGACCGTGCGTGATGTCACTCTCGGTCACTCCACCGGAGTGGAAGGTGCGCATCGTCAACTGGGTGCCCGGCTCGCCAATGGACTGCGCGGCGATGACCCCGACGGCCTCACCGAGCTCGACCAACTGGTGCGTCGCGAGCGAAAGTCCGTAACACGCGGCGCACACGCCTTGGATCGCGTCACAGGTCAGTGTCGTACGAACTCGCGCGCGCATGACGGACTCGTCGTCGCGAATCTTCTCGACGTCGTCCATCAACAACATGGTGCCGGCACTGAGCAGTGTCCCGTCAGCGAGCGTGACGTCCTCGGCGATAACCCGACCCCAGAGTTTGGTCTCTAAGTGCGCGCGTTGGGCCCGGGTGTCGGGCGCGACGTGCTCGATCCACATGCCACGTCCGGTGTGACAGTCGAACTCCTTGACGATGAGTTCTTGTGCAACGTCGACCAGACGGCGCGTCAGATAGCCCGAGTCGGCGGTGCGAAGCGCCGTGTCACCCAAGCCCTTGCGGGTGCCGTGGGTCGAGATGAAGTACTCCAACACCGAGAGTCCCTCGCGGAACGAGGACTTGATCGGACGCGGGATCATCTCACCACGGGGGTTGGACACGAGGCCCTTCATCGCGGCGATCTGACGGATCTGCTGGCTGTTACCACGGGCACCCGAGTCCACCATCATGCGGATCGGATTCTCGGGAATGGCGTTCATGGCGCGGTCGGTGGCGTCACCGACCTCTTTGTTCGCGTTCGTCCAGATCTCGATCTCTTGCTGGCGGCGTTCGTCGTCGACGATCACGCCTCGGCGGTAGTTGGTCTCGACCTTGGCGGCCTGCTCTTCGTACTTGTTCAAAATCGCGGCCTTTTCCGGGGTCGTGATGATGTCGTCGATCGAGATCGTCAGGCCCGACTTCGTGGCGAAGCGAAAGCCGAGCGACTTGATGGCGTCGAGCGACGCCGCGACTTCTTGGCGCGAGTAGCTCGCCGAGATCTCCTCGACAATGGTGCCAATAGGAATCGCGTTCTTGCCAATCAGCTCATTGACGTAGCGAAAGCCAAAGGGCAGCGCCTCGTTAAAGAGGACTCGCCCGGCGGTCGTGACCAAGGAGCGACCGACGCCCACGACTTCGATACCGGCGGCTTCTAGGCGCGTGTCGAGCGACGTGCCCTCGAGGGGGCGGATCTCAATGGGCGTGCGCAGGCCGAGCAACTTGTCGAACACCGAGTTCTCGATCTCGTACACGTGGCGATAGACCTTGGGGTGCTCGACCTCGTGCTCACTGGGCAGCGTCAAGTAGTACGCGCCAAAGACCATGTCCTGGGCCGGCTCGGTGATGGGACGTCCCGTGGCGGGCGTGAAGATGTTGTTGGTCGAGAGCATCAAGATGCGCGCCTCGGCCTGGGACTCCGCCGACAGAGGTACGTGCACGGCCATCTGGTCGCCGTCGAAGTCAGCGTTGAACGCCTTGCACACGAGCGGGTGGATCTGAATGGCCTTGCCGTCGACCAGAATTGGCTCGAAGGCTTGAATGCCGAGTCGGTGCAAGGTCGGCGCGCGGTTCAACAGAACCGGGTGCTCGCGGATGACCTCTTCGAGAACGTCCCACACGACGGTCTTGCGCCGTTCGACCATGCGCTTGGCGCTCTTGATGTTCTGGGCCATCTGNNACCGCACTGGTGCAGCTTCAGTTGGGGGCCGACCACAATGACCGAGCGGCCCGAGTAGTCGACGCGCTTACCGAGCAAGTTCTGACGGAATCGGCCCTGCTTGCCCTTCAACATGTCCGAGAGGCTCTTCAAGGGCCGACCACTCTGTCCGGCCACGGGCCGCCCGCGACGTCCGTTGTCAAAGAGCGCGTCGACGGCTTCTTGCAGCATGCGCTTTTCGTTGTTCACGATGATGTCGGGCGCGCCGAGGTCGAGCAGACGCTTCAAGCGATTGTTGCGGTTGATGACGCGTCGATAGAGGTCGTTCAGGTCCGAGGTGGCAAATCGGCCACCGTCGAGCTGGACCATCGGACGAAGATCCGGCGGAATAACCGGCACGGCCTCGAGGATCATGGCGCGAGGGTCGTTCAGGCGATGGCCGTGGTCGTCGCGGCGGTTGAAGGACTGCACGATCGCGAGGCGCTTTAAGAACTTGGCGTGACGTTGGGCGCTCAGGGGCTTGCGGCCGTCCTTCGCATCGATCATCTCGCGCATGACCTTCTCTTCATCGTCGAGATTCATCCGGTCGATCAACTGGAGAATCGCGTCGGCGCCCATGCCGCCTTCGAAGTACTCGCCGTAGCGAAAGTCCATCTCGCGATAAAGGACTTCGTCTTCGATGATCTGGCGTGAGTGCAGGGCTTCGAAAGTGTCAAAGGCCTGCTTGGCGAGCTCGCGCTCTTCGGCGAAGCGCGAACGTACGCCCTCGAGTTCCTTTTCGGTGCCACGCTGCAGGGCCCTCAGTTCGGACTCCTTGGCGCCATCGGTTTCGAGTTTGACGGCGCGAACTTCGATCTCTTTCAACTTGTTGTCCAGGCCCTTGACTTCGCGCTCAGCAATCTCGAGCAACTCATCGTTGAGCCCGACGCGTAACTCGGCCAAGTCGCCGTGACGGCGCTCGACGTCAACGAAGGTGACCATGTGCGCGGCGAAGTAGATGACCTTCTCTAACTGCTTGGCCTTCAGCTCTTCTTTGGGCGCGGTGCCCATCAAGAGATAGGCCAACCACGAACGGGTCCCGCGTAGGTACCAGATGTGCACGACCGGGGCCGAGAGCGCGATGTGACCCATGCGCTCACGGCGCACCTTGTCACTCGTCACCTCAACGCCGCAACGCTCACAGACAATGCCCTTGAAACGCACCCGCTTGTACTTGCCACAGGCGCACTCCCAGGCCTTTTGGGGCCCGAAGATCTTCTCGCAGAACAGTCCGTCCTTCTCGGGACGCAGCGTGCGGTAGTTGATCGTCTCGGGCTTTTTCACTTCGCCCGAGGACCAACTGCGGATGTTCTGGGCGGTCGCGAGACCGATGGAGATCTCGTCGAACTGGTTTACGTCGAGTGGACTCACGACAACTTCCTTTCGGCGGCGCGGCGCGCGTCTTCTTCGTCACTGCCCCGCTCAGGTCGACTGATGTCGATACCCAGTTCGCGCGTCACTGAGAAGAAGTCCTCTTCGGTGTCGGCGAGGTCGACGTGGGCACCGACCTTGTCACGCACTTCTACGTTCAAACAGAGCGACTGCATCTCTTTGATGAGGACCTTGAAGGACTCGGGGATACCCGGCTCGGGAAGGTTTTGACCCTTGACGATGGCCTCGTAGGCCCGTTCGCGGCCCTTCATGTCGTCGGNNGCGTGAATCTTGTCGTCGACCATGTGCGCGAGCTTCAAAATGTAGGCGTACCCGACAGAAATCGGACTGTCGTAGGCCTCGCCGGTGCGACCGTTGTACAACGTGACCTTGCCGTCGTTGTCGCCCGCCAGGAGACGCTTGCCGTCCTGGCCGTCGACGTTCAACGTCTCGAAGGTCTGTTGGATCGTGGGCTTGTCCTTGGCCCGTTCGGTCTCGTCCCAGTGCGCGCCGTCAAAGGAAGGCGTCGCGACGTAGACCGCGGGTTCGGTGCGCGGACGGGTCTTGCGGTACGGTCGCGTGGCCGGATTCTGTTGGTCGAGGTGGCCCGAGGTGCCCACCGCGGGGTTCACTTCGATGCCGGCCCACCCGTGGCGCGCGGCGTAGCCCAAGTGGCTCTCGAGCACCTGGCCGACGTTCNNTCTTGGAGATCACGCCCTTGTTCCCGTGTCGTCCGGCCAACTTGTCGCCTTCGGAGATTTTGCGCTTCTGAGCGACGTAGACCTTGACGAGCTGGTTCACGCCGGGCTGCATTTCGTGGTCCTCGTCGCGGCTGTAGACCTTGACGTCGATGACCTT
>PKWA01000037.1 GCA_003131665.1 Acidimicrobiaceae bacterium
AAGAAAGCCGCCCGTGCCCGTTGAAGGCGTGCGCCGTCCCGCGTGGGCGGAGATCTCCGCGTCGGCCATCGCGCACAACGTTCGAGTCCTCAAAGCAGTCATGGGTGACTCGTTGCTTTGTGCGGTGGTGAAGGCGAACGCCTACGGACACGGCGCGCCCTTGGCCGCCCGGGCCGCTCTCGAAGGGGGCGCCGACGCGTTGGCCGTGGCGATGGTGGACGAGGGTATCGAACTTCGTGAGGCGGGCGTCAATGTACCGATTCTGCTCTTGGCGGAGATTCCGGCGTCGACGATTCCCGACGCCCTCGGACACTCGTTGACGCTCACCATCGGATCTCTCGCCGGCGCCAAGGCGGCGGCCGATTGGGCCGAGAAACTCGGTGGGAAACACCGCGTACACGTGAAGATTGACACCGGCATGGGTCGCATGGGCGTGGCGCTCGAAGAGGTCGGTGACGTCGTGGACCTTCTGCTCGGATCGGGGGCCATTGACTTAGAGGGTCTCTACACGCACTTCAGCGTCGCCGAAGGTTCGAGTGATGACGATCGCGCCTTTACCAAGAGTCAGATCGCGCTCTTTAACGAAGTCGTCGATGCGTTACGCGAGCGCGGCGTCGCCCCGCGCATGGTGCACAGCGCCAACAGCGCGGGGGCGCTCGGTTATCCCGAGGCGCGTCTTTCCATGGTGCGCGTCGGTCTCGCGCTGTACGGCTATCTGCCCAGCGGCTGGCTGGCCAGCGCCCTGGAAGAGCAGAGCCTTGAGTTACGGCCCGCGTTGGCGCTGCGCGCACAGGTGGTGGCGGTGCGCCGCGTGTTGAAAGGTGAGCGGCCGAGCTACGGGCGAAGTCGCGCTCTCGAGCGTGACGCCACCATCGTCACCGTCCCCTTCGGCTACGCCGACGGCTACCCCCGGCGACTCTTCGAGGGCGGCGCCGACGTCCTCATCCACGAAACGCGCTACCCGCTCGCCGGCAACGTCACGATGGATCAGCTCTTAGTCGACGTCGGCGACGACGTCGTCGTCGTGGGCGACGACGTCGTCTTACTCGGACCTCAGGGTCACGAGCTGATCACCGCCGAAGAGTGGGCCGAGAAGGCGAACACCATCACCTGGGAGATCCTCTGCGGTATCGGCGCGCGCGTGCCACGTGTTCTCGTGGACTAAGTCGTGCTTGACCTGAACGAACTGGTGTCGTGCACCCGCTGTGACCTTTCGCTGACCCGTCAGCGTGTCGTGGTCGGCTCGGGTCCCCTCGCGCCCTTACTCATGGTGATCGGCGAAGCGCCCGGTCGCAGCGAAGACGAGGGCGGCGAGCCCTTCATCGGAAGAAGCGGACAACTCCTCTTTCGCCTGCTCCAAGAAGAGGTCGGCGTGACGCGGAGTCAATGTTTTGTGACCAACGTCGTGAAGTGCCGCCCGCCGGCCAATCGCACGCCGACCTTGCACGAGATCACGACCTGTCGGCCGTGGTTGGACGAGCAACTGGCGATGATCACCCCGCGCGCTGTGCTGGCCCTGGGCAATACCGCGAGTCGCGCGGTCCTTGGCTCCGAGGCGCCTATGGGTGAGGTGCACGGTCGCGTGGTGTACCTCGGTGCCGTGCCGGGACTGGCGACCTATCATCCGGCGGCCGCCCTGCGAGGCGGTGCCAGTGTGGTCCACGTGATGCGTCGCGATCTGGCCGTGCTGCGCCAACTGTTAGACGCACCGTGAACTGGCGGCGTTACTGCGCAAGCGCTGAGGACACCCAAGCGGCGGGCCAAGAGTTCGCGCGGGTCCTACGACCCGGTGACGTCATCTTGCTCTCGGGTCAACTGGGCAACGGCAAGACGACCTTCGCTCAAGGGGTCGCGAAGGGACTTGGTGTTAGAGAACGCGTGACCAGTCCGACCTTCACGATGGTGCGCCAACACGAGTGCGTGAACGACCTAGGTATCTCAATGTTGCACCACGCCGACGTCTATCGGGTCGAGAGCCTGGTCGAGGTGAGGGAGTTGGCACTCGGGGAACTCGTCGAAGACGGCGCGGTAGCCCTGGTCGAGTGGGGCGAGATCGCGTCGTCGGTCTTTGGCCGAGACGTCATGAACGTGGACTTTGTTCTCGAAGAGGACGAGGGGCGCACGCTCGTGGTCAGTGGCGCCCTGACCCTCGATCGACAAGAACCCCTCAATCAGTGGGCGAGCCAGTGAACATCCTCGCCATTGAGACCGCGACCCCGGGCTGCGCGATGGCGGTTCGCACCAGCGAAGGGGTGGAGCTCGAACTCGTGCTCGGCGACGAGCGTCACCATACCGAGGCGCTGACGCCGGGAA
Organism: Acidimicrobiaceae bacterium; assembly: GCA_003131665.1. Lineage (GTDB taxonomy): Bacteria > Actinomycetota > Acidimicrobiia > Acidimicrobiales > RAAP-2 > RAAP-2. The sequence continues at coordinate 2,314 of PKWA01000037.1, forward strand.
TTCGTGACCTCTTATATAAGGTCAAAATCAGCGCGGCGTCGATCGATCGCGTCGTGGTCGACCGTGGGCCGGGTCTCTACACCGGTCTGCGCGTGGGCATCGCCACCGCGCTGGGCTTTTCTGTGGCCAGTGGCGCCGAACTCGTCGGGGTCACCTCGCTCGAGGTCCTCGCCCACGGCGCGTTCAATTCGGGCGTTCGAGGGACCCTGGTCAGTGTCGTGGACGGTCGCCGCGGCGAGGTGTTCATTCAGATCTTTTCACTCGATGCCTCCGTGCTCGCCTTGAGTGACCCGAAAGTCGCACTACCCCGCGAGGTCGCCCTCGAGTGGAACCAGCGCGGCGACGTCGTCACTTTCACTGGCGACGGCGCCGCGCGATACGCCGATGAGTTCGCCGGCGTCACCCACGGCTTAATCTTCAATCAGCAGGTTCCCTCGCCCTTGGCCGCGCTCGCACTCGGAGCCCTTCGAGCGCCGCAGGTGGCGATCGTGCCGCTCTACTTGCGAGAGGCCGACGCCGTGGCGAACTTCACGACGCGCCAGCCCCCCTCGTGATTCTGAGCTGGAGCATTCGAGTGGCCGAGCGCCGCGACGTGCCTGAACTCTTGGCGATTGAAGTGGAGCAGTTCCCCGAGCCCTGGACGAGGGCGATGTTGCTCGACGAGATCACCAACACCGAGACCCGTCGCTACACCGTGGCGATCGAGGAGAAGAAGATCATTGGCTACTTAGGGGTGATGTACGTGCTCGACGAGTTGCACGTCAACACGATCGGCACCTTGCCCGGCCACGAGGGTCAAGGCGTCGCCACCTCCTTGATGCAAGAGGCCTGGGACATCGCGAACGAGCGAGGGGTCGTGCGCGCCACGCTCGAGGTCGCGGTGAGCAACACACGCGCCCAGGCCCTCTACGCTCGCTTTGGCTTCGCTCCGGTGGGGGTGAGGAAGAACTACTACGAACGAACGAAAGAAGACGCACTGGTGCTGTGGGCCGATGTCGGATCGAAACCGTAACGGCGGAGCCAACGACGCAGGCTCCAACGCTCGAGCCAAGGCCCTGTTCTCACCGATGGTCGTTGTCCGCCCCAATTTCTCGAAGGCGGTAAGTTTCGCCCACGAGTGGACATAACCAGCCAAGGAGTGGAAAGGAAGATTGCCATGAAAACTGTCAGGACGATCGTGATCTCGTCAGTGCTCGCGGGTGCGCTGCTTTCCGGCGGGCTGTTCGGGTTCAGCGCGTCGACGGCGGTTGCGACAACGAGCGCGAAGTCTTGTGTCAGCACTCAGATCACCGTGTCACGAGGCGCCACCCAGGGCACGGCCGGCACCACGTACTACGCACTCGTGTTCACTAACACGGGCCCTCATGTCAAACTCAACACCACTTCGTGCACCCTCTTCGGTGTGCCCACGATCCAACCAGTGATCGGGGCCGCGCATCGAGCACTCGGTCCCCTCGCCAAAAATGAGTCGATGGGTGAGATGCCCGCACTGCACACCCTGGCCGTGGGTGCTTCGGTGAGCGTCGCCTTCGGCGTCGTGGACACCGGCAACCTCACCGCCTCGACGTGCGGCGCTCGTCGGGCCCGGGGGGTCGTCGTGAGCCTGGGCTCGTTCGTACGCCCCACGTACCTCAGTCTGCCGATCACGGTCTGTACGAAAGTGGCCAGTACGACGACGAGACTCGTCTCGCCGGGTGTCACCGGCGACTAGTTGAGGACCGTTCGCCGTTACGAACCGAAGTTCCAGCCGGTCCCTTCTTCGTANNTGGCCATGAGGATCTTGTGGACTTCGTCGGGTCCATCGGCTAGTCGCAGAATGCGTGCCGTTAAGTACATCTGGCCGAGCGGGAGGTCGTTGCTTACTCCGGCTCCTCCCCACACCTGGATCGCCCGGT
>PKWA01000078.1 GCA_003131665.1 Acidimicrobiaceae bacterium
CGCCGAAGGCATCGGCGACACTCTTCGCTACTCACTCACCGCCGATCCGGTCGAAGAAGCTCGCGCCGGACGCCAACTGCTCGAGTGCTTGGGGCTTCGCGAACGTAAGGGGCTCGATCTCATTGCCTGTCCGAGTTGTGGTCGCGCCGAAGTCGACGTCATCAAAGTCGCGACTGAGGCCCAAGAGGCGCTGAACGCCCTCGACGTGCCCTTGCAAGTGGCAGTCATGGGCTGCGTGGTGAACGGACCGGGCGAGGCCCGCCACGCGGACCTGGGTATCGCCGCGGGTAAGAAGCGGGGCCATCTCTTCATCCGCGGTGAGATCGTGCGCGTGGTTCCCGAAGACGAGATGGTTGACGCGCTCGTTGAAGAGGCGAAGAAGATTATCGCCGAAGGTGTCGAGGCCCGTCTACTCGCGCGTGACGTCACGGCCGAAGCCGAAGCCGCCGCCGATCGCGCGCTCTTGCTCGACGACCGCGGGAGCGACGTCAATCACTCCCAAGAGCGCATCGAGCGGATTCGACGTCGCGTTGAACACGAAGGCCCTGGCTAGGCTCGGTCCACACCCAAAGGAGCATCGTGGCCTCGCAGAGCGTTCTGACCCCTCAATCGACCGACTTTCCGCGCTGGTATCAAGACGTCGTCGCCAAGGCCGAATTGGCCGATAACGGGCCGGTGCGCGGCACCATGGTGATTCGTCCTTACGGCTACGCCATCTGGGAACGGATGCAGAGCGAGATCGACACGCGGATCAAGGCTGCCGGCGCCAAGAACGCGTACTTCCCGCTCTTCATACCCGAGAGCTACTTTTCCAAGGAGGCCGAGCACGTTGAAGGCTTCAGCCCCGAACTGGCGGTGGTGACCTTCGCCGGTGGTGAGGAACTGGCCGAACCGATTGTCGTGCGCCCGACGTCCGAGACGGTCATTGGCGGGTTCATGGCCAAGTGGATCCAGAGCTACCGGGATCTGCCGTTACTACTCAATCAGTGGTCGAACGTCGTTCGCTGGGAACTGCGCCCGCGACTCTTTCTTCGTGGCACCGAGTTCCTCTGGCAAGAGGGTCACACCGCGCACGCGAGCTACGACGACGCCTCGGCCTACGCCCTGAAGATTCATCGCGAGGTCTACGACGACTTTTTGTTGAACGTGCTCGCGACACCGAGCTACCTCGGCATCAAACCGCCGAGCGAACGATTTCCCGGCGCGGTCAACTCCATGGCGGCCGAAAGTGTGATGCGCGACGGCAAGGCCCTGCAGATGGTGACGACGCACGAATTCGGACAGAACTTCGCCAAGGCCTTTGACATCTACTTTCAGAGCGAAGAGGGCCAAGCGGAACTCTGCTACACGACGTCGTGGGGAGCCTCGACGCGACTCGTCGGCGGACTCATCATGGCCCACGGTGACGACGCGGGACTGATCCTCCCGCCGAGGATCGCGCCCACGCAGGTCGTGGTGATCTGTGTACGCGACGAGCCCGAGGTGAAGGAGGCCGCCGATCGGATCGCGCGTGAGCTCGTGGACGGCGGTGTACGCGTCGAAGTCGATCAGGGCCGGGGGAGCTACGGACGACGGGTGACTGATTGGGAAATCAAAGGCGTGCCACTGCGCGTGGAAGTGGGACCGCGCGATCTCGCCGAGGGTCAAGTGACCGTGGCCCGGCGCGACACGGGGTCGAAGTCCTCCTACGCGCTGGAAGCACTGGCTACCGAGGTGCCCACGTTGCTCGAGACGATCCAAAGCGACCTCCTCGCGCGGGCGCTTTCGCATCGAGACGAAAGAACTCACGACGTCACGACCATCGCCGACGCGCTCGACGCCGCGAAGGATGGCTTTGCGCGACTCGCCTGGGACCTCGTAGTGGGCGAGGGTGAAGGTGAACTGAACGCCCAGGCCGTGAGCGTTCGTTGCTTACAGCGTCAAGACGGTTCGATCCCTAGGAGCGACGAAGAAGATGACTTGATCTGTCTAGTTTCGAAGTCCTACTAAGAGAGTCCAGAAAGAGATTTTCCTCGCATCCTTGCAATTTTCTGCGGCTGCTTTCCAATTGTTTCAAGCGTATTTGACTGCTATAATTCATCATTACAGTCCNNGTCCGTGATGACCGCGAAAGGAGACGGCTATGGAATGGGACACCGCGCTACAGCCCCTCCTGTCTTCGCTCGGGCTTGACCTCTACGACGTCGAGTTTTCCGCAGGGACGCTCAACGTTATTCTCACTACGGCCGGCGGCGTCGACCTCGAAGCTCTGACGAAAGCCAACCGGGCCATCTCGGAGTGGCTCGACACCCAAGACCCCATCGCTAGTCGATACACCTTGGACGTGTCGAGCCCCGGACTCGAACGGCGCCTGCGCACGCCAGCGCACTTTCTTGGCGCGGTGGGCGAGGTCGTGACGCTGCGCGAACTTCGTGGCGAAGAGCCGACGCGCCGACTCGAGGGCACGCTACTCGCGGCCGATAACCGCAACGTCACTCTCGACGATCACGAACTGGGCCCGGTCACGATCGCGTTCGATGCCATTGAGCGCGCGCGCACCGTCTTTGAGTGGGGGGCTACGAAACCGGTGGCGTCCAAAGGTGCTAAAGCCGCATCGACGAGCAANNGAGCAAGAAGGGTTAGACATGGCGAACTTCGAATTTCTTGAGGCCCTTGGTCAAATCGCGCGCGATCAAAACATCGACGAAGGCGAGTTGTTGATCGCTCTCGCGAACGCGTTGCTCGCGGCGTACAAACGCCGTCCCGACTCCGCCGAAGACGCCGAAGTGGAGATCAACCCCGAAACCGGCGAGATCAAAGTCTGGGGACTGGAACTCGACCTCGAAGGCAACGTCACACGCGAGTGGGACGCGACACCCGACGACTTTGGTCGCATTGCGGCCCAGACCGCCA
>PKWA01000028.1:0-11804 GCA_003131665.1 Acidimicrobiaceae bacterium
GACTCGTCGTCGACGCCAAAGATGATGTCGCCGAAACGTTCGTTGATGAGCGCGCGCACGCGACGCTCCTCCTCGGTCACGAGCGCCCACGCCTCGTCGTCGTGCTCGCCCCGGGCCGTCAAGCGAACCTTGATGCCCNNCCGAGGCGAGAAAGGCGATCGTGACCCGCCCTTCGTGTTCGAGTGCGTCAAAGCGCGCCGACACCGCCTCGGCGAGCGCGGACTCACTCGCCCCCCAGGTGCGAAGGACGCGACTGCGGATGACGGCCGTCTCGCCGGCCTGGCGTTGTCGCGCCACAAGATCGGGGAGAATCGCGCGCTCAAACATGTCACTCATCTCGTGGGGCACGCCCGGCACGGCGTAGACCACCTTCAGACCAATCGAGCAGATCAGTCCGGGAGCCGTGCCGCGGGTCTGGGGAATGATGGTCGCCCCGCGCGGCACGTCGGCCTGGAGCAAGTTGTTGTCGGGCATTGAGCGCCCGCGCGACTCGAACATCGTGCGGATGATTCCCACCAGTCCTTCGTCGCGATCGAGCGGCACGTTCATCACTTCGGCCAAGGCTGCGCGAGTGATGTCATCTTGCGTCGGGCCCAGTCCCCCACAGACGATCATCGCGTCGCTGCGCGCCAGGGCGGTGCGAAAGGCCAGCACGATTCGCTCGTGGTTGTCACCGACGTGTTGGTGAAAGTGTGACGAGATGCCGTTGGCGGCCAGTCGCTCGCCCAGCCATTGGGAGTTCGTGTCGGGAATCTGACCCAGCAGCAGCTCGGTGCCGACCGCGACGATCTCAACTCGCACCGGCGACCACCCTCTTACCTACGTAGTAGTACTGCCAGCCGGTGTAGAGCGTCAAGGCGACCGCCAACCAGATCGTCGCGGTCGCGAGCCAGATGTGATGGGCCGTGATCGGTATGACACAAAAGGCGATGGCCCAGTCTTGGACGAAGGTCTTCCACTTGGCGAGTTGACTGGCGGGGATCGAGACGCCGCGCTTGGCCGAGCGCGAGCGGTACACGCTCATCCATATCTCGCGCAGCGTGATGATGATCGCCGGCACGATAAAGGTCGTGACCCCGTGGGGCCGGGCCAGGATAATGGCGTAGAGCCCGCCGAGCACGATCACCTTGTCGGCCAAGGGATCGAGGAAGGCGCCCGAGGTCGTGGTGCCGTGACGACGCGCCACGATGCCGTCAAAGTAGTCCGACATCGCCGCGAGCAACCCCACGCCCGTGGTCCACCACGAGATGCGATCAACGACGATCATGTAGATAAACACCGGCGCCACCAGCAACCGGAATCCGGTCATCAAGTTCGCCGGGGTCAGCAGCGCGGTCGGACCGTACGTGTGCTCGGTGCTCACAGCGCCACCGCTTCTAAGTCCGTACCGCGACTGGCCACAATCTCGCACTCCACCATCGATCCCACGCTAAGGGACCTGTCAACAATGACAACGCCGTCGATCTCGGGGCACTCGCGCACACTGCGTCCCACGCCGATCGAGTCGATAAGGAGTTGCTGGCGCGTGCCCACCAGGGCGTCGCGCTTTTTCGCGGTGATGGTGTCTTGGAGCGCGGAGACCTCGCGCAGTCGCTCCAATGCCAGTTCGTGGGGCACCGGCGCGTCTAGGTCGTTGGCGTAGGTGCCGACCTCGGAGGAGAACGTGAAGAAACCGGCCCAGTCGAGTTGGGCGGACTCGATGAAGTCGAGCAAGATTCGCTGGTCGTCTTCGCTCTCGCCGGGATAGCCCAAGATGAACGAGGAACGAAACGTCGCCTCCGGCTCTAAGGCACGAATGACGGCGATCCGCTCTAAGAAACGAGCGCCGTCGCCCCAACGGCGCATGGAGCGAAGCAGGGGTCGCGACGCGTGTTGGAGCGAGAGATCGAAGTACGGCACCCCGGTCGCCAAGATCGTGTCGATCAGTGCCGGCGTGAGGCCCGATGGGTAGAGATAGAGCAGCCGCACGCGATCGACTTCGCGGCTTAGGGTCCGGGTGAGTTCGATCAGCGGCTGGGTGCCGCCGACGTCGAGTACTTCTAATGCCTCACCGCGTCCGGCGCGGCGACGGTCGTGGCCCCAACTCGCGAGGTCTTGGGCGATGAGGACGAGTTCTCGCACGCCGCCCTCGACCAGAGCGCGCGCCTCGGTGAGGATCTCGTCGGTGCTGCGCGAGCGCTGGTCGCCACGAAAGGTGGGAATCGCACAGAAGCCACAGCGCCGGTCGCACCCTTCGGCGATCTTGAGGTACGCCCACGGAGCTTTTGCCTTCGGACGAGGCAGGTTCAACAGGTCAAAGGACGACCCCGGACGTTCTCTGAGTTGCACCGGCGTTGACGCGTACGCCGTCAGACTCTCGCCAAAGCCCGCCACGAGGTCGACTTCGGGCAGCGCGGCCGCGAGTTCCTCGCCGTAGCGCTCGGCCATACAGCCGGTCACGACCAAACGGGCCCCGCTCGACTTGCGATCGGCCAGTTCGAGCACGGTCTCGATCGACTCCTCGCGGGCTGCTTCAATGAAGGCGCACGTGTTGGCGACGACGAGATCGGCGCTTTCGGGACTGGACGCGACGAGATAGCCCTGGGACTCCAAGAGTCCCGCCAACTTGTCCGAGTCCACGACGTTCTTCGGACACCCGAGCGTCTCAATCCAGTACCGCACCACTTCTCCTTCACGTAGCGACACCGAGCGCGAGGCTCGGTGTCTGCTGGCGGAGAGGGAGGGATTTGAACCCTCGGGCCCACTTTCGCAGGCCGCATTCTTAGCAGGAATGTGGTTTAAACCGGACTCACCCACCTCTCCCTAGTAGGTGAGCCTACTAAAGAAGGGTCCGAAGCTCTCCGCGCTATCTAACGGTCCCGGAGCGAAGAGTTCGCCAATGGCTTCGACTCGTTGGGAGATCAACGTAGAGCACCGCCAGTCCTGGGCGACTGGCGGTGCTCTGACGGAAACGTCGACGCGTTACTCAGCTGGTAAAGCCGTGGGCCGCCTCGTCCTTGGTCACGATGCCCGTAGGGGAAAAGAACTTGTTCGTGACGTTGGTCCATCCCCCAAGCGCCTTAATGGTCACCAATTTTGGCGGCGTGTAGAACACCTGCGCTTGGAGCTTCTGGAACTGCGGCAAGGTGGAGCGGAAGTGCTGGTGAATCCAGATGGTCTGACCGTCCACTGAGAAGAGGTACGCGTAAAAAGCCACCGCGGCGGGCTTGGCGAGCCCCGAGGTCGTCAGCGCGGAAGGGTTTTGAATCAACACGTTCTGCTTCGGCTCGACGACTTGGACCTGTTGACCAGTCGATATCGCGGTGTCGCCATCGGCTTCGTAGGCCAACAGGACATTGCCCGCGCCCGAGGTAAAGGTGGCGAGGGCCTTGGAGCCGCTGGGCGGCTCGGCGACGACGTTGCCAATCAGCTTGTTCAAGTAGGTGTTGGCCTTGGCCGCACTCTGCTTTTGTTGCAGCTGTGACTCGTATGCGGCCAGCAAGTTCCAACGAGCGCTGCCCGAGCTGATCGGGTCTGGCGTCACGATCTGTACGCCCTTTTTGGTCAGGCTGTCCCAACCGGTAATGCCGAGCGGGTTACCACGACGCACCACGAGCGCAACGACCGAATCGGTCATGATGTTTTGTTCCGCGGCGCCCGCCGAGTACGAAGCCCACGAACCACTCACGAGGCCCGCGCTCACCAAGAGATCCAAATCCGGCTGTTGGGAGAAAAGGGTAACGTCGGCCGGTTGACCGGCGACGACACTTTCCGCTTGAGTCGTCGAGGCGCCAAAGGAGTTGGTGAACGTCACGCCCTGGCCCGCGGGCGTGGCCTCGAAGGCCTTCTCCAACGCGCTAAAGGCCGTCGAGACCACTGAATAACCAACGACATTGACCGTGGTCGCCGACGCGGCGCCTGAGGTCGTCGAGGGCGCCACGACCAGTAGACCCAAGGGCAACAACATGGCCACGAGTCCGGTCATTCGCCTTTTGGTGACTCTCATCATCTGTGGGTTCCTTTATACATAACAATTTCCATTGATTTAATAGAGATTCCGATAGACCATATTCGACTCCGCCGACCGAGTCAAGTCATTTGCCCAGAAATTCATGAAAATCTCCATCCGGGGCCGGAACCGTAGGCAAAAACAAGCCAAGTCCGAGCGTTACACTGGCTGACACCGCGAGGTGAAAACCTCCTGAAGGGATGTTTATGCGTGTCGCTCGTCTCGTCCTCACTTCATTTCTCGGCGCCGCGACCCTGTGCGCCACGACACTGAGCATCGGCTTGGGCGCGAGCGGCGCCGGCGCGGCAACGCCGCTCGCGGGCTGTGCCACGACGCTCTCTTCACACGAGTACACCTCGGGCAAGCTCACCGTCGCGACCGACAGTCCGGCCTACACCCCGTGGTTCGTCAACAACTTGCCGTCCAACGGCAAGGGCTACGAGTCGGCCGTGGTGTACGCCATCGCGAAGGTCCTCGGTATCAACAAGTCCAACGTCACGTGGGTGGTGGAGCCCTTCGACTCGAGTTACGTGCCCGGAACGAAGAAGTTTGACTTCGACATCAATGAGATCTCCTACACGTCCGAACGCGCGAGGGTCGTGAGCTTTTCTGAGAGTTACTACAACGTCCAACAGTCCATCGTCGCTTTGAAGACCAACCCCATTGTTACCAAGCACACGCCCAAAGAGCTCAAGAGTTACCTCTACGGCGACCAGATCGGCACGACGGGCCTCGCCTACATCAACGATCACATCCACCCCACGCGCGGCGCGCGGGTCTACTCCACGCTTGATCAAGCGGTCGCCGCACTTCAGAGCAAGCAGATCGACGCGATCGTGATCGACACCCCAACGGGTCAGTACATGGCCTCGGCGCAGATCCTCAACAAGAACAAGAAGCCCATCGCGACCCAGGTCGGCCAGTTTCCGAGCGTGGGCGAACACTACGGCCTGTTGTTCCAAAAAAACAGCCTCTTGGAAAGTTGCATTAACTCGGCCATCGCCACCTTGAAGACCAACGGCACCTTGACGGCGCTGCAGCACCAGTGGCTGGGTCTTTACACCAGCGTGCCCACTATCGAGCCCTAGTCGTGGCGTTGACGACCGACGAGGGTTCGTCGCCGACGCCGCCACTACTCTTCGCCTCGAGGCGACGTCGCCTGCTGGTGGGACGTCGAGGCGTCGTGGCGAGCGCGATATCGAGCGTGATCATCCTGGGCGTGATCGTCGCCGTCTTTTGGCTGGCGCCCGGCGGCGCCACGGTGCGCTACTTCTTCTTCAACCCACATCTGATGTGGCAGGCCTTCGTCGGCGACCCCCGTCGCGGTCTCAGTTCGGTCGGCTGGGGACTCATTACCAATCTGTGGATGTTCGCCGTCTCAGAAGTGCTCGTGCTCTTCTTCGGCCTGGTCATCGCGTGGGTCCGTCTTAGCCAGTCACCGGTGCTCTTTCCCTTTCGCGTACTCGCCACGATGTACACCGACGTCTTTCGAGGCGTGCCCATCTTGCTCGTGATCTTCATGGTCGGCTTCGGATTACCCGAACTCAACATCGGCTTTCTCTCCACCCAGTCTCCGGCGGTGTACGGCTGCACGGCGCTCACGATCACTTACAGCGCCTACGTCGCCGAGGTCTACCGGGCCGGGGTCTTCTCCGTGCCGCACGGACAACTCCTCGCCGCTCGTTCCCTGGGACTGACCCATACCGCCACCATGCGCCGGGTCATCTTGCCCCAAGCGGTGCGCACCGTGATCCCGCCGCTGTTGAACGACCTCATCTCACTGCAAAAGGACACCGCGTTGGTTTCGGTGCTCGGGGTCATCGAAGCAACCCGGGCCGCGCAGATCTACGGCTCGACGGTGTTCAACTTCTCGGGCTACACCGTGGCCGCGATTCTGTTCTTGCTTCTCACCATCCCGATGACCCGTTTCACGGATCACCTCATCGCGCGCGACCGCTCTCGCCGATTGGCCGGCGTGTAGTGGGGGTCGTGCTCGAACTGACGAACGTCGTCAAGCGCTTCGGCGAGAACGAAGTGCTCTCGGGCGTGTCGCTGCAACTGCACCGCCACGAAGTGGTCTGTCTCATCGGCGCTTCGGGTTCGGGCAAGTCGACACTCTTGCGCTGCGCCAACTTGCTCGAGAGCATTGACGGGGGATCGATCTCGCTCTTCGGCCAGTCCCTAGAAGACGAACGGATCGATCCCGACTTAGTGCGCCGCCACATCGGCATGGTCTTTCAGTCCTTCAACCTCTTTCCCCACCTCAGCGTGCTCGACAACATCCTGATCGGTCCGGTGCACGCGCTGAAACGTCGTCGGGCCGAGACGCGTGAGGACGCCTTGGCGCTCTTGGATCGAATCGGACTGCGCGATCGCGCCGACGACTACCCCGAGCGACTCTCGGGCGGTCAGCAACAACGCGTCGCCATCGTGCGTTCACTGGCCATGCGCCCGTCGCTACTGCTCTTAGACGAGGTCACCAGCGCGCTCGATCCGACGTTGGTCGGCGAGGTGCTCGATCTACTGCGCGACCTCGCCCATCACGGCACGACGATGTTGATCGCGACCCACGAGATGAACTTCGCGCGCGACGTCGCCCAACAAGTGGTCTATCTCGATAAGGGCGTGTTGGTCGAACAAGGAACTCCGGAGGAGATCTTCACGAATCCCCAGCACGAGTCCACGCGAAGCTTTCTCGAGCGCGTTCGTTAAGAGGCTCGCGCCCGTAACTCCGGTAGTGCCGTCACGAGATCGAAGAGTTCCTGATCGCGGTCCCAGGTGAGGTGCGCGCGCACTTGTTCTAAGCCCAGCCACGCCAACTGGTCGACTTCTGCGTTGGGTGCGAACTCTCCTTCGTCGGCGCTCATCAAGTAGTACGCCACGATCTTGGGCTTGCCCTTGCGGTGCGTGTAGTTCGTCAAGCCCACGAACTGAAGGACCCGACACTTGAGACCGGTCTCTTCCCACACTTCACGCAGGGCCCCCTGCTCGAAGGTCTCGCCGGGGTCGAGCTTGCCCTTGGGAAACGTCCAGTCGCCGCGCGACTCACGGTAGATGCACGCCACCTCGATGCGCCCGCTCGGCGCCGAGCGCGTCACGACCCCGCCCGCTGCCAAGATGAGATCGTTCGGCGCGTCGCGGGGGGTGGTGAGTTCGCCGCTCAAGAGGTGCACGCCGCCAACGGTAGATGACGTGACGAGCAAAGTTGCGGATTACCCGTTCGTACGTGCAAAAAACCCATCATACGTAGAGTAGTGACAATGTTCATTGGCGCTCTTCCATTGCTCGGGCGCCTCACTCTCTACCTCGCGGCCGGCGTCGCGGCCGGCGTCGCCAACGGCCTGGCGGGCGGGGGAACGTTCATCACGTTTCCCGCTTTGTTGAGCCAGGGCATCGTCGCTCTGCAGGCCAACATTTCCACGACGGTGGGCGTCGTGCCGAGCTACCTCGGATCGATTCGAGTCTTTCGTCACCAGTTGGCTCCTCATCGACAACTCATTCGATCACTCGCGCCTTCGTGCGTACTCGGCGCCGTGACGGGCTGTGCACTCCTGCTCAATGGATCGGCCTCCACGTTCCGCTCCGTCGTGCCGTGGCTCATTGGCGCGGGCACCATCTTGTTTGCGGCCACGCCATTAATCACGCGCGCGTTGTCCCGCGTCGAGCACACCCACCCCGCGCGGCGCGGCGCGCTCTATCTCGGCATCTTCGCGGTCTCGGTCTACGGGGGTCACTTCGGCGCGGGGCTGGGCATCTTGCTCCTGGCCGTGATGGGACTCGCGCTGCCCCTGGAGATTCACGCGTTGCAGGGGCTGCGCAACACGCTCTCGGTAATCATCAACCTGTCGGCCGCGATCGTCTTTCTGATCCATGGACACCTCGCGCTCCAAGCGGTGTCGATGCTGCTCGTGGGCACGTTGATCGGCGGCTGGCTCGGGGCGCTGTTGATTCTGCGACTCTCGCCCACGCTGGTTCGCGTGCTGGTCATTGTGATCGGCGCCGCTACCACCGTCAAGCTCGCGCTGGGCTAGGCAAGAAGTTGTGAGCCACTCACTACACTTTCATCGATGAAGCGCTTCTTCTCCTTCCCCAATCCGGTGAATGAGGCGGCGGCGCGCACGGTGGCGATCGGCGTCGTGATTATGTCGGTCGTCGCCTTCGTCACCGGCTCAGCGTGGATCCTCATTCTCCTGAGCTACGGCTTTCTCGCACGGGTGCTGGCGGGACCGAAGATCTCGCCCCTGGGTCTCTTCGCCGTTCGCGTTAGTGGCCCTCGGATCACTGCTTGGCAGCGTTCGGTGCCCGGTCCGCCCAAGCGCTTCGCTCAGGCCATGGGCTTGACCTTCAGCCTGGCGGCCTTAATCACGTGGCTCTCCGCCGGTTGGCTCGACGCGAGGTGGATACTGCTCCCGCTCATCGCGGCGGCGGCGCTCGAGGGCTTCGCTGGTTACTGCCTCGGCTGCACGATCTTTGCCTGGCTAATGCGCCGAGGCGTCATTCCCGAATCCGTCTGCGTCGAGTGTGGTGACCTTTCGGCGCGTAAACAGCGAGCAACATCACCTGACATAACAATTACGTAACAAAGATGGCCCCGCGTACGTGGCACGTCGCCACCTTCCTAGGCTGACTGATATGAGGGGTTCCACGACAAAAGCACGCTGGCCCCTCGTCGCACTCTGCTCGACGCTGGTCGTGCTCGCGCTGCCGCTCACGTCCAGCGTCGCCAACGCCAGTACCGCTCGGGTCGTCGTCGCGGGACTCTCGCCGATCCCCACCACCGACGTTGTCGTCAACAAAGTCATCACCACGTCATTTGACCTAGCGCTCACCCAACAGCATCAAAACGAACTCACGTCGTTCATTGCGAGTCTCACCAACAGCGCGTCGGTGAACTATCACCGCTTTCTTACCCCCACGCAGTACGCGAGCCGCTTTGGCGCCTCGGCCTCGACCGTGAGCGCGGTCGAAGGCTTTCTCAAGAGTTACGGTCTGCGCGTAGGGGCGCTCAGTAAGGGACGCAACATCTTGCACGTGAGCGGCACCACCCGCGCTATCTCGCGCGCCTTTGACGCGCCGATGCAGACGGTGCGCCAAAGTGACGGGACGCTCGTCGCGCACTTTTCTGCGACGGCGTCACTGCCCCACTCACTCGCCCGCGACGTCGTCGCGGTCGCGGGGCTGTCCTCGCCCGCACCCGAGACCACCAACGTCGCCGCCCCAAAGGTCGTCCCGGCGCCGAGCACTTGTCCCTCGGCCGGAACCACCACCAACGCGCCGAACAGTGCGGGTGGCTACAACGCGCAACAGCAGGCCAATCTCTATGGACTCAGTGCCGCGTGGGCCGCTGGCAACACCGGAGTCGGCCAGACCATCGCCGTCTACGAACTCGCCAACTACGACGCCACCGACGTCACGACGTACTTCACTTGTTATGGGTTGACACCAAATCTCACGCCGCTCAACGTAGACGGCGGACCCACCAGCGCCGATAACGCCGGGGGCTCACAGGAAGAGGCCACCCTCGACGTCGAAGAGGCCGCGGTGCTCGCACCCGGCGCCGCCCTCGAGGTGTATCAGGGGACGAACTCGAGTAGCGGTCCGACCGACATCTACTCTCAGATTGCGAGTGACAACACGGCCACCATTATCACGACGTCCTGGGGCGGCTGTGAACCTCAGAGCGACGGCGGCGGCCAGGCCGAGATGCCGATCTTTGAAGAGATGGCCGCTCAGGGCCAGACGATCCTCGCCGCGGCCGGCGACGACGGCTCTTCAGACTGCGAGGGCTCGGGTGCGTCGAGCCCCACCAAGGCCGCGGCCGTGGACGACCCCGCGTCCCAGCCCTACGTCACGGGAGTCGGCGGCCTCACCGTCTCGAGCATCAGTCCGCTCACCGAGACGGTTTGGAACGACAACTGTACGGCGAGCGACTGCGGGGCTGGTGGTGGTGGCGTTTCAGGACTGTGGTCGCAACCAGCGTGGCAAACGGGCGACGGTATAACGACGAGCCTCGACCCTCTCGGGATGCGAATGGTGCCCGATCTCTCGGTGATGGGCGACCCCAACACCGGCTTCGTTGAGTACTACACCGGGACCTCGACAGGCACGTGTCATCGCGACTGCGCCGGCGGCTGGGGCGGCATCGGCGGCACATCTATCGGAGCGCCGTTGGTCAGCGCGCTGGTCGCCGTCGCGGCGCAGGCCTGTAACCCAGTTGGCGGTCGACTGGGCTTTATTAACCCCTCGCTCTACGCGATGGCGACGACCGGTTTTACCGACGTCACGACCGGCAACAACGATCTTTATAACATCGGCGAGTACAGCGCGGGAGTCGGCTACGACATGGCGTCGGGGCTCGGCAGCCCGAACCCCGCCACGTTTCTCAAAGGACTCTGTCCGCCCGCTTTCTCTCCGACGCTGAGTTCCTTTGCGATCTCGAGCAATTCCGGCGTCGCTCTCAGCGCCGGCCCGACGGTGAACGCTACGTTGCGATACGACACCGGCTCGCCCGTTGTTAACGCCCTCGTCAACGTCACCGCGACGGCGCCCAAGGGACTGTTGAGCATCGACGGCGATCACTTCAGTTCGAACGGCCTGGGCAAGGCCACCTACCAAGTGACGAGTGACGCCACCGGCGCCGTCACGTTCAACGTCTCGTCGTCGATCGCCCAAGACGTCGCCGTGGACGTCTCCTTCGATGGCCAGTCGATCTACACCACGAGCGTGAACTTCAAGGTCGCCAATATCGCCACGTCCAAACCGGGCCCACCGAAGATCGCGAAGTTGACGGCACTCGTCGCGGGCTTCTCATTGACGCTGAGCGCGCCCAGCGACTCGGGCGGTGGTCCCCTAAAGTCCTACGAGTACTCCATCAACGGGGGCGCCACGTGGATCTCCTTGGCCAAGGGCGCGACGTCGATCAACGTGACCAGATTGATAAAGAATCACACTTATCGCGTGATTGCTCGGGCAATCAACGCGATTGGTCCCTCGTCGGCGTCTGCTGCGAAGAAAGTTGTAACACGTTCGTAGCATTACGTGGTCGTCGAAATCGCTGACCCGAGCCCCAAGTTGGCTCACCCCTAAACTTTGACACGGTGAGCGTGTCGCGTGAAAGTGGACGCCGCCCCGTTAAGGACGCGAGTGACGTTTCGACGAATAACGCTGATTGGCATCGTGTTGCTGGCGGGAACCTATCTCGCCGAGAGCTCCTCGCGCGGGGCCACGACGGCGGTGCCCGCGGGACTGCCGCTCTATCAGTTCGTGGAGACGGGCGTCGAGCCGCTGCCCTGGAACGCCGTCTCGCTCGAGAGCCAACTGAACGCCACGACCATGCTCGGCGGACCCCACGGCGCGACCGACTCCGCGGAGGGCGTGCTCGCGTACCGGACCAATCACAGCCACCTGGCCCTCTTCACCCAGTCGGCGACTGGTCTCACGCAGTGGACCGACTTGACGCCCAACAACGACGTGCCCGAACCGGCCGCGGACCCCATCCCCTTCTTCGATCCTTCGGGCAACGTTGACCTGCTCTACGTGGACGTGACCGGGCACGTCATCTTGCTCAGTCCCAACGTGCCCGTCACCACACTCTGGAGTCGCTTGCACCACGACACGCCGTGGCGGCCTTACCTCACGACCGACTTGACCGACTTGACCGGCGTCGTGGCAGCGAACGGCGTGCCGAGCATTGCCGTCATGGGCACCAACGCCACCGTCGCGTACCGCACGGCGGTCAACACCATCGAGGTCCTCACGCTCAGCTGGTCGCTCGGCCAGCCCGTGCCGGTCTATAACCAGAACTCCTTTAACGAAA
>PKWA01000028.1:11822-35808 GCA_003131665.1 Acidimicrobiaceae bacterium
GACCACCACCACCACGACCACGCCGACCAACGGCGTTTACGCCTTCGCGAGTGATCCCGTGGTGCTGCCGGGCCTGACGCCGACCTTCGCGACCACCCTCAACAACGGCGACCTCGAGGTCTACACCAACACCGGCGCGTCGATACGTTCCTGGGCGACCGAGAATTTAACGGTCGTGACCGACGCGCCCACCGTATCGGGCACCCTCGCGCTCGGCACGACGACCTCGAACATTGATTTGGCCGCCTTGACCAGTAACGGGAGCGTCGAGCTCTTCACGACGCAGTACGTGGCGGCGATCTCCAATCTGACGAGCCACGTGGCGGTCATCTCGCCCGAGATCTGGAACATCCAAAACCTCACCAGCTTGGCCGCGGGCGCCCCGCCCTTGAGCGGCGCCCTGTCGGTGCAGGTGACGCTCTCCCAAGTGGCCGTCGCCGGTCAAGCGGCCAACTGGGGCGATCTGTTCGTGCTCACCAACCTCGCCGGATCCTCCTCCTGGAGCGCCACCGACGTCTCGGTCACCGCCGGGAGCGCCGCTCGAACGGTGGGCAACGTCGTGACGGGCCTGCAGATAAACGGCCAGTTGACGCTCTACGCCGCCGGCGTCAACTCACCCCCGCCCGAGGGCGTGGGGGTCTACGCCATCCCCAACACCAAGTGGTCGCGGGCCATCAACGACGGCTGGCCGATCATCTCAGAGACGGGAGGACTGGGCACTCAAGTCGCGCCGTGGGTCGGTTTCACCACGTCGCCCTCGGTGCAGGCGTCGCCGGATTTCCTCTTAGGTCAGGCCATCTACAACTCACACAAACGCGTGACGTGGCTCTCGTTTTGGACCGTGAGCGGACCCCTGGCCACTCAAGCGCGCACGACGTCGAACTACTACAAGCACGGCTTCGCCGCCGGGGTGTGGGTGGCCACCCAGATCGACGCGTACCGGAGCCTGGGCGTTGGTCTCAAACCTGATTGGGTGATCTTGGATCCCGAGGGCTACCCCGACAACCACTCGAACCTCGACGCTCCCGCCGGTGCGTCGAAAGCGACGATCGCCAAGTACGCGACGTACTGGAGCTCGACGTTAAAGGGTTGGCAGACGGGCCTGAACTCAGTCGACTCGAAACTCAACGCCGGGGTCTACGCCTCGCAGTCCGAGTACCGCAACTACCAACTCTCCACGCTCTCGCTGCCGGTCTTTGTCGCGGTCGCCTTCAGCGACAACGGTCCCACGCCCGTCTTGGGCGCCAGCGGCTCGAACATTCGC
The DNA here is from genome assembly GCA_003131665.1 of Acidimicrobiaceae bacterium. GTDB lineage: Bacteria > Actinomycetota > Acidimicrobiia > Acidimicrobiales > RAAP-2 > RAAP-2. The sequence goes on from PKWA01000028.1 coordinate 13,087, forward strand.
GGCTTTATCTCCTTTGGCGCCGCCTGCACGCCGGCGACGGCCTTGCAGAGCGAAGCGACCACCTTGCTCAACCCCCCGTGGGCCGGGCAGTTCAATACCCTGCAGTTCAACGCCGGGGTGTACTGCGCGCCGCCTCCGTCCTAGTCTGGGCCCATGAGCGATACCTCCGAACCCAGCCCCAGCAAGTCCCAGGACCTGAAGACACGCTTCAAGCAGATGANNACCCAACCACTCGCCGACTCACTCGACACGCGACTGAACGCCCACGTCGACAAGCGCGTTGACGAGCGGTTGGACGAGATCTTGAAGGACCGGCTGTCGGGACTCGAGCGCGCCGTGGCCGACCTCGACGAGGCCGTGCACGACCTCCAGGACCGCCTAAAGGACTAGCCCCGCCGAAGGGCTATCGTCGCCGATCACGGTCACGGCGAATGGCCCAGCGCAAGGTGAGCACGCACAGCACCACGACGGCCACGAGAAAGACGGAAAAGACGGCGACGAACACGCCCTTACGCTAGGTCGTGTCACAGGCGTGCGCCACACTCTTGTCATGACTTCACTACTTGACGCCAGCCCCGTGAGTGTGATGGAGGTCTTACGAGGCGAGCGCGGCGCGAGGCCGCTCGCAAACACCACGGCCGCTTCGGGGTTGCGAGCCCGGCTCGAGGACGGAATCTTCGAGCAACTCGGCTCCAATTTGCGCGATACNNCTGACAGTTCGCGCCTCGACGCTGCACTCCAGTGGACAGACCTACGATCTCACGTTCTCGACCCTCGCCCAGGTGCGCGGGATCTTGGTCACCCAAGCGTTGCGACTCTTGAGCGTCGGGCTCGACGTCGAGCACGCCTTTGACGAAGCCCTGCTCGCCTGGCGCTCTGACGTGGGACCGAATGAACTGACGAGCTACGTCGATCAGTTAGAGAGCGATGAGTTGGCCCGACTCGACACCGACGTCACGGCGCACTGCGTCACGTTGAAGCGTTCGCTCGGATCCCTTTCAAGTCGATGGATGCCTCGCACGTCCCTGCGCGCCTACCAGCGTCTGGCGGGGGGCAACGTCGTGCTGCGCGACGTCATCGATCTGATGGTGGGCACGACCACGAGCGGCGAAGCCTCCGTGGCCCTGCTGGACGTCACTACGTCACCGCTCGGTGAGGGCGCCGAGCGGGTAATGCGCTATCACGCATTACTCCAGACCCTTCGAACCTCGACCGTGCCACTTCGCACCTCAATGTTCTCCACCGCCACCGGTGAACTCTGGAGCACCGACGTGGACGCGGAACTTTTGAGCCGAGCCGTCGACGACGTCCTGGAAGTGCTGCGCGTGATGGCGGTGAGTCCGTGACGAAACTGACGCATCGACGGCTGTCGCCCCACGTGCTCAATCGTCTCATCGACGAGGCGCCGAGCGACCCACTCGCCTTGACCGACGATCATCGCCGTTCACTCACCGCGCGTTTTCGCGCCGTGGTGAGTACCGAACATCGCCGACTCGACGCGTGGATGGTGGAGCGCGCCGGCCAACCCTACGACCCGTTTCGTTGGTCCCCGGCGACCGCGCGGCGCGTCGTGGGCAACGCCGCGCTACGCCGTTCGCTGAACGATCCATCCCTGACGCGCTTCGACGCGGTCGAACTCGAAGTAAGTGACCAGCTGTTGCGCGCGACCGCGGGGTACGCGCGCTCCGGCTCGCTCGCCTCGTGGCTCGCTCACTCCTCGCCTTCGGTCGTCGGGCTCGTCAGTGCCGAAGCCGCGAACTGGGCCACGCAACTCGGTGAGGCCGCTCAAGAACTCGAGTACCCGTGGCTCGTCGCCTCTAGTGACGCGTTCTACGACGTCGCGCGAGCTCGCACCACACTTCGAGGTCGCCGTGACCTCATTGTTCCTCGGGGTCTTGCCCGAGTGCTGTTGCGCGTGCGCGCAGGCGCACCGGGTAAAAGCGCGGGGCCGGGACTACGCGCCGACCTGACGATCGACGCCTTGGCCGAGCCGACCGGTCTCTCTGCTTCACGCGTGATCGGTCTCTGGCCCGAGGCAGGAGTGGTCTTGAGTGTCGACGGCACGATGGAAGATCTCCGCGCCGGTGCTCGAGACCTCGTGCGTACCGCCGTCGCCGTACAACGCCGCTCGCTCGTTCGCGCGGCCTAAGTTTTAGAGAAGGTCCCTTCCTAGTAGCGTGGTTAGGCCATGTCGCTACGTACTTCGCTCAGAAATATCGCCATTATCGCCCACGTGGACCACGGAAAGACGACGCTGGTCGACAAAATGCTCCGCCAGACCGGCTCTTTTACCGCCCACGAGGAGATCACCGACCGGGTCATGGACTCGGGCGACCTCGAGCGCGAAAAGGGCATCACCATCCTCGCCAAAAACACCGCAGTCAAGTGGAAGGGGCTGACGATCAACATCATTGACACGCCCGGACACGCCGACTTCGGCGGCGAGGTTGAGCGGGGCCTGGCGATGGTCGACGCCGTGATTCTCCTCGTCGACGCGGCCGAGGGCCCCCTGCCCCAGACCCGGTTCGTCCTTCGAAAGACCCTCGAAAAGCGCCTGCCGGTCGTGCTCGTCATTAATAAGGTCGACCGTCCCGACGCGCGCGTCGCCGAGGTCGTCTCAGAAGTCGAGAATCTCTTCCTCGACCTCGACGCCGACGAGCACCAGATCTCGTTCCCGATCCTCTACGCCAGCGCCCGCGAGGGCTGGGCGTCGCTCGATCCCGCCGCGACGTCGGGCGACCTGACCCCGCTCTTTCAAACCATCGCCGACTACGTGCCTGCGCCCGAGTACCAAGAGGGTCACGGGCTCCAGGCCCTGGTCTGTAACCTCGACGGCTCGCCCTACTTAGGTCGACTGGCACTCTGTCGGGTCATCAACGGCAATCTCGAGCGGGGCCAGCGCGTGGCGTGGTGTCGCATCGACGGCACGGTCGAACACGCCAAGGTCACCGAACTCTTCATCACCGAGGCGTTGGAGCGAATACCGGCCCAGAGCGCGGGACCGGGCGACATCGTGGCCGTGGCCGGCTTCGAGGACATCACCATCGGCGAGACGTTGGCTGACGCCGAGAATCCCGAGCCCCTCGAGCCTCTGCACGTTGACGAACCGAGTCTGTCAATGACGATCGGCATCAACACCTCGCCGCTCGCCGGCACCGAGGGCAAACTGCTCACCGCACGGATGGTGAAGGACCGGCTCGATCGAGAGCTGGTCGGCAACGTGGCGCTGCGCGTACTGCCGACCGATCGCCCCGACGCCTGGGAGGTGCAGGGCCGCGGCGAATTACAACTCGCGATCCTGATCGAGACCATGCGCCGCGAGGGCTTCGAGCTCACCGTCGGCAAGCCCCAAGTCGTCACGCGCGTCATCAAGGACAAGTTGCACGAACCCATGGAGCACGTCACGATCGACGCGCCCGATGAGTTCGTCGGACCGATCAACACCTTGCTCGCCACCCGAAAGGGCACCATGGTCGACCTCGTCAACCACGGCACCGGCTGGGTGCGCATGGAGTGGCGCATTCCCGCCCGAGGACTGGTCGGCATTCGCACCGAGTTCATGACCGAGACGCGCGGCGCGGGCATCATGCACACGAACTTCGACGGTTACGCCCCGTGGTTCGGGGACATCCGCACTCGCCCGCGCGGCACGCTCGTCGCGGATCGACACGGCGACACCACCGCCAACGCGCTGCTCGACTTAGAACAGCGCGGCGTGCTCTTCGTGGGGCCGGGCGTCGAAGTTTACGAAGGCATGATCGTGGGTGAGAACGCGCGCTCTGATGAGATGAACGTGAACCCGACCAAAGAGAAGAAACTCACCAACATGCGCGCGTCGGGCAGCGACAACACTGAGCGCATCGCGCCGCCGACCATCTTCTCGCTCGAGCAGGCTCTCGAGTTCATCGCCGACGACGAAGCCGTCGAAGTGACGCCCAAGTCGGTGCGACTGCGCAAAGTTGTGCTCGACGTCGCTCAGCGTCATCGCCTGCACAAGAAAAATTCCTAGAGCCCTCCACTAGAGTTGTCTCCGGAGGGATGACAGAGCGGACGAATGTACCGGTCTTGAAAACCGGCGTGGGCTTGCCCACCGTGGGTTCAAATCCCACTCCCTCCGCCAAGTGTGCTTGACCCCATTGGCTAGACCACGCCTTTAGAGCCGCTGCCAGGCGGCGTTGCGGCCGGTACCGTCATTGACGATACTGCCCATCTCCTTGAGTTCACTGAGGACAATATGAATCGTATTGTCACTCACGCCCGGAATGGCTCGGCGCACCTCAGCGATGGTGAATGTTCTAGGAGCGTGCAAGAGCACATAGTCACGTACGCGGCCTTGCTTAGTGCCCCCCGAGGTGCCGACCGCAATCCGTTCCTCGAAGCGGACATAGGCATCGCTAACTCGCTCGAGCACCCCGAATTAGCCATATACCCGGCACGAAGACCTCTTCGTCCTAGAGGGCGAAGTCCTTGTTGGGACGCACCACGATCTCGGCGACGTGCACCGACGGGGGCAGGCTGAGCGCGTACATCACGGCGTCAGCGACGTCGTCGGGTTTGATCATGATCTCGTGCAGGGCCGCTTGGGCCCGCTCGAGTACCTCGTCGGGCAGCCGCTCACCCGCGCGCACCTCCGCCTCGAGACCCGACATCGCGACGATCCCTTCCAGGACCGCGATGTCGACGTTTCGTCCGATATTGGTCGCGACCAGCCCCGGCATGATAGTGGTGACTTGAATCGGGTCGTCCAAGAGCTCTTGGCGTAGTGAGTTCGAGATTACGTTCACGGCGTGTTTGGTGGCGCCGTAGACCCCCGAGTTCGGTTCGTGCGCCGCCAGCGAAGAGATGTTCACGATATGACCTCGGTTGCCCGTCACCCGCATCGCTCGCACGGCCGCCTGACAGCCCACGAGCAGCGCGAGCACGTTGGTCTCTAACATCAGGCGCCAGCTCTCTACGTCGGTAGAAAGGATCGGACTTAGAAAGGACACACCGGCGTTGTTCACGAAGATGTCGAGTTGGCCAATGGCTCCCACCGCAACGTCCACGAGTCCTTGAATCGAACCGTCGTCGCGCACGTCCGCGACGACGATCTCGGCGCGCCCGCCGTAGTTGAAGCAGATCGTGAGCGTCATGCGCCGGTTGCNNCCCGCCACTCGCGACAATGCGTGCAGCGCTCTCTTTCAACGCGGACTCTTCGCGACCAGATAGCACCACGAAAGCGCCGGCCGCGCCCAAGCGCTCGGCGATTGCTCGTCCAATGCCGCTCGAGGCACCGGTCACCACGGCACTTCGTCCGGCCAATTCTGAAAGATCAGTCATGAGTTTCCCCCTCTTCGTTGGTCATCAATGGTATGTGTTGGAAACTTTGAGTCGATCACTGTTCTTGCATCTCCAACACTCGACTCGGTTCGATTTAAGTTCGGCAGCAAAGTAAGACGGATGTTGCGCATTGGCTATCTTTCAGCGAATCCACGCCAACCAAGCAGAGCGGGCCGTTCTGGCTAAGGCGCGAAGGAAACTCATGCGCCGGTGGAACGCGGATCTCCGCCTAGCGCTGGGCGCGACGTGACTTGGGCATCTCGGTCAGGATGCGGACTCCATGGCGTCGAGCCCATCGAAATAGCGGTGAGCCACACCACAATCGTGTCAGCCCGGTCGAAACCGGATTCACAAAACGCCTGAGTGACCTTTCGAGTTTGTTGATGGCACTGACCTCCTGCGAGTTTTCCGCACCCGAAACCTATAACAATGAAATCGATAAACGGCAATCGCGGCGACTGCTCCTACTATGCACCATCAACTCACGTCGTTGCCGAACTCACTTCGATTCGAAATAACCCTTCATCGGATCAAAGTAACTCTTCTGCCATCCACCCTCTTCGTAACCCCGCTGATCGTCGGGGACATTGGAGTGACGAACTTTCACGAGAGTGCCGGCTTCGTTCGCTTCGAACAGAACCTCGATCTGAGAGTCCTCGTGCTCGACGGTGAACCCCGCTGATCGCCAGGTTTGAACGAGGCGCGTGGACGGTTCCAACGCCAAAGTGGTGCCTTGGATATAGCCATCCCATGCGTCGAACGCCCCACCGACCATGGGATCGATGTGCGCCTGGCCTCCGGTCATCGCGGAGTGTCCCTCACTCGACATCCAGGCGCTGTAGATCTCTTCCGGCGATGCGGGAATCTGATCCGATACCTCGAAGTCGTAGGTCACGGTCGTTCCTCCTTGACGTGCGCCGCTGGGCAGATAGCCAGATATTACGCGACGTTAATAATCTTAAGCACCTTGAACAATCTCGAAGCCCGGCGTTGACTTCAACGAACTGCTACTAGGACTTGAGGCTGTCGCGCGATAAACCATTAGGTGGATTTCACGCGAGCTCGAATCGCGGCGATCCACGTGGCCGCCGATTGACGAGCCTCCGCGACCTCTTCGCGTCGATCGCTCGCGCCTTCACCGGTGACCGGGTACGAACCGAGGAACTTCACGCGCGCCAGATGAGCCTGTAGATCAGCGAGGCAGTCGGCCACCACGTCGTCGGCGACGTGGCCCTCGAACTCAATAACAAAGCAGTAGTCGCCCAACCCACGCTTGGTGGGTCGACTCTCAAGCCTGGTCAAGTTGATGTCGCGCGCGGCGAAGCGGCCCAGGATGCCGTACAAAGATCCCGGGCGGTCGGCGTCTTGAAAGCAGACGATGGTCGTGCGATCGTGACCAGTCGGCGCCGCGACGACTTCACGACCAATGAGCACGAAGCGCGTGGCGTTATCGGGATGGTCTTCAATATCCGATGCGACCACGTCGAGACCAAAGATCTCACCGGCGAGCGAGGACCCCACGGCGGCCCAGGGTTCGCTCGACTCGGCGACGTCGCGCGCGGCCTGAGACGTCGAGGTGGTCTGTTCCGAGGAGAGTTGCTTTGAGTGCAGGAACTCTCGCACCTGGGCCAGCGCGTGCACGTAACTACGAACGCTCGTGATCTCTTCGAGGGTCACCCCGGGTCGGGCCAGCAGATGAAGATGGATCGGCAACACGATCTCTTGGAGAATGACCAATTCGTGATTGAAGACCAGCCCGTCGATGGTCGCCGAGACGGTTCCCTCGAGCGCGTTCTCAATGGGCACGAGGCCTTGATCGAGCGACGCATCGGCCACGGCGGAGAGCAGGTCCTCGAGTGAGGCGTAAGCGACTGGCTCCGCGCCGTCGAGGTTCATGACGGCCTCGTGGGAAAATGATCCTTCCGGTCCGAGGAAGCCAACACGGGCGATTGCCATGAAGGGATGCTACTTCGCGACCTCCAAGTGCCCACTTCGTCACGTGTTTATCGACACCCTCGCAGTGCGTACGATGGCGAGGGACCAAAATCGAAAGGGAGGCCGTGGGGCACGAGATGTTTGACTACGACGCCGAGTTCGTTGACGCCGTCTTTGACTACTGTCGCGAGCGGCTCTCGCTGGATCCGGTCCCCTTGGACTTTGGCGCCCTCATCGAGATCGCGCCCGAGAAGATGGCCGGACTGATTCGACCCGAGGGTCGCAGTCCCGAAGCCTTGCTCGAATTCTTTCGCGACACCCTCGCGCCGTCGGTGGTTTCAATCGACTCGCCGGGCTTCTTGGCGTTCATTCCCAACGCCCCCACCAAGAACTCGCTGCTCTTTGACATGGTGGTGGCCTGCTCAGGGTTGAACGGCACCAGTTGGCTCGAGTCGAGCGGTGTCGTCGTCGCTGAGAACCAGGCGCTGACGTACTTGGCGGACCTCGCGGGCATGCCGAGCGGTTCGGGCGGCGCTTTCGTTTCGGGCGGCTCGATCGGGAACCTCTCGAGTCTCACGGTGGGCCGCGACGTCGGACGGGCCAAGCGACCACAACTCAACCCGCGCGAGGTTCGATTCGCGATCTCTGACGACGCGCATTCGAGCATCGGCAAGGCGCTGCACGTCCTAGACGTTCAGCCCCTCGTCGTCGCCACCGACGACCACCGCTTCACTCGCGCCGCGCTCGAGTCGGCCCTTGAAGCCGATCCCCACCGTGACAACGTCATCGGCGTCGTCGCCACCGCCGGCACCACCAACGCGGGTATCGTCGACGACCTCGAAGGGCTCGGCAGCTTCGCGCGCGAGAACGACCTCTGGTTTCACGTCGACGGTGCGTACGGGGCCGCCGCCCTCTTCTCTAACACCCATCGACATCTCTTTGCAGGTATTCGCCACGCCGACAGTTACATCGTCGATCCCCACAAGTGGCTCTTCGCGCCGCTCGACTGCTGCGCGTTGATCTATCGAGACCCCACGGTCGCTCGAAAGGTTCTCGCCCAACAGGCCAGCTACTTAGACGTCTTGCACGAGGGGACCGACGAGCACTACGACTGGAACCCTTCGGACTTTGGCATCCACCTCTCACGTCGCGCGCGCGGACTGCCCTTTTGGTTCTCGCTGGTCTCCAACGGCACCGCCGCGTACGAGTCGGCGGTGCAGTGCGCCATCGACTTAGCCCAACGCACGGAAGTGTTGATCAACGAGTGCGACTACTTGGAGATGGTTCGCCCGGCGAGTCTCTCCATCGTCCTCTTTCGCCGCAAGGGCTGGAACGCCGAGCGCTATAACCAGTGGAGCCGAGAACTCCTGGCGAGCCAGGTGGCCTTCGTCACTCCGACCAAGTGGGAGGACGAGACGGTCGGGCGCATCGCCTTCTTGCATCCCAATTCGACCGAAGAGATGGTGCGCGAGATCATCGACTCACTGGGCGATTAGCGCGAATCTAAAAGCGGATCGCTCGGAGTGCGCGTCGCATCTCCTCGCACGGTCCGCTGGCGCCACGCCATGCCCGAGAGTGCCTCCAGCACGACGCGATTGCCGAGGTAGGCCGTGATCTCGGCGTGGTCGTAGGGTGGCGCGACTTCCACGACGTCGACGCCCCCCAGCACCACACTCATCGCGACGCGGCGCACGGCGTCGAGCAGTTGACGACTGGAGAGTCCGCCCGGTTCGGGCGTGCCGGTGCCCGGAGCCGAACCGGGGTCCACGACGTCAATGTCCACCGATAAAAAGACGGCGTCACACTCATCGACCGCGATCTCGAGGGCCTCATCGAGCACCGCGTCGAGACCCCGTGCGACGATCTCACTCATCTCGAATGAGCGCATGCCCTGTTCACCCATCCACGCCAGCGTCTCGGGACCGGGCCAGTAGCCGCGAAGCCCGATCTGCAAGAAGCGGTCCCCGCGACAGGCACCGGACTCGATCAAGCGGCGCATCGGCGTGCCGTGGCCGTAGAGCGAGCCCATCTGGCTCTCGCCGGTGTCGGCGTGCGCGTCAAAGTGGANNGCCCACGTGTCGCGCGACGCCGGTCACGTCGCTCAAGGTGATGGAGTGATCGCCCCCGAGGATGATCGGCGTGACGCCGGCGCTCGCGACCACGCTGACCCGGTCTTCGAGCGCGCGAAGCGAGCGTTCGATCTCGCCCGAGGGCATCTCCACGTCGCCTAGGTCGACGACGGCGAGTTCCACGAGGGGATCGACGCCCAACGCCAGGCTCGGGCGCTGGCCGTCGTGTGGCAGGTAGTCGGTCGTGCGCATCGCCTGGGGCCCGAAGCGACATCCCGGGCGGTGCGAGGTCCCCCCGTCAANNCGCCGGGATCGTCGGGATCGGCGCTCGGCACGCCCAAGAAGGTGGCGTCAGGTCCATAGAGATTACCGATGCGCGTCATGAACCTCGAGTCTAGAAAGCATCGGTGGGGCTAGGCGAAGACGGCGTCGAGGTTGGCCGCCAATTCTTTAGCGTGACGCGCGTAGAGCGAGAGGTGTCCGTCCTCGGGATGGTGGTGAACGCTCGCGCTGGGTAGGTGGCTCGCGAGCCACGCCCCGTGCGTGGGCGGCACCATGAGATCCGCGTCGCCGTACCACACCCCCACCGGCACCTTGATGGTCGTCGGGTCAAAACCCCACGGTGAAAAGAAGGCCACNNAGCCGCGCCACCCATTGAGAAAACCGTGGCGCACGGCAGTGGCGAGAACCTGGCGCGCCCGATTGTCCGCCAAGACCTCCTTGTCGACCTCGGACAGCAATCCCCCAAAGAGTTCAATGATGTTCTGCTCGTTCGCCTCGGCGAAGAGGCCGCCGACGGTGCCAATGAACTCCTCGTAGGGGGCACCGCCCGTTTTGGCCAGGGCAAACTCCTCTAAGTTCTCGGGCCCCATGCCCGCGGTCCAATCAAAATCGACGTCGAGCGGCACGACGCTCGCGAGCGTCACCGCGCCAAGACAGCGCGGGGTATCAAGTGCGGCGCAGGCCAACGCGTGGGGCCCGCCGCCCGACCATCCCATGGCGGCGTACTGGCTGCGATGAAAGAAGTCCAGCACCGTCGTCACGTCGCGGACAACGAAGGCGACGTCGCGACCTTCGAGACGCGAGGAGCTGCCGTAACCCGGACGCGACGTCGTGACGAAAAAGAAGTCCCCGAACTCTAGTAACGGTTCGAAGTCCTGCACCATCGAGGTCGAGCCGGGCGTGCCGTGATGAAAGAAGATCGTGTGACCCGAAGAGTGGCCCAGGGTCGCCGCCTCCAGGGTCCGCCCGTCCGGGCACTCAATGAGATGTTCGCGATACGACATCCTTCTCCAATCTTCGAACCCTCCTTACCCTAGGCTTCGCTGATGACGTCGGATCGATCGGTCAGTGCCACTCGCGCCATCGCGGCGCCGACGCCGGTTATCTTCAACTTGCTCGCCGACCCGCGCGAACACGCCCGCATTGACGGCTCGCACTCGGTGCAAGGAGTGAAGAGCGGCCCTGATCGGCTCTTCTTGGGAGCGACGTTCGCGATGAACATGAAGATCGGGATTCCCTACCTCACACGCAACGTCGTGGTCGACTTTGAGGAGAACCGCTCAATCGCGTGGCATCACTTTTCGCAGTTCGTGTGGCGCTACGACTTAGCAGAGATCCCCGGCGGCACTCAGGTCACCGAGTCGTTCACCTACGACAAGCCCTGGGCACCTTTCATCATCGCTCTGGGCTATCCGGAAAAGAACCGACGGGCGATGGAAGCCTCGCTCGAGCGGCTCGAGCAATTGGCTACTTCGTCACACTGAGCGCCACGCCGTCGTTCAAGAGTTCCACCCAGGTCTGGCCCGGGGTGAGCGTGATGGTCTTGCCCGACGGCGTCGTGTACTGGATGACGTCGGCCATCGAGGGTCCCCTCGTCCACGTGCCTTGCACCTCTCGTCCGGCGCTGAAGATCGTCGCGTTGCCGGAACCTTGAAGATTGGCGTAGGAGTTCTCCGTGCCGATGCCGTTCACGTAGTTCACGAACATCACCACGACGTTCTTCGGGGACTCACGAACGCCCGTACCGGTAATGTCGGGCTTGCCAAAGAGCGTGCGGTCCCACGACTGGGTCGCGACGTCCCAGGTCCAGGTGACCGGGTAGAGACTCGGAAACGGCACGACGAAGCTCGACACCTTGGTCCCGGCCGCTTTGGCCGTACTGGCGCGGTAGGCAAAGAGGGCCGGAGGTGGCGTCGGCGTGCCGGCGAACGCGAAGAGCTTGGGCGCCACCGCGAAGAGATTGTGGGGGGCGTAGAGGTTGGGGTCGCGAAACATCGCGGTGCCGGCCGAACTTTCGTCGACCAGCTTGACCGGCGCGGTCGAGATGCTAGTGATCGCGTAGGGCGCGCCGCCAGAGAACGCGAAGATCCCCCCGAGTGGCCACACCACCTGGGTGTCAGTCGGGCGCACTGAGCGAACGGGGCCGACCTTGACCGGCGCTTGGGAGTTGAAGATGGCCGCCAGTCGCGTGATGCCCCCATTGACGATCTCTTCGTATACGACGTCGGCTTGGTCAATACCCCACTGCGGTAGAGCCTGAGGGGTGTTTTCAATTTTTATGGTGAGCGCGGGACGCAGAATCGCCGTGCCCGACGGGTCGCTGAGCCCCGTTAGTGGCGCCGTTGGATAGATCGGCGCGGGCTTCGTCGTGGTAGTGGTCGCGGTCGTGTGAAAGTGCGAGTAGCCCGCAATACCAGCAGCGATCACGACCAGCACGGCGAGCAGAATCAGGAACTTGCGCATTGAACAAACTTAGTGAAGGACACCGCGGAAGGGTGGAAAAGTCATAAGGGTCAGATAAGTTTCACGATCACTGTGTGGGGAAGGTTCGTCTCGGGACTGAGGTGTTCGGTTCCTTCAAGGACCGTCCATCCGGTCGAGCGATAGAAACCGAGCGCCGTGTCGCGAGCGTTCGCCCACACCTGCTGCACACCCATGGCCCGCAGGGCGTCTTCGGCCGCGGCCAAGACCAGTGCGCCGTAGCCGCTGCCTTGAGCGTCAAAGTCCGTCGCCATGTAGCGAAGTTGATAGGTCGACAGGTGAGCGTTGGTCGGCGCCGTGGAAGGAAAGAACGACGCGCTCACGACGAGTCGATCACCGAGGAAGCCCCCAAAGTGCAGCGACGTCTCCTCCCCGTCGCGGGGATCCTCAACGGTCTTGTTCGGATCGTTTCCCCTCAGGACCCGTCGACGAAGTTCGTAGAGCACCGGCGCATCGACTCGCTGCACTCGAAACTCAGGCGTCGACAAGGGACCGCCTCAACGTAATCAGCTCGAGCGTGGGATCTCGAGTCATCGCGTGGCTCTCCGACGTGGGTTCAAAGCCCATCTTTTTATAGAAACTTCGAGCCCGAGTCATTGAGGAACCGACGTGCAAGAAGAGTTCACGGGCTCCTTCACCTCGCGCCCACTCTTCGACGGCCTTGACCAGCAGCGCGGCGGCGGCGCTTCCTCTCACTGAGGGCGTCACGTACATTCCGTACAGCCAGTGCGTGCCCGGGTGATCATCGTTCAACCCTCCCGAGATCATGCCCACGACGCCGTCGCGTTCAGCTAAGCAGTAGAACCGCTGAGCTGCCATTGCTCGCCATTGATCGTTCGAAAAGTTGAGAGCCGTCTCGTAGGTCGAACCGAAGGCGTCGGGTGAGTCGCTCAGCGCCTCGAGTCGAATCGCGCGAAGCGCCGCCCAGTCGTCGGGCTGCGCGCGACGCACGACGAACGTCGTGTCGCTCAACGTTCAGCTCGAAGAGTCGTGGCGCGATCACACATCTTCCTATTGTTCCATGGACGCCCGGCGTGATACCAACAAGTGGTGGCGAACACTAGCTCTCGAGCGAAGCGTCGCGGTGGGGCAGTCGTGCGGAGTAGATCGAGTAACCGTCGATCTGACGTACCAAGAAGGTGGCGATGACGGTTGCGGCCATCATGGGAATCATGATGGCGAGGCCGCCGTGGGTCAGTTCGACGACCAAGACCAAACCGGCCAGCGGAGCCTGCATCGTCGCGCCGATCATGGCCGCCGCGCCCACCAAGGCGAAGGCGCCGACGGGTGTCCCCGGCCAGAGGTGAATCCACGCCGCGCCGAGAAAACCGCCCAGCAGCGCACCCGTACTGAGAAACGGGGTAAAGACGCCACCGGCCGCGCCACTGCCAAGCGTCAATGCGGTGACCAGTGGCTTCAAAGCGAAAAGGGCGAAGAGCAGACCGATACTGCCCACGCCGAGAAACGCCTCGTGGGCCATGTCCTTGCCGTTGCCAAAGAGTTGCGGGTACCACAGTCCCAGCACACCCACCACCAAGAACGCCAGTGGCATCGCCCAGAAGATATTGGCCCCCTTGGCCCGGTGATGCGACACCCAGCCGATGAGTCGTACGTAAAAAACCGCAAGTAGCCCAATGACGACACCCGCGAGCAACGACCACACCATCAACGACGCGCTGAATCGATAGTTCGGAATGTCGGCGTAGGTGGCGCCACTGGGCAGGTAGATCCACGCCACCACGGTCGCGACGAGCGACGTCGCCAAAGCCGGAAAAACGACCGGCAACGCGAAACTGCCGTAGAGCACTTCGGCGGTGAAGAGGGCACCGCCGAGGGGCACGTTGTACACCGCGGCCAGACCGGCCCCGCCGCCACAGGCGACCAGAAGGCGTTTTTGGGCCGGAGTGAGATGGAACCATCGCGAGATCACGCTGCCCGACGCGCCCCCCATCAACTTGGGCGCGGCCTCTCTTCCGACGGACGCCCCCAGTCCGATCACCACTTCCGAGACCACCGACGTCAGAAAGCTGCGTCGAGGCGAGAGTTCGCCGCTACCATTCCACACCGCCTCATCGATTTCGGCTTTTTCATTCTTCAGGTAGCGACGAATGAGGTACCACGACAGCGCGCCGATCACGCCAGCGGCCAGGAGCGAGCTGATTCGCCGCAGTCCCGACACCGCCGCCACGGCGTTTTGAAAACTGCCCGAGTGGTAGTTAAAGCCCAGTCGCTCAAAGACCGCCAAGACCCACATCAAGAGGTCGCCAAAGAGGCCGGCGGCGACGCCGGTCAACACGACGGCGAGCCAGAACCTTGGCGTAAGTCGCGCCTCACCATCGTGGGTGACGTTGGGCTGCTCCATGGCGCCGCGACCCGAGGCGATGCGCCGCTTGATCAGGGGTTGAGGAACCCGCAGTCGTTCACTCTCGCCGCCGGACTTAGCCACGCTCACCCTCACCTTGGCTTAGGAAGTCCCATCGTACTCTTGAAGAACTCGCGTCTTTTCAGTTCGACCTAAACAAGAGTGTGACAAAAAATGGTGTCAACGCACGAACATGGAGCTGACTAAAAGTCGGTGAGATTGAGCGGTCCTTCGCCGAAGTCGTCGTGCGCAGCCGTTGCAAACTGTCCCCGCCGGGGAATCAATGTATTCCACGGCACCTGCGCTCGACCAACGAGCCCGCGCGCGAGCGGCGTACGCGCGAAGAGCGCGCTGAACAACCAACCCACCAAATACGCGAAGGTCACCGCAAAGAGCATCATGACCAACCAGGGCACGTGACGAAGAATCCCCCACTCGTACGCCCATCGGTGTAAGAACACGATCCAGATGATCTGCGAAAGGTAGATGCCGTACGCAGCCTCCGAACCCGAGCGCGTGATAGCCCTCGTGCGTGCGCTGCGCCGGGGGCTGACGAGATAGACCCCGAGCAAGTACACCCCGATGATGGCCCCTACGTCGTAGGGCACCACCACGGCGGCGAAGGGGTCACCGCCGGGTACGAGAAACTTAGGCACATGGTGACCGTGACGATAGAAGTAGTCGAGCACGATGGGCAGCGCCGCGAACACCACCGTCCAGCTCAACAAGGCGCGCTTGTGGCGAAGTACCCAATCGTGAAACTGCTCTAAGTAGAGCGCGGTCACTACGCCACCGAGCAGGTAGAGCGGGTACGAGAAGACCAGTCGCGTCTCGACCTTGGAAGTGATCGTAAAGCCCAAGAGACCATGTCGAACGACGTAGGGATAGACGAACTGCCATAACGCGGACCCCAGGATGAGCGGAAGGTGCCACTTGGGGAAACGACGAATGAGATAAAAGACGTAGGGGAAAAATACGTAGAACTCCAAGAGCACCAGCAAGAAGTACAGGTGGTAGTAACCCGTACACACCACGACCAGCAGGCGGTGCGCGCCCGCGGCGCTGAAGATCGCCGACATTGGCAAGTGGAAGTAGGGAAAGGTCGCCGAATTCTTCATGGAGGCGATCGGAAAGTAGATCAACGACCAGACCAGGTACGGCAGTCCGACCGCCATAAGANNAAGACGCCGTTTCCAGTAGTGCGCAAGTTGCACCGTCGCGAGGTCGCGGTAGCTGTAAGCCAGCATGCACGCGGAGACGAAGAGGAAGGCGTCGCGCGAAAAGTGCGTCAAGGTCAAGAGTCCCGCCGCCAGAGGACTCGTCGACAGTGGCGAAAAGTAGATAAGCGCATGCGTCGAGATGACGGCCGACTGCTTGATGGGACGCATGGCGTCCACGTGCTCTAAACGTTGGCGCGTGCCGCTCGGTGCCGCCTCGGGGGCCGTACTCATACCCCTCCTCGGTCTAGAACTTCACTAGCAACGTAAGACGGTATGGCAAAACTCTACAAACGCTCTTCGTACGCGACGACAACGTCGCCTTCGCGCAGCTGACCTTTGCCGACCTTGCCAGTCGCGTGAACGGGCAGTTGCTCCACGAACTTCACCGTGGCGGGCCGGTACGCCTTGGAGAACGCTTCGTTCGCGCTGGCACGAAGTCGCGAGACGAGCTCGGCCAGTTCCTCAGGAGAGGTCAGCGCCGCAACGTCGAGGGGCTGCACGTACGCCACCGGAACTTGACCAAAGACTTCGTCGGACTCACCGATAACGGCAACGACAGCGACGCCGTCGACGCCCGCGAGCACATTTTCGATCTCCAGCGGGTAGATCTTCTCACCACCGCGGTTGATCACGTCGTCATTTCTTCCCACGATGAAGAGATAGTGATCTTCGTCGAAGTAGCCCAAATCGCCCGAACGCAGCCAACTCTCATCGTCGAATCGATCGTCGTACCCGGGACTTTCGTAACCCGTGATGACGGTCGGACCCTTTATTTCGATATGACCAACGACGCCGATCCCGTTGATCGAGGCTTCACCATCCATCGGCGTGATACGCACCTCCACCCCCACCGGCACGCCCACCGAACCGGACTTTCGCACACCACTTAGCGGATTCGCGCAGATCTGACTCGCGGCTTCGGTCATGCCGTAGGACTGAATGATGGGAATGTTGGTCAACGTTTCGAACTCATCGAACAGTGCTCGCGAGAGTGGCGCCGAAGCCGATCGGACGAAGCGAACTTTCTGCGGAGGCGCCTCGTCACCTTGAAGGGCCACGAGCCGAGAGATAATCGCGGGCACGGCGTTAATCCAAGTGACGTCAAAGTCCTCGACAATCTTCCAAAATCCAGTTCGATGGAAACGATCATCGAGCACCAGGGACGCTCCGGCGACGAGCGTCGCGAGGAGTCCCACGACTTCGGCGTTGATGTGCCAGAGCGGCAAAGGATTGAAGCCGCGATCGTTGACCTCGAGGCGATTGTGCCGCGCAATCAACTTCGCGGTCTCGAGCAACTGCTCGACCGAGAGCGCCATGACTTTTGGTGTGCCCGTCGTGCCAGATGATGACAGGACGACACCNNTGTGTTCCGCGCTAAGGGGCGCCGGCGTCTCTCGCACAACATCGACCCAGGTCAGCGAAGCGCCGTCGGGCGCGTCGCGATCGCTCAGGACCACGCCAACGCCGAGAGCCCGCGCGCGTTGATCAACTTTTTGCAAATTGACGGCACTGACGGTTGGGTCGAACGGCGCCACCCACACCCCCGATGCCAGGCAAGCCAAGAACGAGGTGGCGAAGGTCAGCGGGTCGGCGATCAAAAGACCGACGCGGTCCCCAGGTTTGATGCTCCATCGCTCGAGCCGGTGCCGTAGCGAGGTCACTTCTGCAGCCAAGCCTTCGAACGACAGAGTTCGTGGGCCACGTGCCTCGAAAAGATAGGACGCCGTAGTGCGTGCCGACGCTTGGTCAATAATTAGTGCGTCAAGCGGATGGTGGTCGGAGTTGGAAGAAGAAAGTTCCACTGACGCACCGGTTAGTACATCATTCGATGATCGGCGTAGTGCTTGAACTCGATCAGATTCGACGAAGGATCACAGATCACGAAAGTCTGATGGACTTCAACTTTTCCTTCGAAGCGAAGACTCACATCACTGAAGAAGGGAACACCACGCTGTTGACACAACTGATACAGAGCGTCAAAATCCTTTTGCTCGCGAAACGTGACGCCAAAATGGTGCGGGTACATGGGCAATTCTCTTAATGGCGGGATGTCGGCCGGCGCCGGAGAGAGATGGCAGACCAACTGATCGCCGAAGAAATCGAACGTGACGCGATCGTCGTATCGCCGAGCCAGCTTGCAACCTAACTTGCTCACATAAAATGCCAGCGTGTCGTCGAGGTCGTAGGCCGGGATGGCGAGGTGAAAGACGTCGCGACTCTCTCTCACGAGTCCTCTCAGTCGACGTCGTGAAGGCGGGGCTCAAAATCGAGCAGCGTCTCACTGCGTAAGCCGAGGCGAATCGTCTCGAGTGGAACAATCTCTGACACTGCAATGTTGCCCAAGTTGACGTCGGGTCCGAGCCGTCGAACGAAGTAGCTCTGAAGATCCGTCGTCGGCGCTTCGAACAGAAGTTTCTCGTGATCGACTTTCGAGGAGAGAATCTCTTCAATCAGCCCGTAGCGAAGCTCTCCNNCGATCGGCAGATGCCGCCTCGTCCACTCTCTCTCGTCTCGAGCGTCACGAGGACGGCGCCAGCGTCGACGTCAGCTTGGATATGGTTTATCCACTTGTTCGGCGCCATCGTCTCGGACTTCACTTGATCCTTCGATCCAACTTCGGAAATGACGCGAAAGTCGTCAGAGAGCCGCTTCACGAAGTCCGCCTTATCGTCGTTCGACAGGTCGATGGTCCCGTTGGAGACCTCGACGTAACTACACCCGTACGACTGGCAAAGGGTGCGGAATTCGTCGAATCGTTCTTGGAGAATGTACTTCTCAAAGAGCGTCCCGCCGAGATAGAAGTTGACGTTGGCGGCCTTGACGACATCGAGTTTCCTTTGGAAGTTCGACGTGACCACCGACGTTCCCCAACCGAACTTCACGAAGTCAACGAGATCGGCGTGACTCTCGACGACGTCGGTGAAGAGACTGAGCGGCATGCCCGTGTCGATGACCATGGTCAGACCGATGGTGCGCGGCTTTTGAGCTCTGTTCGGAAGCGATAATGGCATCGATTCATGATACCGGCGACGAACTCAGCTTTCCTTATGCAACGGGTCGGTGAATCTCCGGGCAACCTTGTAATTCCTGTCATTGTGATGACGACGTCGCGGCGACACTCTTGGAAAATCCTGAGAATCAAGTGACGCACATCGTGGGCGCGACTATTCCTCCGCCAGCCCTAACTTCCGAGATGTCACTTTGTGACGGCGAGCGGATCATTCGAACACTCGTCGCATCGCGCCGAATGGAGATGGCTCGATGAGCCTTCGTCATATATCTTCTTGATCCTCAAATACCAGAGGTCGGTAACCTGGTCACCGTGACTCCGTCCCAGCGTCGTGCGCGCTCGCTCACGCTGGTTCGTCACGGCGAAAGCGACTGGAACGCATCACGACTCGTTCAGGGACAAAACGACCGTGCCCAGCTCACTGGAGAGGGGCGCGCTCACTCCTCCCTTCTCGTCACCTCCTTGCTCGAACATAAGTTCGATCGCGTTGTGTCGAGCGACCTAGCGCGCGCGAAAGAGACTGCCGCCATCATCAGCGAAGGGTTGTCGCTGACCTTTTCAACTGATCCTCTCCTGCGGGAACGGTGCTTTGGCGCGTTTGAGGGTGGCCCTCTCGCCAATTTGACCAGTGACGTCACCGGCATTGCTGACGGCCTGGTCGTAAACCCGGACGCGCGACCAGCCGGTGGCGAGTCGTTTCGCGATGTCGTTCGACGCGCCGAACTCTTCGTCGAGCGATCCAATCTCGAGTGGCCCGATCTCTCACTTCTCGTCGTGACGCACGGCGGCATGATTCGAGCTCTTCGAGCGTACTGTGCCAGGGAACCACTCAATGGACTGAGGTGGGACCCAGTTGGTAACGCCAGCGTCTGGGCCATCGACATGTGCGAGGTGCATGAGAACACCAACGACCCGAGAGCGACTTAGTCAGAAGTTCGAGTGCCACTCGCCGGCGATCTTTCTAGACGCGCGGAGTCTCGCGGACGTCGAGCGGGTTACAGCAGTGGCGCCGCAGCGGCCATCGCGATCAGTGCGACGATCGTTCCTACGACGCTAAAGGTGACGAGCGAGGGCCTCATCTGATGCGTTCGAGCAATTCGCCACCACAGCAGCGACGACAGCGCGCCCGTCACCGCGCAGTTGGGTCCTAGGTCCAGACCCAACAACAGCGCGAAGGGATGAGCGATGCCGTGCGCCGCGAAGAGCGAGGCCGCGGGGAGATTGTTGATAACGAGCGACGCGATAGTGGACGTGACAATCGTCATGGCGACGTTGGCGTGGCGCAAGAGATTCGCCGTCAACGTCGAAGATCGGGCGAACCAGCCCACCGCCACCGCCACCACGAACAGCAGGGACAGCGTCTTTGGACTGATGATTGAGATCGCTCCGCGCAACGACATCCGCTTTTTCGCAACACTCTCGAACAACAGCGCCGCCACGCCGACGAAGAAGACCCAAAGTGCCGGCGCCGACAAGACCAACATGGCAACGACAGCGAAGATCGCGGCAATGACGCCTGGCCCCAAGGTGAACGACACGGGAGTCTTCGCCGACGGATGCGTTCCGCGACGCAACGCTCGCCATCGCCACGCCAGCACGACGACAGTCGTCACGACCACTGAGGCGATCCAGGGAAAGAACATGCGCCCGGCGAAGGCCGATCCCAGTTCTCCCCGTCTCGAGAAGACGAGAAGATTCGTCAAGTTTGAGCCCAGGAGCAGTAGCGAGGCCGAATTCGACATGAAGATGGTGCCGTAGAGAAAGGCCGTCTCGTCGGCCCCTTTGGCCCGCGCGGCGTGCAGCGCCACGGGCGTCATAAAGACGACCGACGTGTCGAGATTGAGTACTGCAGTCACGAGAGCCACCGAGGCCATCGTCACCAAAAAGAGCGCGATGCCGCCGCCCGCCACTCGTGCGCACCACGATCCAACCAGGTGAAAGAGGCCCTCGCCGGCCGCCACGTGTCCGATGAGCAGCAGTCCCGCCACCAGTACAAAGGGTGACCACGTGGCATTGAGGGTGTGGATCAACACGGACATGGTGTTACGTTAGGGCCCGTCTAAATGTCGGAGATGGCATCGGCCGATGGCGCGAGGCACACCGATCGAACGGCACGAGACTTTGTAACCTCGAGGCATGAGTTGGCCCGCGGCGGAGGTGAAGATTGACGCGAATCTCGTCGCGACCCTCCTTCACTCACAGTTTCCCAACTTCGATGGGGTCGAGTGTTACGAGGTGGCCGAGGGCTTCGACAACTCGCTGTGGCGCCTGGGTCCGGATCTCGTGATTCGTCTTCCGCGTCGCGAATTGGCAGTGACACCGCTCGAGAACGAACTGCGCTGGCTGCCCGAAGTGGCTCGCCACGTCTCGCTGCGCACTCCTCTTCCCCTTCTGGCCGGCGCCCCGAGTGACGCCTTTCCATGGCCGTGGTCCATCTCGTCGTGGATCGACGGCGTGCCAGGCGACGAGGTCAGCCCCGACGTACTCGCTCGCTCGGCTCGCTCGTTAGCGACGTTCCTTCGAGAAGTGCACGTCGGCGCCCCGCCCGACGCGCCACACAATCCCTTTCGAAGCGTCACCCTCGCCGCGCGATCATCAACGTTCGAAGAGCGTCTCAATGAGCTGCGCCACGAAATCGATTACGAGAAGGTCTACTCGCTCTGGCTGAAATGTTGTGACGTGCCAATCGGAGATAGGCCGGCCCAATGGCTTCACGGCGACTTTCATCCCGGCAACACCCTTTACCGCGACGAGGCTCTGATCGGCGTGGTTGATTTCGGCGACCTTTGCGCGGGCGATCCGGCGACTGATCTCGCGGGTGGACTCATGTCACTGCCCTATGACGCATTGGCCGCATTCTTTCGCGCGTACCAGCTCGACGACGAACCGACCCTTCAGCGAACGATCGGTTGGGCCGTCTTCTTCGGCGTGATGATGGTCTCTCTGGGTCTCCGCGACCGTCCGAGTTATCTCCGCATCGGTCAACGGGCCCTGAGCAACGCCACCAGGTTGGCTGAAAACAGTTAATCGTCACGGTCACCTTTGCGACTTGCCTGATAAGAACCCGTCGACTATGAGTACTACGTTTTAAAAAAGGGGTGTTTCGTGGCACCGTCACGCGTGTATTTAGAACAGGGCAAGAAACTGGCCTTCGCCGTCTCGCTGGATTGGCCCGGATGGTGTCGCCACGCCAAGACCCCCGATCTCGCCCTCGAAGCACTCGATCAGTATCGAGATCGCTACGCCCGAATCGTGACAAGCGCCTTTCGAACGGGCGCCTTCGAAGTCATCGGCACGGTGAAGGGAAATGGAACGACGGACTTTGGCGCGCCGGACGCCCGTGGCCCGTGGGACAAGATATCTGTGACGCCGCGAGAACTGAGTCGACAGATCGCCGTATTGCAGGACTGTTGGAACTACTTCGACGCCGTGGTCGCGAACGCGCCTTCCAGATTGAGAAAGGGACCTCGCGGCGGGGGCCGCGATCGAGATGCCATCGTCGATCACGTTCGCGAAGCCGAGCGCGCCTACTGCTCACGGGTGGGCTTTCGCGTCGCCCCCCGCACGCCCTGGGACGAACAGCGCGATGTCGTCGTCACCACGCTCAGGGCCGGAAGTTCAAACCCCAAGTGGCCCGTCGCCTACGCCATTCGACGTTGCGCCTGGCACATTGTTGATCACGCGTGGGAGATCGAAGACAAGAGCGAGTAGGTGAAGTCACGCTGAGCGGTCGGGGCCGCTACGTCAGTGCGAATCGAAGTTCGAGCGCCTTGTCCGCGCCCGCGAACCCCAGACGGCGATAGAAGGGAAAGGACTCGATGGAAGGATGAACCATCAGGTAGTCCAATCCCATCGATCGAGCTTCGTCGCACAGCGTGCCCATCATCTCTGAGCCGATGCCACGACTTCGGTACTCGGGCAACACGTAGACACTTTGCACCATCCCCGATAAACGTAAAAATTTCCCGGGACCGGGCACGCGATCAATCACCACCAGCCACGCGCAACCAACTCGAACGTCGCCGACGGTGGCCAAATAGCCCA